>DATIXH010000252.1:0-14210 GCA_035518775.1 Candidatus Acidiferrum sp.
GCCGCGCTCGGCAGCGGCCACGTCGTCGACCGCGTCGAAATCAAACGCATCGATCTGGCGCCCGGCCAGTCCACGGGACCACACCGCCATCCTTGCCCGGTGGTCGGCCATATCCTCACGGGCTCTGTCCTGTTCCAGATCGAGGGACGGCCGGCCAAGACCCTGCAGGCCGGCGATGCCTTCTTTGAGCCCGCCAACCTCCGTATCCGCAGCTTCGACAATGCGTCCCCGCGAGAGTCTGCCGCGTTCGTGGCGTACTATCTGCTCGGTGTAGAGGAGCACGAGATCATCGAAATGCTGGCCTAGCCAAAAAGCCTCCGCTACCCCTGCAAGTCGTCAAGGTGTCGGCGCAGGACTCGCCGCGGGAGCGGTTGCCCGCCGCTCCGGATATAGTCCGAGCAGGCCCTCGCGCGAGGCCGGGCAGACGCCGCGCTCGGTGATCAGGCCCGTCACCAGCCGTGCCGGCGTCACGTCGAAGGCGTAGTTGCCGGCCGGGCTGCCGTCGGGCGTCAGCTGCACGGCGGCCAGGCGGCCGTCGGCGCCGCGGCCGCGCATGACAGTCACCTCGGCGGCATCGCGCTCCTCGATCGGGATCTGCTTGACGCCGTCGGTCAGGCTCCAGTCGATGGTGCTGTAGGGCAGGGCGACGTAGAAGGGCACCCCGTTGTCCTTCGCCGCCAGCGCCTTCAGATAGGTGCCGATCTTGTTGGCGACGTCGCCGGTCGCCGTGGTGCGGTCGGTGCCGACGATGCAGAGGTCGACCTTGCCGTGCTGCATCAGGTGTCCGCCGACATTGTCGACGATGACCGTATGCGGCACGCCGGCACGCCCCAGTTCCCAGGCCGTGAGCGCGGCGCCTTGGTTGCGCGGCCGCGTCTCGTCGGCCCACACATGCACGGGGATGCCGGCCGCCTTGGCCTTGTAGATCGGCGCCAGCGCCGTGCCCCAATCAACCGTCGCCAGCCAGCCAGCATTGCAGTGCGTGAGCACGTTCACCGGCCGCGCCCGTTCGGTCCGCTCCCAGGCCGCGCGGATCAGCGGCAGCCCGTGGTCGCCGATGGCGGCACAGGTGGCCACGTCGTCGTCGGCGAGCTCCGCGGCGCGCCGATAGCCGGCCGCCAGCCGCCGCTCGACCGGCAGGTTGGTAAGCACCTGCCGCATGTCTGCCAGCGCCCAGCGCAAATTGACGGCGGTCGGGCGGGTGGCGAGCAGGGCGGCGCAGTTGCGCTCGATGGCGGCGTTCGAGGCATCCTCGTGCAGGGAGAGACAGAGGCCGTAGGCGGCGGTCACGCCGATCAAGGGCGCGCCCCGCACCTGCATGGCCTTGATGGCGCGCGCCGCATCGTCGATCGTCTCCAGCCGCACGATCCGGAAATCGTGCGGCAGCAGGGTCTGGTCGATGATGTCGACGGTCCGCCCGTCGCCGGACAGCCAGATGGTGCGGTAGGGAACGCCGTCGACCTGCATGGCTCAGGCGCCCTGGAAATGGCCGTAGAGCGTCCACAGGCCGATGGCGATGAAGCCGAGGCCGGCGAGGAGCTTCAGCGGCATGCGCGTCAGGTAGTGCCCCGCCATGCTGCCGAGCAGCACCGCGATGGCCGTCGACAGGCAAAGCGCGGCGGCAGCCGCCACGAACACCAGCGCAGGATGCTGGCGCGCATCCGAGGCGAACAAAAGCGTCGCGAGCTGCGTCTTGTCGCCGAGCTCGGCAAGAAACACGGTCGTGAAGATGGCGATGAGGTTGAGCAAGATGTCTGTTCCCGTGCAGTGATCAAGGATGGGCAGCCGGTGGGCCGAGAGTCTTCTGGATCCGCGCCAGCAGGGCTGCGCGCGCCTTGTCGTCGGGCAGACCATCCAGCCGCTGGCGCAGCTCCAGGACGAGCGCGGCATAGCTGTTGTGCCAGTCGTGGCGGCCGACCGCCTCCGGCGGGAGACGACGCTCGTGCGGCGCATGGATCGTCGCCGCCGTCAGGTCGAAGCTGTCGTCGAGCTGGGGCAGGAAGATCTTGCTGCCGTCGCAGCCGGCAGCGACCAGCGCCTGCTTGAAGGCGGCGCGTGACTCCTCCTCGCCATGCGTCAGGAACATGCCCTGACGGACCGGCAGCCGCTCGCGTATCCAGGCCACGAGCTCGGGACCGTCGGCATGGCCGGAGTAGGCCTCCAGCCGCCGCATGGCGGCGCGGACATTCACCTCCTCGCCGTGGATGCGCACCGACTTCGCGCCCGCCAGCAGCAGCTGACCGAGCGTGCCCGGGGCCTGGTAGCCGACGAACAGCACCGTGGCCTCCGGCCGATAGAGATTGTTCTTCAGATGATGGCGGATGCGCCCGGCCTCGCACATCCCGCTCGCCGACATGATGATGGCGCCGCCGGTGATGCGGTTGATGGCCTTGCTCTGCTCGACCGTCTCGACGAAGTGGAAATTCGGCATCGCGAAGGGCGAGCCATCCTCCATGTCCTCGAGGTCCCTGGCATGGGCCGCGAACACCTGCGTCGCCCGCACGGCCAGCGGCGAGTCGATGTAGACGGCCATCTGCGGCAGCTGCTTCGTGCGGAACAGATGCGCGAAGTCGAGCATCAGCTCCTGGCTGCGCTCGATGGCGAAGGACGGGATGAGCAGATTGCCGCCGCGCTTCATCGCCGCCATCACCTCGTCGCGCAGCACCTTGCGGCGCTGCTCGGGCGTCAGCTCGGGCCGGTCGCGCCCGCCATAGGTCGACTCCGCGATCACGTAGTCGAAGCCCTCGGGCGCCTCGGGATCGGGATGGAACGCCTTGTGCGCCGGCCCGAGATCGCCGGAGAACAGGAGGCGCAGGCGCGGCTGCGTCGGGTCGCCCGTCTGCACCTCGATCTCGATGGAGGCAGAGCCCAGGATGTGGCCGGCGTTCCAGTAGCGGGCCCGCACGCCCGGCCCGGCCTCGAGCCATTTCTCGTAGGCGACCTCGCGCACCTGCTTCAGCGTCGCCTCGGCATCGGCGCGCGTGTAGATCGGCGTCACCTCGGGCTCGCTGCGCTGGATGTTGCGGCGGTTGATGCGCTCGACCTCGCTCTCCTGGATGTTGCCGCTGTCGGGCAGCATGAACGTCAGCAGGTCGGCCGTGCTCTGCGTCGCGAACACCGGCCCGCGGAAGCCGGCCTTCACCAGGCGCGGGATCATGCCGCTGTGGTCGATGTGGGCGTGCGTGAGCAGCAGGAACTCGGGCTCGCGCGGATCGAAGGGCAGGGGGCGGTAGTTGAGGGCGTTCAGCGTCTTCGAGCCCTGGAACATCCCGCAGTCCACGAGGAAGCGGCCCTTCGGATGGCTGATCCGGTAGCAGGAGCCGGTCACGGACCCGGCGGCGCCGTAGAAGTCGAGGGTGACGCTCATGGCATCTTCTCTTGGATGGATCGGTGTCGCCGGCCGCTACGGCAACTCGAACTCGGCTACGACCGGCGCATGATAGGATCCGGGGCGGCGCGCAGCGAGCGCGTCATCCTCAGTCTCATCAAGCAGTGACGCGTTGTCGATGGCAATCTTGCGGCAGGCCAGCGCCAGCGTCCGCGACGCCAGGATGTGGTCGAGCATGAAGCGGTGCTGGCCATGCACGACGGTGAAGGCCTCGGCGCCGATCGCCTCTGCCAGCGGAACGAGGGCCCGGCCGGCCAGCGCGGCGTTGCCGGTCTCCGCGGGATCGCCGCGCACGATCCGCACGGGCAGTTCGCCCGCGGCCGCATTGAAGTCGCCCGCCACGGCGACGATCGCCTCCGGGTCTGCGTCGAACAGGCGATCGGCGGCCAGGCGCACCTCCAGGCCCTGGCCGGCGCGTTTCACGGCCGTGGCGAACAGACCCTCGGCCCAGCCGGCGACCGATTTCCATTCCCCGGACGGCAGCTTCTGGTCGGCAATGTAGGCCGCAAGCGGCGTCCGCAGGTGGAGGTTGATCACATGCAGCGGCCGCCTGCCGCCGAGGTCGATGGCGCATTGCAGGATCGGACGCTCCCACGGCACCGTGGAGGTCTCGCCGTTGGTCCGGCGGTAGCTCGGTGCCTCCACGAGATCGTTCCAGAGCTGGCGCATCTCCAGGATCGGCCAGCGGCTCAAGGTGACGAGGTTGTGGATGTCGAGCGGCCCGACGCCGCTCTTGCGCAGCGTGCAGGCGCGATGGAAGGCCGCGTAGGCCGTGCCCGCCAGCACGCTCTCGAGGTCGCGCAGCTGGCGCGCCGGTCCGGGCTTCACCTCCTGCGCGTTGACCTCCTGCAGGCAGAGGATGTCGGCGTCGAGGCGGGTCAGCTGGGCCTGGAGCGTCGGGCGGCGCGCCTCGGTGGTCAGGGCGTCGCCGCCGCGCCGGCCGAGGTTCTCGATGTTGAAGGTCGCCAGCCGAACACGCACCGTACCGCCCCGCCGTTGCCGGACCTTGACCTTGGCAAAGTCCGGCTGGCATTTCTATGGCGAAGCCGGAGGAGGCGGACAGTGATCACGATTCGCCGTCACGACGAGCGCGGCCGGGCCGAGCTGGGCTGGCTCGACAGCCGCCACACCTTCTCGTTCGGCAGCTACCGCGATCGCCGGCATATGGGTTTCCGCAGCCTGCGCGTGATCAACGAGGACCGGGTGGCGCCGGGGCAGGGCTTCGGCGCCCACAGCCACAGCGACATGGAGATCATCAGCTACGTCCTCGACGGCGCGCTCGAGCACAAGGACAGCCTCGGCAACGGCACCACGATCCGCCCGGGCGAGGTGCAGCGCATGACCGCCGGCACCGGCATCACCCACAGCGAATTCAACCCGTCGCCCTCGCAGTCCGTGCACTTCCTGCAGATCTGGATCCTGCCCAACCGCGACGGGCTGCCGCCGGGCTACGAGCAGCGCTTCTTCCCCTCGGCGGAGAAGCAGGGCCGACTGCGGCTGGTGGCCTCGCCGGACGGCCGCGACGGTTCCGTCAGCCTGCATCAGGATGCCCGGCTCTACGTCTCGCATCTGGGCGCCGGCGACACTGTGATGCATGCGATTCCGCCCGGTCGCCACGCCTGGCTGCAGGTCGCCAGCGGCACCGTCACGCTCAACGGGCAGCCCCTGGTCGCCGGCGACGGCGCCGCCGTCAGCGACGAGCAGAGCCTCGAAATCGGCGCCGATACGGGTTCAGAGGTGTTGCTGTTCGACCTCGCCTAGCGATCGCTAGACGTGGAACGACTCGCCGCAGCCGCAGCGGCCCTTCTCGTTGGGATTGCGGAAGACGAAGCCGGACTGCAGCTTGTCCTCGACGTAATCGACCTCGCTGCCGAGGATGAAGAGGGTCGCCTTCGGGTCGATGAAGATGGTGACGCCCTTGTCCTCCACGACCTCGTCGTGCGGGCCCTTCGCCTCGGCATACTCGATGCTGTACGACAGGCCCGAGCAGCCCTTGCTCTTCACGCCGATGCGCAGCCCCGTCGCGCCGCCGTCACTGCGCGCCAACAGCGCCTTGACGCGATTCGCGGCGGCATCGGTCAGAGTTATCGGGCTCAAAGGCTTACGCATCGATCCTCTCCATTCACGCGAATTATATCATACCCAGCGCCAATTGGGCAGTCTCGGACATGCGGTCGCGGTCCCAGGGCGGGTCCCATACCAGCTCGACATCGACTTTCCCAACGGATTCAACGGTTCCCACGGCGTCCTTCACCATATCCGGCATGCTGCCGGCGACCGGGCAGCCGGGGGCGGTCAGGGTCATCTTGATGGCCACGTCGCCGCTCGGCGCGACGGCGATGTCGTAGATCAGCCCGAGCTCGTAGATATCCACGGGAATCTCGGGGTCGTAGACCGTATGAAGGGCCTCGACCACGCCGAGCCGCAGCGCCTCGATCTCACTGGCATCGAGCGCCCGCGCCGGCGCCACCGGTTCGGTCTTCTGCACGTCGTCGGTCCTGGTCGTCGGTTCCTGCATGGTCAGAGCCGGTCGTCGCTTTCGGTGCTCACGTTGTTCTGCCGACTATCTAGGGCGGCCATCAGCGTATGCCAGGAGAGCGTCGCGCATTTCACGCGCATCGGATATTCGCGCACACCCGACAGGACCGTGAGCTTGTCGAGCTCGCCGGCCGCCGCGCCGTGGCAGGCGCTCTTCCCTGTCATCTCGTCATGGAAGCTTTCGAACAGCGCGCGCGCCTCCTCTTCGGTCTTGCCCTTGATGATCTCGGTCATGAGCGAGGCGGAGGCCATGGAGATGGCGCAGCCGCGGCCCTGGAAGCCGACATCGACGACCTTGCCGTCCTCGATCGTCAGGAACACCGTCACCTTGTCGCCGCACAGGGGGTTGTCGCCCTTGGCCTCATGGTTGGCGTGCTCCGGCCGCCGGAAGTTCCGCGGCTGCCGGCTGTGGTCGAGGATGACCTCCTGGTAGAGTTCGCGCAGGTCCGACATCAGCCGAAGATCTCCTTCACGCGGCGCAGGCCCTCGACGAGCTGATCGACATCGTCGAAGCCGTTGTACAACCCGAACGAGGCCCGGGCCGTTCCGGCGACGCCGAAGCGCTCCATCAGCGGCTGCGCGCAGTGATGCCCGGCGCGCACGGCGACGCCGCCTTCGTCGAGCACGGTGCCGACATCGTGCGGGTGGGCGCTGTCCATCACGAACGACAGGATGCTCGCCTTCTTGCGCGCCGTGCCGATGATGCGCAGCCCCGGAATATCCGACAGCCGCTCGGTGGCGTAGGTGAGCACGGCCTGCTCATGGGCGGCGATGCGATCGAACCTGAGCGCCGTCACGTAGTCGATGGCGGCGGCCAGGCCGATCGCCTCGGCGATCGGCGGCGTGCCGGCCTCGAAGCGGTTAGGAATGTCCGCGAACTCCGTCTTCTCGAAGCTGACGGTGCGGATCATGTCGCCGCCGCCCTCGAAGGGCGGCATGGCCCGGAGCAGGTCGGCCTTGCCGTAGAGCACGCCGATGCCGCTGGGGCCGTAAACCTTGTGGCCCGTGAAGACGAAGTAGTCGCAATCGAGCGCCTGCACGTCGACCTGCCGATGCGGCGCGGCCTGCGAGCCGTCGATCAGCACGCGCGCGCCCGCGGCATGCGCCAGCCTGACGATGTCGCCGATCGGCGTGATCGTGCCGAGCGCATTGGAGGTGTGGGTGACCGCCACCAGCTTCGTACGCGGGCTCAGCAGCCGCTCATACTCCTCGAGCAGGAACTCGCCGGCATCATTGACCGGCACGACCTTGAGCACGATGCCCAGGCGTTCCCGCAGGATCTGCCAAGGCACGATGTTCGAATGGTGCTCGAGCCAGGAGATCACGACCTCGTCGCCGGTCTTCAGGTGGCCGGCGCCCAGGCTGTAGGCGACGAGATTGATCGCCGCCGTGGCGTTGCGGGTGAAGATGATCTCGGCGGAATCGCGGGCATTGAGGAAGCGCGCCACCGTCTCGCGCGCGCCCTCGTAGCCCTGGGTCGCGCGCGCGCTCAGCCAGTAGACGCCGCGATGGACGTTGGCGTACTCGGCCTCGTAGCAATGGCTCACGGCATCGATCACCGCGCGCGGCTTCTGGGCGCTGGCGGCGCTGTCGAGGAAGGCCAGCCGCTTCCCATGGACCGGGCGCGCGAGGATCGGGAAGTCGGCGCGCACGCGCTCCACGTCGAAGCTCGGCGTGTTGGCGGCGGCCAGGGGGCGGTTCGCGGCGGTCATGCGGCCTGCTCCCGCTCACCGGCGGTCGACATCCAGTTCCCGATGCGGCGCTCGAAGGCCGCGCGGATCGCGCCATCGCTGATGTTCTCGAGCGCCTCTGCGACGAACGCCTCGACCAGCAGGCGCCGCGCATCGGTCTGGTCGATGCCGCGGGCGCGCAGATAGAACAGCGCGTCCTCGTCGAGCTCACCCGCCGCCGCGCCGTGACTGCATTTCACGTCGTCGGCGAAGATCTCGAGCTCCGGCTTGGTGTCGATTTCCGCCCGATCCGAGAGCAGGATGGTCTTGTTCAGCTGATGGCCGTCGGCCTTCTGCGCGTCCTTCTCGACGACGATGCGGCCCTGGAAGACGGCGCGCGCCTGGTCATCGAGCACGCCCTTGTAGACTTCCGCGCTGGTCGTGTGCGGCTTGGCGTGAATGATCGACGTCGTGTTGTCGGCATGCTGCCGTCCGCGCGCCAGATAACCGCTGTCGAGACGGCAGGACGCGCCGCGGCCATCGAGAACCACCGCGATCTCGTTGCGCGACAGCACGGCGCCGGTGGTCAATACGAAGTTCTCGTAGCGGCCGCTCTCGGCCACGCGCACATCGGTCGTGGCCGTGTGAAATGCCTTGGCGCCTTCGTTCTGATCCTTGTAGTGGCGCAGCGTGGCGCCGGGGCCGACGCGGATCTCGGTTGCCGGCTGCGCCCAGTAGACGGTCGCCGTATCGTGCAGGAACGTCTCGATGACGGCAGCCGAACTGCCGTTCTGCACGATGATCGCGTTGCGGGTGTGGTAAGCCGCGGCGGTTGCGCCGGGTGTCGTCAGATGCAGCAATTCCACGGGGTCTTCGACGTTCGCTCCGCCCGCTATCTCGATGATGTAGCCGTCCCGCGCGAACGCGAGATTGAGGGCTCCGAGCGAATCCGCCCCGGCATCATGGTCGGCGAACAGCGCGCGTGCCCGCGCGGGATTCTCGCGCAGCAGCACGGCCTGGCTCGTCAGCGTGACACCACGCGGCAGAGGGCCTGCCGACAGGTCCGCCCGATACGAGCCATCGACGAACACGACGCGGCAGCCGCCGATCATCGCCGGCAATGGGCCTGGCGAGCCCGGCCGCGAGTCAGGCGCGGCCGGCTCGAACGGGACGGCGGCCAAGGAGCTGAGGTTCGTATATTTCCAGCGCTCGTTGCGGATCGTGGGCAGGCCAAGCTGGCGGACGCGCTCGATCGCCTGCGCGCGCAAATCGCGCAGCCACGGCAGCCCGTGTCCGGGCAACGTCGCCGCCACCGCCGCGAAGTGGTCGGCGTAGGGCAGGGGGATGGTGCGGCTGTCGCGTGGCATGGTTCGGCTCAGACTCGCGGTGCGGCCGGCTCGCCGGCAGGCCGGCGGTGGCTGATGTAACCTTCCTTCTCCAGCTTCAAGGCCAGTTCCTTGCCGCCGGATTCGGCGATGCGGCCGTCGGAAAGCACATGCACGAAGTCGGGCACCACATAGTCGAGCAGCCGCTGATAGTGGGTGATCATGAGGATCGCCCGCTCCGGACTGCGCAGCGCGTTGACGCCGTTGGCCACGACCTTGAGGGCGTCGATATCAAGTCCCGAATCCGTCTCGTCGAGAATGGCCAAGCGCGGCTCGAGCAGCGTCATCTGCAGTACCTCGGCCCGCTTCTTCTCGCCGCCGGAGAAGCCGACGTTGAGCGACCGCTTCAGCATCTCCTCGCCGACGCCAATCTGATCGCGCTTCTCGCGGATCAGCTTGAGGAATTCCATGGCATCATATTCCGGCAGTCCCCGATGCTTGCGCACCGCATTCACGGCCGCCTTCAGGAAGCTGTTGCTGCCGACGCCGGGAATCTCGACCGGATACTGGAACGCCAGGAAGATCCCCTCCCGCGCGCGTTCCTCCGGCGCCAGGTCGAGCAGGTTGCGGCCCTCATAGAGGACGGCCCCGTCGGTCACCTCGTAGCCCTCGCGTCCCGCCAGCACATAGGCGAGCGTGCTCTTGCCCGAGCCGTTCGGCCCCATGATCGCGTGCACTTCGCCCGCGCCGACCTTGAGGTCCAGGCCCTTGAGGATCGCCTTGCCGTCGACCGTCACATGCAGGTTCTTGATGTCCAGCATTCCCATTCTTCCGATGCGTAATCCCGATTTTCGCGGCGTCAGCCGACGCTGCCTTCCAGGCTGATGCCCACGAGCTTCTGGGCCTCCACCGCAAACTCCATCGGCAGCTCCTGCAGCACTTCCCTGCAGAAGCCGTTGACGATGAGCGACACGGCGTCTTCGGCCGACAGGCCGCGCTGGCGACAGTAAAACAGCTGGTCCTCGCTGATCTTCGAGGTCGTCGCCTCGTGCTCCACCCGGGCCAAGCGGTTGCGGCTCTCGATATAGGGCACGGTATGGGCGCCGCACTTGTCGCCGATCAGCAGCGAATCACACTGGGTGTGGTTCCGCGCGTTTGCCGCAGTCGGAAGGACGCGGACCAGCCCGCGGTAGGTGTTCTGCGCTTTACCTGCCGAGATGCCCTTGGAGATGATCGTCGAGCGCGTGTTCTTGCCGATGTGGATCATCTTCGTCCCGGTATCGGCCTGCTGGTAGTTGTTGGTGATGGCGATCGAGTAGAACTTCCCGACCGAGTTGTCGCCCTGCAGGATGCAGCTGGGATACTTCCAGGTGATGGCCGAGCCGGTCTCCACCTGAGTCCAAGAGATCTTCGAGTTGCGGCCGCGGCAGGCGCCGCGCTTGGTCACGAAGTTGTAGATGCCGCCCTTGCCGTTCTCGTCGCCGGGGTACCAGTTCTGCACGGTCGAGTACTTGATCTCGGCGTCGTCGAGCGCCACCAGCTCGACCACGGCGGCGTGGAGCTGGTTCTCGTCGCGCATCGGCGCTGTGCAGCCCTCGAGGTAGCTCACATAGCTGCCGCGCTCGGCGATGATCAGGGTGCGCTCGAACTGCCCGGTCTGCGCCGCGTTGATGCGGAAATAGGTCGACAGCTCCATCGGACAGCGTACGCCCTCGGGGATATAGGCGAAGGAGCCGTCGGTGAAGACCGCGGAGTTCAAAGTCGCAAAGAAATTGTCGGCATAGGGGACGACGCTGCCGAGATACTTGCGGATCAGCTCCGGGTGCTTCTGCACCGCGTCGGAGATCGAGCAGAAGATGACGCCGTATTCCTCCAGCTTCTTGCGGAAGGTGGTTGCGACGGACACGCTGTCGAACACGGCATCGACGGCGACGCCCGCCAGCCGCTCCTGCTCGCGCAGGGGGATGCCCAGCTTCTCGTAGGTCTTCAGCAGCTCCGGATCGATCTCGTCCAGGCTCTTCGGCGTCTGCTTCACCTTGGGCGCGGAATAGTAGTAGGCGTCCTGATAGTCGATCGGGGGATAGCCGAGCCTGGCCCAGTTCGGCTCCTCCATCTGCGTCCAGGCGCGATAGGCGCGCAGCCGCCAGTCGAGCAGCCACTGCGGCTCCGACTTCTTGGCGGATATGAAGCGGATCGTGTCCTCGCTCAGGCCCTTCGGAGCGGTCTCCGTCTCGATGTCCGTGACGAAGCCGTACTTGTACTTCTCGCCGGCGACGGCGCGGACGGTTTCGATCGTGCTGGGTACAGATGCCATGTTCCTGTTCGGTTTCCGCGTGCTAGGAGGGGGCTGTCTTGTCGGGGGCGGCCGTCGTGGCGGCGGGCAGGGGGTGTGTGTCGGCCACGCCGGCCGGCACCGTGAAAGCGAGCTCGGCCAGGGAGACGCTCTTCATGGCGTCGCGCACGGCATCGTTGATCCGTCGCCAGCCGCTGCGCGTCGGACAGAGCGACTCCACGTCGCAGGCTCCGGAGCCGTGCTCGATGCAGACCGTGAGCGCGATCGGCCCGTCGACAGCGCTCACGATATCCGCGGCCGTGATCGCCTCCGGCGCGCGCGCCAGCCGGTAGCCGCCCTTGGCGCCGCGCTGCGACACCAGGACACCGGCCCGGGCCAAGGCCGCTAGGAGCTTGCTCACGGTCGGGGCGGGCAGGCCGGTGGCCGCGGCCAGATCGAAGGCGTTGTGGCAGCGATCGGCCTTGACGGCCATCTGGCACGCCAAAACAACGCCATAGTCGGCCAATCGGCTGAGCCGGATCACGAAACCGCCTCTCGCTTCCAATTACGACCAATTTAGTCGTAATTGGAATGTAGGCGATTTCAATGGGCTGTCAAGCGCGATTGGCGGCGCTGTCGATGCGCGGTCGCACCGCCGCCGCCCGCGCATGGACCATGTTGGCCTGTTCCAGCGCGTCGGTGTTGATGGCCAGCCCGGCCTTGCGGACGGCCTTCAGGTTGACGTCGAAGCGCAGGCGATTGTCGACGTTCATGAGCGCCACCATGCCGCCGTCCTGGGCGAAGCCCGTCATCTCGCTCATGGTGAGGATCGGCCGCGCGACGAGGCCGCCGCGGATCTGCTGCCAGGTGGCGCGCTCCGACGTGCCGACGAACAGGGCGTCGCAGCCGGCGAAACCGTTCGCGTCCTGCAGCGGGACGACGTCGAGCTTGCCCCGCCCCACGGGACGGCCCTCGATCGAGCGCCAGGCCGCGCCGAAGGGGTCGCGGCCGAGGACGCACAGCACGACGCGGCCGGCATGCGCCTTCGGCCACTGCGTGGCCTTCAGCATGTCGTAGACGAAGGCGGCCTTGATCAGGTACTCGCGCGCGGCGGTGTCGGCCGCTGCCGGTCGCACGGCCCAACCCGCGGCGGCGGTAACGCTAACAACAATGGTTAACGCGACCACCCGTCGAAACGCGGCCCGCAGGCGCGGGAGAATTGAGAGGTGGCCGGTCATCAGCTGGTGACTACGATGATGTTGGAGTCGACGATCAGCGTCGCGCCACCGCCATCGACGTAGGTATGGGTCGGACCGGTGGGGACCGTCTCGGTCCAACCCACCCCGATGTTGAGGGTATTGCTCGCATCGCCGAGGACGGAAAGCGTGTGCGACCCATCGGTCATGCTCACGACGTCCGCGGCCTGCAGCGTCAGCGTGCTACCGCTGCCAAGCTCGACCTGCTCGATATTGGCTATGGTGGAAACGCCCGTGAGATCGATGGTCCCGCTCACGAGCAGCGTATCGGTTCCGGCGCCACCATCGACCTGTGCGCCGGCAGGATCCCAGACGAGCCGATCGTCGCCGGCCCCGCCGCTCAGGGTGTCGGCTCCGCCCCCGCCGCCGTCCAGCGTGTCGTTACCAGCCCCGCCCTGCAGCAGGTCGGCACCGGCCGTACCCGTCAGATGGGCGTTGACGGTGATGTCCACGGAGTCTGCGTCGCCGAGCGGACCGCCTGCTCCGGAGTGGCCGAGGTCGTCCGTATTGATCGTCAGCGTGGCCGCCGTCGACCCGGCCGTCGGCTCGAACTTCAGGCCGTCGAGCGCAGCATTGATGGCCGTGAGGTTGCCCGTGAGGTCGACCGTGCCGCTGCCATCGCCACTCACAGCCGTGAGTCCGGCGGTGCCGGCCAGTGTGAGCAGTCCCTGGTCGACGCTGACCGTCACCGAGACATCGTTGCCGCCGGCATCCAGGTCGGCAACGCTGATGCCATTGCCGCCGCTGAAGATCAGGGCGGCGTTGTCGTCGACCGACTGGGCGCCGGGTACGCTGTTGACCGGGGCGTCGTCGACCGCGTTGACCGTGATGGACACGGAATCGATGTCGGTCCGGGCGCCGCCGGCGCCGGTGTTGCCCTGGTCGTCGGTCGTGATCGTCAGGTCGGCAATGCCGTTGAAGTCGGCGTTCGGCGCAAAGACCAGCCCATTCAGCGCGGCATTGATATCGGACAAGGTGCCCGTGACGGTCACCGTACCGGTGCCGTCGCCGCTCACGGCAAGACCGCTCGTGCCGGCCAAGCTGAGCACGCCGTCGGTGGCGGCCAGCGTCACCTGAACGTTGCCGCCGCCGGCGTCGACATCGGCGACAGAGATGGCGTTGCCGGTGCCGGCCGAGAACGTCAAGGTCCCGTCCTCGCTCATGCTCTGCGCGCCCGGCACGCCGTTGATCGGCGCGTCGTTGACCGGCGTCACGTCGACGGTGATCGTGTTCGGCGTCGGGTCGAGATCGACGCCGCCGTTGGCCGTGCCGCCGTCGTCCTGCACCTGGAAGGTGAAGCTGGCATAGCCGCTGCCGTTGGCGTCGGCGTCCGGCGTGAACGTGAGCTTGCCCGCTGCGATGTCCGACGCCAGCACCGATTGCCCTGCCGTCACGGCCACGCCGTCGAGCAGCAGTAGCCCCGCGCCGGGCAGATTGTCGATATGGACGGCCAGCAGCGCGTTGGACGGGCTGTCTTTCGCATCGCTGAAGCCGAAGTCGGCGGCGGTGAAGGCGTAGGCCGTATCTTCGTTCGTCGTGACCGTGTTGTCCGCGCCCGCCGGCGCGTCGTTGACCGAGGTGACGTTGATGGCGATAGTGTTCGGCGTCGGGTCGAGATCGACGCCGCCGTTGGCCGTGCCGCCGTCGTCCTGCACCTGGAAGGTGAAGCTGGCATAGCCGCTGCCGTTGGCGTCGACGGCTGGCGTGAAGGTCAGCTTGCCCGCCGCGATGTCCGAAGCCAGCACCGACTCGCCCGCCGTC
>DATIXH010000253.1:0-3615 GCA_035518775.1 Candidatus Acidiferrum sp.
ATCGGCGACAACTTCGTGACCGCGACGGGCAACGTGGATGTGATCACGCAGGACCACATGCGCCAGATGAAAGACCGCGCCATTGTCTGCAACATCGGCCACTTCGATTCCGAAATTCAGATCGGCGCGCTTTCCAACTTCAAATGGGAAGAAGTAAAGCCGCAGGTGGATGAAGTGATTTTCCCCGACGGCAAGCGGCTGATCGTCCTGGCCGAGGGTCGCCTGGTCAATCTCGGCTGCGCCACCGGCCATCCGAGCTTCGTCATGAGCGCCTCCTTCACCAACCAGGTGCTGGCCCAGATCGAGCTCTGGACCAACGGCGCCAAGTACGAGAAGCAGGTCTACGTCCTGCCCAAGCATCTGGACGAGAAGGTCGCCGCCCTCCACCTCGGCAAGGTCGGCGCCAAGCTCACCAAACTCACGGACAAGCAGGCCCAATACCTCGGCGTCGCCGCTGCCGGTCCCTTCAAGTCCGACCACTACCGGTATTAAAAAGGGCGACGGTTGCGATTTTTGTAGGGGCGAGCCCACGTGGTCGCCCCCGGCCGCGGGCGGCCACATGGGGCCGCCCCTACATGTTCGGTCGAAAGTCTTAACGCCTTGATCTGAAAGGCCTTGAGGCCTATGGTGGCGGCCGTGGGGAACCGTTGGTTCGGGTGCCCGCTGCGGCGGGCCTCAGGAGTCGGGATTGTCGCAACGCTGAGCCTCTCGGCGGCGTCGGCCTGCGCCCAATCGACTGACTCCGGCTTCCCGGACATGGCCTTCAACGCCAACCCGTCCTATCTCGCCGGCAGCGCCGTCCTCATCCTGTTGGCGCTGCTCTATCTGGCCCATCGCCATTACCGACAAGTCCGCCGTGAGCGCGACCGCCTGGCCGCCGATGCCGCCGTGGCCGCCGCCGCCCTCGATACCGATACGGAGGGCGTCGCCCTGTGGCGCCGCGATTCCCACCATATCGAGGTCCCGCCGCGCCTAGCGGCGCTGCTGCGGCTGACCGGCAAGCCTGCCGCCTCGGTCGACGACCTCGCCGCCTGCCTGGCGCCGGAGGACGGCGCCGGCTTCGCCTCGGCCGCGCTCCAGCTGCGCGTCGACGGCACCGCCTTCGAGCTCACCGCCGACGCCGTCGACGGCAAGCGCCGGCTGCAGATCAGCGGCGCCCGCCTGAGCGTCGGAGAATATGGCGAGGTCGACCGCCTGGCCTTCCGCGACGCCAGCAAGTCGCTCGACCAGATGCGCGAGATCGAGCGCAGCCGCAACCGCCTGGCCGCCATCCTCGACAGCCTGCCCATGCCGGTGTGGCTGCGGCGCAGCGACCTCACCCTGGCCTACGGCAACGCCGCCTATGCGCGCGCCGTCGATGCCCGGCGCGAGGAGGCCATCGCCCGCGGCCTCGAGTTCACCAGCGGCACCGACAAGGCGAGCGGCCAGGCCCTGGCCCGCCGCGCCCTCGAGCGCAACGCCGCCCAGACCGAGGAGAAGCACGTCGTGGTCGGCGGCGACCGCCGCCTGTTCGAGATCGCGGAGACGCCGCTGCCGGGCATCGGCCCCGGCCCCCACATCGTCGGCCGCGCCGTCGACAAGACCGCGCTCGAGGAGAGCCGCGCCGAGCTGGCCCGCCATGTCGGCGCCCACGGCGACGTGCTCGAGAGCCTCTCCACCAGCATCGTCATCTTCGGCCCCGACCACCGGCTGAAGTTCTTCAACAACGAGTATGTGAAGCAGTTCGGCCTCGATGAGGACTTCCTCGAGGGCGAGCCGCTGCTGGGCGAGGTCTTCGAGGCCCTGCGCGAGCGCCGCAAGCTGCCGGAGCAGCTGGACATGCCGCGCTACAAGAAGGAGACCGCGCGCGAGCTGATGAGCCTGATCAGTCCGCGCGAGGAGCTGCTGCACCTGCCCGACGAGACCACCATCCGCATGGTCGCCACGCCCCACCCCTTCGGCGGCGTCGTCATCACCTACGAGGACGTCACGGACACGCTGCGGGTGGAGCGGCTCTACAACACCCTCATCCAGGTGCAGCGCGAGACCCTCGACCACCTGTTCGAGGGCATCGTCGTGTTCGGCAGCGACGGCCGGCTGAAGCTCAGCAATCCCGCCTACGCCCGCATGTGGGGCCTGCAGGACGGCGACCTCCAGGGCGAGCCGCACGTCTCCGTGATCGTCGACCGCATCCGTCCCTACTTCCCGGCCCATCTGCACTGGCCGCGCCTGCGCCAGCGGATCATCAGCCGCGTCAACGACCGCGACGCCCGGCGCGGCCGCCTCGACCGCAGCGACGGCACGGTGCTGATATTCTCCTCCTTGCCGCTGGCCGATGGCGGCTGCCTCTACACCTACCTCGACGTCACCGACAGCACGCGGGTGGAGCGCGCGCTGCGCGAGCGCAACGCCGCCCTGGAAACCGCCGACCGCCTGAAGTCGGAGTTCATCGCCAACGTCTCGTACGAGCTGCGCACGCCGCTCAACGCCATCATCGGCTTCGCCGAGATCCTCAATCAGTCCTATTTCGGCACGCTCAACGAGCGCCAGTCCGAATATGCGCAGGGTATCCTCGACGCCTCGAACCGCCTGATCTCGCTGATCAACGACATCCTGGATATCGCCACCATCGAGGCCGGCTATCTGCAGCTGGAGCTGGCGCCGGTCGATGTGCGATCGCTGCTGACCAGCGTGGAGACCTTCGCGGTCGAGCGCGCCCGCAACCGCAACCTGCAGTTCGCCATCGACTGCCCGGATGGCATCGGCACGCTCATCGGCGACGAGCGCCGGCTGAAGCAGGCGATCTACAACATCGTCAGCAACTCGATAAAGTTCACGCCGCCCGGCGGCCGCATCGTCATCTCGGCGCGCCGCGAGGACGACGACATGGCCATCACGGTGACGGACACCGGCATCGGCATCGACCCCCAGGACCAGGGCATCGTGTGGGAGAAGTTCGCCCGCATCTCCAGCCAGGGCCGCCCCACCGGCGCCGGCCTCGGCCTCGCCCTGGTGAAGAAGCTGGTCGAGCTCCACCACGGCACCGTGGAACTGCACTCCACCCCCGGCGAAGGCACCCAGGTCACCTGCAACGTCCCCATCGCCGGCCCGGCCTCGAAGGCAGGGACGACCGCGCAGGCGGCTGACTGAGCTCGCCGCGCAAGCACTAAGAAACATTCCCTTTGGGTCTGTGCGGCATGATTCGCCGCATCAATCCGGCCCGTTGGTGGAACTTGTAGGGGTGCGCTGCGCGCGCCCGGCCTCGCACGCGGGCGCGTACGCTGGATACGGGGCGACGCAGCGACGGGCGCGCGCCGCGCCGCGTCCCTATACCCCTGCGCGGCTCTGCGTGAGCACGTGTACCGCAGTCGCACGGCGCGGCTGATCCCGGCGTGTTTTGACGGCCAGCGGCTGTGCCCGCGCGGAACCGCACGGCCCGTCGCGCGTTTCTTCCCTGTCCAGCGTCACGATGTGACGGCGCAGTGTTCACACACGCCGCCCAGCCGAGGAGGATCGTCCTGTGAGAACCAGCATCATCGCCCTTGCCGTCGTCGCGTCTGCGCTCGGCGGCTGCACGTTCAAATCGACGACGGTCGAGCGCGCACAGACGCCGGCCCACACGGTGGTCGAGCCCGC
>DATIXH010000254.1:0-42624 GCA_035518775.1 Candidatus Acidiferrum sp.
CCGCGCGTGGCGTTCTGCCTGACCGTGGCCGGCGACATCGACTACGTCCTGCTCGTGCGCAGCAAGAACGTGGCCGACTACCAGGCCTTCGCGCGCCACGTGCTGGCGACCGCACCGGGCATCCGCTCCTACACCAGCGAGATCGTCCTGGAGGTCCCGAAATGGACGACGGAAATTCCGGTGGAGGATGGCAGGCAAACATGACCCGCAGGATCTTCCTCGCCGGTGCGTCCGGCGCCGTCGGCCAGCGGCTGCTCCCGCTCCTGTGCGCTGCAGGCCATGACGTCACGGGGACGACCCGCACGCCGGCCAAGGTCGAGGCACTCCGAAGTCTCGGCGCCCGGCCGGCCATCGTGGATGCTCTCGATGCCGAGGCCTTGTCGCGCGCCGTCCTCGCGACACGCCCCGAGATCGTCATCCACCAGTTGACCGATCTGCCTGACGCCCTGGATCCGTCCAAGATGGATGACGCCATCGTGCGCAATGCTCGCCTGCGCGACGAGGGAACCCGCAACCTCGCGCAGGCGGCGCTTGCCGCCGGCGCCCGCCGCCTCGTGGTGCAGAGCATCGTCTGGAGCTATGCGCCCGGGCCGGAGCCTCACGGCGAGGACGATCCGCTCGATCTGGCCGCCACGGGCGAACGCGGCATCACCGTCCGCGGCGCGGCCATGCTCGAACAGTGGGCGATGCATGCCCCGCGCCTCGAGGCCGTCATCCTGCGCTACGGCTTCTTCTATGGTCCTGGAACGGGTTTTGACGCGCCGCACGACCTGCCGGCGCTCCATGTTGACGCTGCGGCGCACGCGGCCATGCTCGCCATCGATCGCGGACTCGGCTTCTACAACATTGCCGAACCGGGCGCCTATGCATCCACCGAGCGCGCCCGCCGCGAACTCGGCTGGTCCGATAGCTTTCGCTGCTGATCGGGCCGTCTCCGAGTCGTGGTGCCTCCGACTTGGCTCAGTGAGCCGTCAAGTAGTCATACGCCGAGAGCAAATGGACTCTGACGATGTGGAGAAAGTCCTCCACGTCGACATGCTCGTCGACCGAGCCCATGCCGTAGGGGAACGGGCCGTAGACATAGGCGGGGATCTCGCGATAGCGCCAGAGCCGGGCGTCGGTGCCGCCCAGGCTGACGATGGGCGTGGGCTCGAAGCCGCGCAGCGCCCGGACGTTGTCCTGGATGATCTCGACCATCTTGCCGTCCGGCGGACAATAGGATGGCGGGTTGTAGTTGATCTCCGCGACCGTGGCCTGGGGATAGCCGGCGAGGACCTTGTGCACCACGGCCATGACCTGCTCGCGCGCCACGCCGAGAGGCAGGCGGATGTCCGCTTCGAAACGGCACTCGAAGGGCACCATGTTGACCTTCAGGCCGCCCTCGATGACGCCGATGTTGAGCGTCACTTTCGATACGATGTCGGCCGCGCCTTTCCCCATGGCCTTGTCGATGGAGTCGCGCGCCGCCTCCAGGGAGCGCGCAACGTTGTCGGAGAGACGCGGCTCGATCTGCGTGACCGCTTCGAGATCTCCGATCAGGCGCTGCGCCAGCTTGGTGGCGCTCTCGCTGGCATGGGTGTAGGCGCCGTGGGCGCCCTTCGTGCGGATCTTGAACTCGAGCCAGAGAGGACCCTTCTCCCCGAACCTGATGGTGTAGGGGCTGCCGGGCTCGCCGTTCAGGAGGCAGTCTCCCAAGACCTCCGGATGGTGCTCCACCAGATAGCGGGCGCCCCAGGGGCCGAAGGTTTCCTCGTCCGACACGGCGGTCAGCGTCAGCCGCCCGTTGAGGCGCTGCCGGATGCGGTGGAGGAACGCGTAGGTGAAGATCGACGCGCTGGTGCCGGCCTTCATGTCGCAGGCGCCGCGGCCATAGATCTTTCCGTCGACGAGCTCGCCGCCCCAGGGGTCCTTGGTCCAGCCGGTTCCGTCGCCCACCGGAAACACGTCGATGTGGCCGTTCAACACGAGATGCTTGCCTGCGCGTGCACCGTCGAAGGCGGCGACAAGGTTGGGCATCTTCGGTTGTGGCGCGATGACGCGGAATTCGAGGCCCTCATCCCGCAGGAAATCGCCGATGAAGCCGGCAGCCGCCGTGGTATCGCCCGGAGGATTGGGGCTCTTGCAGCGCACGAAGCCGCGGAAGAAAGCGACGATGCGCTCGCGCTCCTCGTCGACCCACTGCAAGAGCGTCTGACGGTCATCACGCATGGGCCGAACTATGGGAGCGTGAGCTCCTCGCGGCAAGCCTTGCTGATGGCATAGAGCCAGTCCGGCTCACCTGCCCTGGCGATATCGGCGAACAATCGCAGCTTCACGAATGAACTCGCCGTAGAGCGCGTCGCAGCGGGCGCGCTCATGCGCCCGCTGCGTTGCCCGCGTCTGCGACTGCCGCAGCGCCCAAGTCGTCGCGAGCGAGGCGAGGGCGCCGATCGCGGAGCCGGCCAAGGCCGCCATGGCCGAGATGTAACCGGCGTTCATGGGGAACGACCGATCGGCCGTCGGCACAGCGGCCCCTGTTCAGTTCGAGTCGTATGTCGTCAGGTTCGTCTCGTCGGTGTCGACGACGAACACGGCGAGCAGGCGCGCCGGCTCGGTCGTGCTCGCGTTCTCGCTGACGGCATGATGGTCGCCCGGAAACTCGGAGAAGCTCTCCCCGGCGTGATAGGTGGTCACCGGACCATCGTTGACCTGGCTTCGGATGGCGCCTTCCAGGACGGTGGCATAGATGAAGGCGGAGTGCGGGTGGGTATGCGCCGGCGAAGTGCCGCCGGGCGCGTATTCGACCAGCACGCCTTTGATGCTCTTGCCGGGCACGTTGGGAAGGACGTGGTCGTAGACGAGCGTCACCTTCGACTTTTCGTCAGCAGCATGCAGCTGCGTTGCGGCCACAGAAGCGGCCGCCAGCACGGCCGCGCAGAGGAATTGCCTGATCATCGGTGGTCTCCTGTTGCGAGTGTGGAAGATCGGGTTCGGCGGGTCGGGAACGGACTATCGCGGCGCCGATGCGCGGCCGAGCCAGTCCTCGAAGCGGATCGAGCCCAGGCGCGGATGATCGCCGGGCGTCAGCGAACGGTCGTCCAGCTCCGTGCCGAAGTAGCGGGCGTGAACGTCCGCGATCACCTCGCGGCTGTCGCCCTTCGCGGCCAGGAACTTCCGGGCGAACTTGTCGAGCGGAAGCGCCTTGGGGCCTGCGATCTCGACCGTGGCGTTCAGCGGCGGTCCCATCGCGAGGTCGGCCAGCGCGGCGGCAGCCTCCTCCGCGGCGATCGGCTGAAAGAGCGCGGGCGACAGGCGGATCAGGTCGCCCTCGGTGCCCGACTTGATGATGCCGTCGATGAACTCGAAGAACTGCGTCGAGCGGAGGATCGTATAAGGAATCTTCGACGCCTTGATCAAGGTCTCCTGGGCGAGCTTGGCGCGCAGGTAACCGCTCTCGGGGTTGCGGTCGGTGCCGACGATCGACAGCGCCAGATGGTGTCCCACGCCGGCAGCCGCCTCGGCGGCAAGCAGGTTGCGGCCGGCGGTCGTGAAGAACTGCATGACCGCCTTGTCCTCGAACGAGGGCGAGTTCGCCACGTCGACGACGACCTGGGCGCCGGCCAACGCGGCCGCCAGTCCCTCGCCCGTGATGGTGTTGACGCCGGAGTCGGGCGACGCCGCCGTGACGTCATGGCCCTTCTGCCGAAGCCTCTTCACGACATTCGATCCGATGAGGCCGCTGCCTCCGATGACGACGATCTTCATGACTTGCGCTCCCTTCGATATCGACCGCACCAGCGCGACCGAGGTGAGCGGAACATGGCTGCACGGGGGCCGGAAGTCCTTGCGGCGAGCTTG
The DNA here is from genome assembly GCA_035518775.1 of Candidatus Acidiferrum sp. Taxonomy (GTDB): domain Bacteria; phylum Pseudomonadota; class Alphaproteobacteria; order Dongiales; family Dongiaceae; genus JBGPEQ01. The sequence goes on from DATIXH010000254.1 coordinate 3,838, forward strand.
AGTTTGTCTTGGATATTCGTCCAAACTCCGGGCATGCGGAGGTCATCCGTGCGGAGGGAGAATCTCTCATGAGCGCCTCAGGTGCGCACCAGGAGAGCTTGTCGGGAACCGTTGCCGTCGTTACCGGCGGCGGACGCGGCATCGGGCGTGCGATCGCGCTGGCGCTTGCGCGACAGGGCGCGGCGGTCGCCATCACCGCGCGTTCGGCCGGTGAACTCGACAGCACGCTCGCCGAGCTTCACGCCGTCCATAGCCGCGCCATCGCCGTTCGCGCCGACGTCACCGATCGGGCCTCGGTGGGGAACATGGTCTCGCAGACCGAAGCGCGATTGGGACCAATCAATTTCCTCGTCAACAATGCCGGCAGCGGCAGCGTCATTGGCCCGATCTGGGAGACCGATCCGGACGACTGGTGGCGCGAGGTGGAGGTCAACCTCCGTGGCCCATTCCTGTGCGCGCGGGCGGTCCTGCCAGGCATGATCGCGCGGCGCAGCGGCCGGATCGTCAACATGGCATCCGGGGTCGGCCTCACCGCATTCCCGTATACCTCAGCCTACGCCTGTTCCAAGGTGGCGCTGATCCGGCTTACGGACTCGCTGCAAGAGGCGACCGGGCAGCATGGCGTGATGGTCTTTGCGACCAGCCCCGGCCGGGTGCGCACCTCAATGGTCGAGAGGATGGAGCGTTCGGAAGCGGCCCGGAGGTGGATTCCCAGGCTGTCTCCCGATCACCCCGACTACGCCAGCATGCCCTGGGCGCCACCGGAACGGATCGCCGATCTTTGCGTCCGCCTTGCCCGCGGCGATGGCGACGCATTGGCCGGACGTTTCATTCATGTTCTCTACGATTTCGACGATATGCGGGCGCGGGCCGATCAGGTCGTGCAGGACGATCTGTATCAGTTGCGATTGCGCACGCTTCGTCCCAAGTAGCCGATGTCGGTACAAGGCTGCTCACGAACGGAAAGGGTATAGGCGTGTGATTGTCTAGCGTTTTTCGGACGAAGGAGCGTCGACATGCAATTCCTGTTCGGAAACTGCGTGCTCGATCCTGGCCGGCGGGAGCTGACGCGGGGAACGCAGGCGATTGCGGTCGGGCCGCAAGTCTTCGACCTGCTGGCTTATCTGGTGCGGAACCGCGAGCGCGTGGTCAGCAAGGATGACCTGCTGGACGCGGTGTGGGGCGGGCGCATCGTCTCCGAATCGACCATGACCAGCCACATCAATGCGGTCCGCAAGGCGATCGGCGACAGCGGCGAGGAGCAGCGCCTGATCCGGACGGTCGCCCGCAAGGGCTTCCGGTTCGTCGGCGAGGTCACGGAAGGGCAGCCGCCGGGCGGCTCCGGTCCCGAACGCGCTCCTGCCGTCACCGCGGGCGAGCCGCCGGAGCGCGTGCTTTCCCTTCCCGATCGCCCCTCGATCGCCGTCCTGCCGTTCGTGAACCTGAGCCAGGACCCCGAGCAGGAATATTTCATCGACGGCGTGGTGGATGACATCATCTCGGCCTTGTCCCGAATGCGCTGGCTGTTCGTCATCGCGCGCAATTCGAGCTTCACCTACAAGGGACGAGCCGTCGACGTGAAGCAGGTGGGCCGGGACCTGGGCGTGCGCTACGTGCTGGAAGGCAGCGTGCGCAAGGCGGCGCAGCGCGTGCGCATAACCGGACAGCTCATCGACGCGACGACCGGCGCGCATCTGTGGGCGGAGCGGTTCGAAAGCACGCTCGACGATCTTTTCGAATTGCAGGACCAGATGACCGCCAGCATCGTCGGCGCGCTCGCGCCGCACCTGGAGAGCGCGGAGATCGAGCGTGCGCGTCACAAGCCGACCGAGAGCCTCGACGCCCACGACTACTACCTGCGCGGCATGTGGAAATTCCGCCAGGTTTCGCGGAGTGCGATCGACGAGGCGCTGCCGCTGTTTAGCGAGGCGATCCGGCGCGATCCGGAATTTGCCTCGGCCCATGCGATGGCCGCCTGGTGCCATTCCTGGCGCAAGCTCAGCCGCTGGGTGACCGATCTCGAGCGGGAGGTCGCAGAAGGCACGCGCCTGGCGCGCCGGGCCGTGGAATTGGGCCGGGACGACGCCGTCGCCCTGGCGGCGAGCGCGCATGCGCTGGCGCATTTGACCCGCGATCTCGACGGCAGCATCGCCTTGCTCGACCGGGCGCTGATGCTCGACCCCAATCTCGCGGCCGCATGGTATCTGGGCGGGTTTCTGAGAATCTGGCGCGGCGAGCCGGACGACGCGCTCGAGCGAATCGCCCACGGAATGCGTCTGAGCCCGCTCGGCCCGGACATGCATCGCATGCAGGTGGGAACCGCAATGGCGCATCTGCTGGCGGGTCGCACGGAGGACGCTCTGTCATGGGCGGAGAAGGCGTCGAGACACCAGTCGGATCACGCGCTCCCGATCAGCATTCTCGCCGCCACTTATGCACGCGCCGGACGCGGCGGTGACGCCAGGCTGGTGATGCAGCGGCTTCGCCGGCTCGATCCGGCACTGCGGCTCTCCAACCTTCATGAATGGCTCCCGTTCGAGCGCCCCGAGGACCTCGACAACTTCGCCGACGCTCTTCGCGAGGCCGGGCTGCCGAAGTGACCGGCAAGCGATCTGCGGCCCCGGCGCGCGCCATCAGACTGCGCGTTCAGACTGACCGTGCTTCTCGAACCACTTCGGGCCGGGGCCGCGCATGTAGTGACGTTCCGGCCGATACGGGTCGAAGAGACGCGCTATCCGGCGCTGCCAGCGCCGTCGGACGGCACGAAAGACGGTCGCTGGCGACGAGGTACCGGCAGCTCCGATGACGACGGTCTTCATGATTGCTCCTCCATCCGAAACCGATGGGTGGAAAATGCTCCACATGGAGCTGCAAGACTTTCAGACGACCTCGAATTTGCCTTGGGTTTTTGTCCAAAAACCTCCGCGGTCACGGTAGTATCGCGCGCCGGGAGGCGGCGCAGGTCGCCGACCTCGGACGGAACCCTCCTTTATCAAGCAGTCGTGAACGGACGGATGCTCAGCCGCACCATCGAACGATGAGATTTGTCTTCGGGGACTCCGTGCTCGATCCGGATCGGCGCGAACTTGTCCGCGGATCCGATGCGATCGCGGTCGGGCCGCAGGTGTTCGATCTGCTGACCTATCTGCTGCGAAACCGCGAGCGCGTCGTGACCAAGGACGACCTCATCGATGCGGTATGGGGCGGCCGGATCGTCTCGGAATCCACCCTCACCAGTCATATCAATGCGGTGCGCAAGGCGATCGGAGATACCGGCGAGGAACAGCGCCTGCTCCGCACGATCGCGCGCAAGGGCTATCGGTTCGTGGGAGACGTCAGGGCAGCCGATGAGTCAGAAAGGCCAGACCCGGTACAGCACCTCGGGCCGGCTTCGCAAGCGTTGACCCTTCCGGATCGGCCATCCATTGCCGTCCTGCCGTTTCTCAATCTCAGCGGCGATCCCGCCCAGGAGTACTTCGCCGACGGCGTGGTCGAGGACATCATTACGGCGCTGTCGCACATCGGCTGGCTGTTCGTCATCGCGCGCAACTCGAGCTTCACCTACAAGGGCCGCACCGTCGACGTGAAGCAGGTGGGCCGCGAGCTGGGCGTGCGCTACGTGCTGGAAGGCAGCCTGCGCAAGGCGGCGAACCGCGTGCGCATCACGGGGCAGCTGATCGATGCGACGACGGCGGCGCATCTCTGGGCCGAGCGTTTCGAAAGCGCCCTCGACGATATCTTCGAGCTGCAGGATCAGGTAACCGAGAGCGTCGTCGGCGCCATCGCGCCGCAGCTGGAGCGGGCGGAGATCGAGCGCGCGAAGCGGAAGCCGACCGCAAGCCTCAGCGCCTACGATTTCTATCTGCGCGGGATGGCGAACCTGCATCGGGGAACGCGGGAGGCCATCCACGAGGCGCTGCCGCTGTTCGGCGAAGCGCGGCGGCTCGATCCGGATTTCGCCTCGACCTATGCGATGGCGGCGTGGTGCCACCTCTGGCGCAAGATCAATGGCTGGATGAGCGATCGAGCGCGGGAGACCGAGGAGGCAACACGATTGGCTCGCCGTGCCGTCGAGCTGGGCATGGACGATGCCGTCGCCCTCACGCGCGCCGGCAGTGCCCTCACCCATTTCGCTGGCGACCTCGACGGCGGCGTCGCCTTGCTTGACCGGGCGAAGATGCTCAATCCCAATCTGGCGGCGGCGTGGTTCCTCGGCGGGTTCGCCCGAGTTTGGCGCGGCGAGTCCGACGGCGCGATCGAGCACTTCGCGCAGGCCATGCGCTTGAGCCCGCTGGACCCGGAAATGTACCGCATGCAGGCTGGAATGGCGGTCGCGCATCTGTTCGCGGGACGCTTCGACGCCGCGTCGTCATGGGCGGAAAAGGCATTCCGGGATCTGCCGAGCTTTCTGCTGGTGGTCGGCATTATCGCAGCGAGCCATGCGCTTGCCGGCCGAACGGACGAAGCACGGCGCGCGATCCATCATTTGCGCCAGCTCGATCCCACGCTGCGCATCTCCAATCTCAGGGACTGGCTCCCGATCCACCGAGCGGAGGATCTCGCCACGCTCGCAGAGGGCCTGCGAAGAGCGGGGCTCCCGGACTAGCGGATGTGAACGGCCGGTGAGCGGACGGACGCTCCGAATCGCTTGAGAACACAAGCAGCCCCCTCGAATGGGAGGAGCGGCATCGCGGTCCAAAATGGTAGAAGCGGCGGGCATCGGCCGAGCCCGTTGCTCCGGACGATCGATCTCGCTGAACCGAGAGCGCAGATGGGAAAAAAGCGCAAGACGGTGCCCGGCGTCTGGCTGGACTACCGACAGGCCGCCAGCAAGAAGCTGCTCGGCAACATCTCCGCGGCCGCCATGGCCGGCCGGTATCTGTGGACGGCTTCGGACGAGGGGCGCACGGTCGAATGCCTGGAGCCGCACAAGCGCGGATTCCGCCTGCATAAGCAGATCGGTCTCGACGACGTGTTCGCTTCGCTCCCCGGCGACGCCAAGGACGAACTCGACATCGAAGCCCTTTCGATCAGCGGCGGCACGCTCTGGATCTGCGGGTCGCACTGCCGTGTCCGCCGGAACCGCACGAATACCACGACGGTCGATCCACGGTTGCGCGCCCGGCCCAGCCGCTGCCTGCTCGGCGCCGTCGAGCTGAGGAAAGACGGCGGTGGTCTCGTGGGTGCCGGCCGACCCCTTCCCTATCGCGGCACCGGAAGCCTGCGGACGCTACTGGGAGCGAATCCCTATATCGCGCCGTTCATCAATCTGCCGAGCAAGGAGAACGGGCTCGATATCGAGGGGCTGTGCGTCGCCGGACGGCGACTATTCCTCGGCCTGCGGGGGCCTGTGGTCGACAGCATCGCGCTCGCGATGGAGCTGGCGGTCGCGGCGACGGCGGTGGCATGGAGCCGCAAGCCGGTCGCCCATTTCCTCGACCTCGGCGGACTCGGCATCCGCGATCTCGCGGCACATGGCGGCCAGGTCCTGATCGTGGCCGGGCCCGTGAGCGCCGCCAACGGCCCGTTCCGGCTCTATCACTGGCGGCCGCGGCGGAGCGACAGAGTGCAGCGCCCGCGTCTGCTCATGGAGTGGACCGGGGCCAGCACCGAGCACCCCGAGGGCATCTGCATCCTCGCGCGCAAGCGGCGCCAGGGCCTGCTCGTCCTCTATGACGCGCCCGACCAGACACGCATCAAGAAGAGCCGCTATCGCGCCGATTGGATCCCGCTGGCAAGACTGGGGCTCGGGGCCTGACGAGAGTGGCGGCGGAACGGGCTCGCCGGCTGGGGCAATTTTTCTTGGGGCTGCCGCCAAATGGCGTCCCGTCATTGACTCGGCATCGGCCCATCGGCTTACTGCGCGCGCCCATATGAACGCGGGGAGATAGTCATGGCTGGCGCACTTGACCAACTCCGCCGATCGGCGCCCGATCTGGCGAAGCTGGACCCTCTGTCCACCGAAGTCAGCGAGTGGCTCGACCGGGCGCATGATGCCGTTAAGGATGTCGACGAGGCAGAGGCCGTGATCCTGCGGATGCAGCAGCGCTATCTGCTGGACCCCGCCGCGAAGATCGTGGCCAGCGCCGAAATCCTGGACACCGTCGAGCGCGCCGCGAACACGAGCGCCGTCCTGCGCCGCGCCGGGGTCGGCCATTAGGGCGCATCGACCTGCGGGTCGGCCGAACCGTCACTCCACCAGGTCCCAATAGGGCCGGCGGCCGAAGCGCTCCACAAGGAAATCGATGAAGACGCGGACCTTGACCGCGAGGTGGCGGCTGGGCGGGTAGATGGCGTAGAGCGACAGCTCCGGCGCCTTGTATTCGACGAGGATGGTGCGCAGCCTGCCCTGCTGCAAGTCAGCGCCGGCGATGAAGGTCGGCAAGAGCGCGATGCCGCGGCCGTTCACGGCGGCGTCGCGCAGGATCTCGGCGTTGTTCGTGCAGAGCGTCCAGGGGATCGCGATCCAATGGTCGCCGTCGGGGCCCGTGAGCTTCCATTGGTTGCCGGTGGCGAGGTGTCCGTAGTGGAGGCAGTCATGGGCGCGCAGGTCGGCTGGCACTTGCGGCACGCCGCGGCGCTCGAGGTAGGACGGTGCGGCGCAGACCACGCGCCTCGTCGGCACGATCTTGCGGGCGACGAGATTGGATGACGGCAGGTCGGCGATCCGGAGCGTGATGTCGAACCCCTCCTGCACGGGATCGAGGAGCTGGTCGCTGAGGATCAGCTGGATCTGCAGCTGCTGATACTGCTCCATGAAGTCGGCGACGGCGCCGCCGAGATGCAGCGTGCCGAAGGACATCGGCGCGTTGACGCGCAGCAGGCCGCGCGGCTCGGCCTGCGCGCGGCTGACGGCGAGATCGGCCTCCTCGAGGTCGGCCAGGATAGCGCGGCAGCGCTCGTAATAGGCCTGGCCGTTCTCTGTCGGGCTGGCGCTGCGGGTAGTGCGGTGGAGAAGCTGGACGCCGAGCGCCTGCTCGAGCTCGATCACATGCTTGCTGACGGCGGAGCGGGAGAGCCGCAGCTCACGCGCGGCTTCGGAGAAACTGCCGTGCGCCACCACCTTCGTGAAGGCCCGGATGCTCGCCAGCTTGTCCATGCGCGCTCTCCTTTCAAGCGATCAGTCCTGGACAGCTTAGCGCGATTGTCGACGAATTGGCGACACTATCGTCACGATTCAGCAGATTGTCTCTTTGTGGAGTCGAACGCATATCTCCGCGGAGGGTCATTCCGGCCCGGCAAGAGGAGTATCGCCATGATCACCGTTCGCCCCGCCGAGCAGCGCGGCATCGCCAATTTCGGCTGGCTCGACAGCCGGCACAGCTTCTCCTTCGGCCACTATTACGATCCGAAGCACATGGGCTTCGGCCCGCTGCGCGTCATCAACGAGGATCGCGTGCGGCCGGGCGCCGGCTTCGACACCCACGGGCATCGGGACATGGAGATCATCTCCTACGTCCTCGAAGGGGCGCTCGAGCACAAGGACAGCATCGGCACCGGCTCGGTCATCCGTCCGGGCGACGTGCAGCGCATGTCCGCGGGCTCGGGGATCCGGCACAGCGAGTACAATCCCTCGGAGAGCGAGCCCGTGCACTTCCTGCAGATCTGGCTGCTGCCGGACGAAGAGGGACTGACGCCGAGCTACGAGCAGAAGACCTTCGCCGACGGCGAGAAGCGCGGCCGGCTGCGGCTCGTGGCGTCGCGCGACGGCCGCGACGGCTCCGTCCGCATCCACCAGGACGCCGACCTCTACGCGTCGCTGCTCGACAAGGACGGGGCGGTCACGCACAGGCTCGCGGCCGGACGCTGCGGTTGGATCCAGGTCGTGCGCGGCGCGGTCGAGGTGAACGGCAAGAGCCTGCGGGCCGGCGACGGCGCGGCCGCGAGCGACCTGCCGACGCTGGAGGTCAAAGCCACCGCCGACGGTTCGGAGTTCCTGCTGTTCGACCTGCCGTAACAGCCGAATCGGCCCACGCAATGACGGGAGATGCCGGATGCTCAGATTCATGATCGGCGTTCTCGGCGCGCTCGTCATTGCGCTGCCGGCGGCGGCTGAGGTGCAGCCCTTTCCTGCGTCCTTCCGCACGTTGGACGTCCAGACCGAGGGCGCGACGATCCACGTGCGAACGGGCGGCCACGGCCCGGCGGTCGTGCTGATCCATGGCATGGGCGACACCGGCGACATGTGGGCGCCGCTGGCTGCCGATCTCGCCCGCGATCATACGGTGGTGGTGCCGGACCTGCGGGGCATGGGCCTGTCGTCGCACCCGGAGGGCGGCTACGACAAGCGCACGCAGGCCGCCGACATCCGCTCGGTGCTGACCCAGCTCGGCCTCGACCGCGCCGCGATCGTGGGGCACGACATCGGCACCATGGTCGCCTACGCCTATGCGGCCCGCTATCCCGACAAGACCGAGAAGCTCGTGGTGATGGACGCGCCGGTTCCGGGCATCCCGCCCTGGGACCAGATCGTGCGCAACCCGCTCCTCTGGCATTTCGATTTCGGCGGGCCCGACATGGAGCGTCTCGTGGCGGGCCGCGAGCGCATCTATCTCGACCGCTTCTGGAACGAGTTCGCCGGCGACCCCGCGAAGATCGACGAGGCGACGCGCGAGCACTATGCCGAGCTCTACGCCCTGCCTGGCGCCATGCACTCGGTCTTCGCCCAGTTTCGCTCCATCAGACAGGATGCCGTGGACAATGCCGCGTCGATCGCGACGAAACTCACGATGCCGGTGCTGGCGGTCGGGGGCGAGAAGTCCTTCGGGGCCAACGAGGCGGTCGTGATGCGCAACGCCGCCGTCGACGTGACCGGGCTGGTGATCCCGAATGCCGGCCACTGGCTGATGGAGGAGCAGCCAGCCGCCACGATCGCCGCGGTCCGCGCCTTCCTCTCGTCCAAGTAGCGGGTCAATCGTCCAAGCAAATCACGAGAGGTGCGTCACAATGGCACGCCTCGATCCCGGACGTGGGACGCCGGTCCTGCCCAACCCATCTCCTGCGGACGGCCACAAGGAGACAGAACGATGAGCGCAGCCGACACGAAATACCGCCGCTCCGCGGCGCTGCACACGCCGACCGACCTGACCTCGAACGCGGCGCAGGACGTTGCCGCCGGACTGAACCTGCTGCTGGCCGACGCCTTCGCGCTTTATCTCAAGACGAAGAACTTTCACTGGCACGTGTCGGGGCCGCATTTCCGCGACTATCACCTGCTCCTGGACGAGCAGAGCGACGAGATCTTCGCGACCACCGATGCGCTCGCCGAACGCGTCCGCAAGATCGGCGGCGCCACGCTGCGCTCCATCGGCCACATCGCACGGCTGCAACGGGTGCGCGACAACGACGCCGACTACGTCACGCCGCACGACATGCTGGCCGAGCTGCGCGAGGACAACCAGCAGATGGTGAAGCGCATGCGCGAGACTCATGGCGTCTGCGACGAACATGGCGATGTCGCCAGCGCCAGCCTGCTCGAAAACTGGATCGACGAGGCGGAACGGCGCGTCTGGTTCCTGTTCGAGGCGAACCGCCGCGACGACGCGCCAGGCAGCTGAGCCGAAGGTTCGACGCCCCGGCGCTGCCTCGCCGCGGCGCCGGAATGACGAGTGCAGACGGCCGACTTACTCAACCCGCACGCAGGAGGCGATGACATGCCAACGATCAAGACCAAGGACGGCACCGAGATCTTCTACAAGGACTGGGGCACGGGGCAACCCATCGTCTTCAGCCATGGCTGGCCGCTCTCGGCGGATGATTGGGACACGCAGATGCTGTTCTTCGGGAGTCGCGGCTACCGCGTCATCGCGCATGACCGCCGCGGCCACGGCCGCTCGAGCCAGGGCGACGACGGCCATGACATGGATCACTACGCCGACGACCTCGCCGCGCTGACGGCGCACCTCAACCTCAAGAACGCCGTACATGTCGGCCACTCCACCGGCGGCGGCGAGGTCGTGCACTACATCGCCCGCCATGGCGAAAGCCGCGTGGCCAAGGCGGCGATCATGAGCGCCGTGCCGCCGCTGATGGTGAAGACGGCGGCCAACCCGGGTGGGCTGCCGAAGGAGGTGTTCGACGGCCTGCAGGCGCAGCTCGCCGCCAACCGCGCGCAATTCTACTACGACGTGCCGGCCGGACCGTTCTACGGCTACAACCGGCCCGGCGCGAAACCGTCGCAGGCCACCATCTGGAACTGGTGGCGCCAGAGCATGATGGGCGGTGCCAAGGCGCACTACGACGGCATCGTCGCCTATTCGCAAACCGATTTCACCGCGGACCTGAAGAAGATCACGGTGCCGGTCCTGGTGATGCACGGCGACGACGACCAGATCGTGCCCTACGCCGACTCAGGCCCGCTCTCGGCGAAGCTGCTGAAGAACGGCACCCTGAAGACCTACAAGGGCTTTCCACACGGCATGCCGACCACCGAGGCCGAGACCATCAACGCGGACCTGCTCGCGTTCATCCGGGAATAGGTGGCGCCTTCCCGAGCTTCCCCGTCGACGGCGTAGCGCAGCTACCGCAAGTGCGCGGCCGCTGCCCTATGCCGCCGGCCGGAACCGCAGCGTCACCTTGAGGCCCGGCGCGTTGTCGTCGAGGTTAAGCACGGCGTTGTGCAGGCGGGCGATGGCGGCGACGAGGCTGAGGCCGAGGCCGTTGCCGGGGGTGGTGCGGCTGCTGTCGAGGCGGACGAAGCGCTCGAGCACGCGCTCGCGGTCGGCGGCGGGGATGCCGGGGCCGCGGTCGGCGACCACCACCTCCGGGCCGCCGTTGCCGTTCTGCACCGTTAGACTCACGCGGCCGCCGCCGGCGCCGTATTTCGTGGCATTGTCGATGAGGTTGCCGATGGCCTGGAACAACAACTGGCGGTTGCCGGAGACGGTGGCCGGGCCGTTGATCCACTTCTCGAACACCAGCCCCTGCTCCTCCACCAGCGGCTCGTAGAGCTCGGCGACGTCCTGGCCGAGCGCGCTGAGGTCGACCGGCAGGAGGTTGCCGCGGCTGGTGCCGGCCTCGGCGTCGGCGATCGACAGCAGGGCGTTGAAGGTGGCCAGCAGGCCATCGGCCTCGCCGATGGCGCGCTCGATGGTCTCGTGCCGGTGCTGGGAATCGTGCTCGGCCAGCGCCGTCTCCAGGCGGTTGCGCAGGCGGTTGAGCGGGCTGCGCAGGTCGTGCGCGATGTTGTTGGTGACGGCGCGGATGCTGCCGAGGAGGCGCTCGATCTCGTCGAGCATGCGGTTGAGGTTCTCCGACAGCCGGTCGAACTCGTCGTGGCGGCCGTAAACGGGCATGCGATGCTTCACGCCGCCGCGCATGATGCGCTCGGCGCCCTGGTTGATGGCGTCGATGCGTCCGAGGATGGCGCGGCTCATGATCAGGCCGCCGATGACCGCCAGCGCCAGCATGCCCACGAGCGAGGCGTAGAAGGCCTTGGCGATGGCGCGCTGGAACTGCGCCTGGGTGTGGGTGTCGCGCCCGACCAGCAGCCGGAAGCCCGGCGACAGGGAGGCGGGCAAGGCCTCCACGATATGCTTCTCGGATTCGCCGAACTGCTCGAAGCCGACCTCGAAGCGGACCCAGCCGCCGTCGGTCACCTGATCGGGCGGCCAGCCCGTGATGTTGCCGGCGTGCATGTCGGTGGCGGGGTTGTCGAGGTAGTAGATGCCGTCGCTGACGCGGTCGGGCTTGGTGCGGTCCTCGATGGCCGCGGCGACGCCGACCACGCCGGCGCTCTCATAGGCTTTGCGCAGCCCTTCCATGTCGGCCACGATCGTCGCCCGCCGATCGCGCGTGGCCAGCGTGTCGGCCGTCCAATAGACGGCGCCGAAGATGGCGATGAAGGACGCGAAGAACAGGCCGGCATAGAGCAGCGCCAGCCGGAAGGTCGTGGTCTGGAGGAAGCTAACTATCCGCACGCAGGCAATATCCGGCGCCGCGCATGGTGTGCAGCAGCGGCGTGGCGAATCCCTTGTCGATCTTCTGCCGCAGCCGGCTGATATGGACGTCGATCACGTTGGTCTGGGGATCGAAGTGATAGTCCCAGACGCCCTCGAGGAGCATGGTGCGCGTCACCACCTGGCCGGCGTGGCGCATGAGGTATTCGAGCAGGCGGAACTCGCGCGGCTGCAGCTCGATGGTCTGGCCGGCGCGCTTCACGGAGCGCGCGAGCAGGTCCATCTCGAGGTCGCCGACGGTGAGGCGGGTCTCGGCCGCGCTCGGCGCGCGCCGGCGGGTCAGCGCCTCCAGCCGGGCGACCAGCTCCGAGAAGGCGAAGGGCTTGGTGAGATAGTCGTCGGCGCCGGACTTCAGGCCGACCACGCGCTCGTCGACCTGGCCGAGCGCGCTCAGGATCAGGATCGGCGCCGCCACGTTGGCGGCGCGCAGCGCCTGGATGACGGCGATGCCGTCGAGCCCCGGGAGCATGCGGTCCACGATCATCGCGTCGTAGTCGCCGCTGGTGCCGAGAAAGAGGCCGTCGCGCCCGTTGGCCGCATGGTCGACCGTGTGGCCGGCCTCGGTGAGGCCCTTCACCATGTAGGCCGCGGTCTGGGCATCATCCTCGATGACGAGCACGCGCATGCAAGTAGACCCTCGAATCAGGGACGCGGGAATCCTAGTCAGAAATCGCCGGTCATCCAAGCCGAACAAGATTCACCGCAGAGACGCAGAGGCGCAGAGAAGAAAGGGGGACACAGATGAACGCAGATGAGCACAGATGAACGCAGATGGATTCTTGCGCGCCTGCGGCGCGCGCTCGACGATCTGTGTTCATCCCTTCCTATCCGTGTTCATCCGTGGTCCCCTTTCTTTCTCTGCGCCTCTGCGTCTCTGCGGTTCAAGACTGGCGCCGTGCCGGCCCGAAACAGGCCAAAGGGGCTAGCCCTCTTTTGCGAGAGCCAGCCCCTTCCGACATCGGCTTATCAGGTCCGCCGGCTACGCCACGTCGACGGCGACGAAGAGTTCGTCGCCCCGGCGGTTGACCAGCAGGAGGACGGCGTTGCGCTTCTCGGCCTGGGCAGCCTTGGCCAGCTTCGCCACCTGCTCCGGCGTCGCCACCGGGTCGGAGCCGACCTGCTCGATGACGTCGCCCGGCTGCAGGCCGCGCTTGGCGGCCGGGCCGTTGTCGGCGACCGAGGTGACGACGACGCCGTCGACGGTGTCGGGGATGCCGAACTGCTGGCGCAGGTCGGGCGTCAGGCTGGCGAGCGACAGGCCCAGCGTAGCCACGGTGTCGGACTCCGGCGCGGACGGGCTGTTGTCGTTGCCATTGCCGGTGTCGTTGGCGGCCACCGCCTCGTCGGTGAGCTTCGCGACCTGGACGGTCACGGTCTGCTTGGCGTGATCGCGCCACAGCGTCACGTCGGCCTTGCCGCCGATCGCGGCGGCCGCGACCAGGCGCGGCAGGTCGTGCAGGCGATCGACCGGCTTGCCGTCGAAGGCGAGGATGACGTCGCCCCGCTGCAGTCCGGCCTTGGCCGCCGGGCTGTCGGGCACGACGGCGGAGACGATGGCGCCTTCCGGCTTGTCGAGGCCGAGGGCGGCCGCGATGTCCGGCGTCACGCCCTGGATCTGCACGCCCAGCCAGCCGCGCTCGATCGTGCCCTTCTCGCGCAGGGTGGCGATGATCGGCTTGGCGAGGTTGGAGGGGATCGCGAAGCCGATGCCGACGCTGCCGCCGTTGGGCGAGAAGATCGCGGTGTTGATGCCGATGACCTCGCCGTTCATGGCGAAGGTCGGGCCGCCGGAGTTGCCCTGGTTGATGGAGGCGTCGATCTGCAGGAAGTCGTCGAACGGCCCGGAGTTGAGGTCGCGGCCGCGGGCGGAGACGATGCCCGAGGTCACGGTGCCGCCGAGGCCGAAGGGATTGCCGACCGCCATCACCCAGTCGCCGATGCGGACGGCATCGGAATCGCCGAAGGAGACGGCGGGCAGCGGCGTCGGGGCGTCGATCTTCAGGAGTGCGAGGTCGGTCTTCTTGTCGGTCCCGACGACCTTGGCGGGATAGGATTTGCCGGTCGTCAGGGTGACGCTGACCTCAGTGGCGTCATCGACCACGTGGTTGTTGGTCACCACATAGCCGGCGGGATCGATGATGAAGCCGGAGCCGAGAGCCATCGACTCGGCGCCGTTGTTGGGCCGCTGGCGCTCGTTGAAGTGCTTGAAGAAGTCCTCGAACGGCGAGCCCTTGGGGACGACGAACGGCGTGTGGCCGTTGTCGTCGCCGGCCTGCGCCAAGTGGTGCTTGCTGGAGATGTTCACGACCGCCGGGGTCACCTTGGCGGCCAGGTCGGCGAAGCTGGCCGGCGCTTCGGCGGCGCCGGCAGGGCCGGGAAAGGTCAGCATGAGGGCGCCGCTCATGACGGCTGCGACGGCCCCGAGGCCGACTCTCTTCAACGCGAGATTCATCCAATACTCCATGGGGTTGACTGTGGGTGTCCGGCAATGGCTGCCGCTGATCCGCCATATGGTCCCGCGGCCTGACGGCGATATTGCGGCGAGCTTAAATTGCCGAAAGAAACCAGGGCTGTAACCCGGGCAGCCCGAAAAGAAAAGCGGCGCGACCATTGGAGGCTGGGTCGCGCCGCTAAATCGGCTCCGGTCGTGGGGGGACCGTGTATTCGATAATCGCAATATGGCATCGGCCGCCTTTCCGGCTGTTCGCGGGGGGATTAAATCGGTGTCATGTCCCTGCCGGCGGCCGCCAGGAGATGCCAGCGCCGGGCTTGACCCGGCGATCCACGCCGGACGGAAAGCCCCGCGCAGGGGGAAAGGTGGATCGCCGGGTCAAGCCCGGCGATGACAACGAGAGCGAGGCAGAGGGGATTCGCGGAAACCGTTGATTCCACAAATGAAAAGCGGCGTCGCATTGGAGGCTTGACGACGCCGCTGATTGGTATCTAGGTCGTGGGGGGACCGTTGATGCTTTGGAATATAGGGTGACGCACCTCTCCGGCCGCTCTCCGGTGCATTAAACTTTTGTAATGTTGGCGGCTGGGGGCGACGGCCGCGGCGGGCACAGGATGAGCATGCGGGCGTCGGAGTGGAGGGAGCTGTTTCGGCCGGAGCTCGCGGCCTTCACGGTCATCCTCAATCTCGGCATCGGTCTGCACGCCGTCGATGTGTTCGTGATCTCGACGGTCATGCCGACGGTGGTGCGCGACATCGGCGGCGCCGCGTTCTATTCCTGGCCGACGATGCTCTACATGGTGGCGTCGATCGTGGGCGCCGCCAGCGGCGGGCCGCTGAAGGCGGCGCTCGGGCCGCGCAAGGGCTACGGGCTGGCCGGGCTGCTGTTCTGCCTGGGCTCGGCAGCCTGCGGCGCCAGCCCGGCCATGGCGGTGCTGCTGGTCGCGCGCACCGTGCAGGGCTATGGCGGCGGGCTGCTGCTGGCGCAGTCGATGGGGCTGATCAGCGAGCTCTACCCGCCGGCCTTGCGCACGCGCATCCTCGCCATGGTCTCGGGCGTCTGGGGCGTCGCCGCCCTGGTGGGGCCGCTCGTGGGCGGCGTGTTCGCGGAGTTCGGCTGGTGGCGCGGCGCCTTCTGGGCGAGCACGCCGATCATCCTGTGGTTCACGGCGCGCGCCTGGCAGACGCTGCCACGCACGACAGCGGCGGCCGCTGTGCCGCCCTTCCCCATCCGGCGCATCGCCCTGCTCGCGCTCGGCGTGCTGTGCGCGGGCGCGGCCGACCAGGTCCCGGCGCTGGCGGCGACTATCGCGCCGACGGTTGCCGCGAGTTCCGTGCTCCTGACGGGGCCGCAGGCGCTGCTGCTGATCGCGGCGGCGGCGCTCACGATCCAGGCGTTCCGGCTCGATGCGGCGGCGAGCAACCGGTTGTTTCCGCCGCGGCCGCTCTCGGTGCTGTCGCCGATCGGCACCGCGTACTGGATCATGCTGCTGTTCTCGATGACGCACACCGCGATCGGCATCTATCTGCCGCTGGCGCTGCAGGTGCTGCACGGCGTCAGCCCGCTGGCGGCGGGGTACGCCAATGCGTCGCTGGCGGTGTCCTGGACGGTCGCCTCCTTCATCACCGCCGGCTGGCGCGGCCCGGCGGAGGCCGCGGCCATTATCGGCGGCCCGCTGATCGCGCTGCTGGCCGTGATCGGGCTGGCGATCGGCGTGACCACGCTGTCGCCGCTGCTCTCCTGCGTGCTGACGGGCCTGATCGGCTTCGGCATCGGCGGCTGTAACCTGCATCTGGTGGCGCAGACCATGCGCATCGCCGAGCCCGGATTCGAGAGCCTGACGGCTTCTTCCATCCCCACCATCCGCTCGCTCGGCATCAGCTTCGGCGCCGCCATCGCCGGGCTGATCGCCAACACGGCCGGCCTCGCCGGCGGCGTCTCGGTCCAGAGCGTCGCCGCGGCGGCGAGCTGGGTCTATGCCGCCACCATCCTGGCGCCCGGCATCTCGCTGTTGCTGGCCGTGCGCGTCCTCCGCCTGCGACGAACGGCCGCGTAGTTACCGCGGGAACTCAGGTAACCGGCCGCGTTCTTCCAGTCAAGGAATTTAATCCTTGATCTGAGATCGCGCGTAACCCGCTAACCCCGCGTTACCGGAGACAGAGTGCGCCCGATCACATCATCGCCGGCCGCGCCTTATTCGAGTCGCGCGCAACGGAGGGCTTGGATCAGCACCGTGCGTCCTTCGACAGGCTCAGGATGAGGAACGTCCTTCGTGCCACCAAGACTGACCCTCATCCTGAGCCTGTCGTAGGACGCACTGTTGAGGTGCAGGTCCCGCGAACCCGTCGTACCATCCAACTTGCAAACACCGCTATAGCATCACGGCGCCGCCGTTCGGGCTGATGCACTGGCCCGTCATGTAGCTGTTCGCCGGCGAGGCGAGGAAGACGGCGGCGGCGGCGATCTCCTCGGGCCGGCCGATGCGGCCGAGCGGGACGTTGCCGGACGACGCCACGGTCGCGGCCTCCATGCAGTCAGTGGTGAGCATCGGCGTGTCGGTGGGGCCGGGCGCGATCGCGTTGACCAGGATGTCCGGCGCGAACTCGCGCGCCCAGGAGCGCGTGAGCGAGACGACTGCGCCCTTCGAGGCACAGTAGACGGACATGCGCTCGCAACCGAGATAGGCCAGCTCCGAGGCGATGTTGACGATGCGGCCGCGGCGCTGCGCGGCCATCACGCGCAGGGCCTCGCGACCGACCAGGAAGGTGCCGCGCAGGTTGACGGCGAGCAGGCGGTCGAACTCCGCGACGCTGGTTTCGAGCAGCGGCTTCTCGAAGAGGATGCCGGCGCAATTGACGGCGATGTCGAGGCCGCCGAGGCGCGGCAGGGCCTCGGCGAACAGCGCCAGCACTTGCGCCTCGTCGGCGACGTCGGCGCGGAACGCGAAGGCGCGGCCGCCGGCCCGCTCGATCCCCGCCACCGTGGCCGCCGCCTTTGCAGGATCGGCGAGATCGGCGATCGCAACCTGCGCGCCTTCCGCCGCCAGCGCGATGGCGATGGCGCGGCCGATGCCGCTGGCACCGCCGGTTACCAGTGCGCGCTGGCCTGAGAGCGCGGCGGTCACGACAGCTGCTCCCCGCGATCGATGTTGTAGGCCTGGCCGGTGATGGCGCGGGCGTGCTCGGAGGCGAGGAAGAGATAGAGGTCGGCAATGTCCGCCGGCTCCATCAGCCCGTCGAGCGCCTGGGCAGCGAGTATGTCCTTCAGCATGTCCTGCGGCGCGCGGCCGGCGCGCTTCGACATCTCGCCGAGCGAGCGCAGGGCGGCGCGCGTCTTCACCCAGCCGGGGCAGACCGCGTTGACGGTGATGCCGCGCCGGCCCAGCTCCTTTGCCAGCACGCGCATGAAGCCGATGTTGGCGTGCTTGGAGGCGACGTAGGCGCTGAACTCGGGAGCACCGGTCTTGCCCCAGATCGAGGAGGTCAGGATGATGCGGCCACCGGCGACCATCGATTTCACGGCTTCGCGCGTCACGTAGTAGGTACCGATCACATTGATCTGGATGATGCGCTCGAAGCGGCGCTCGACCTCGTCGCCCGGCTCGAGGATCGGCGTGATCAACTCCAGCCCGGCGTTGTTCACGAGCACGTCGAGCCTGCCGAGCCCGCCGACTACGCGGCGCACCGCGGCGCGGTCGGTGATGTCGCAGATCTCGGCGGCGACCGGCCGACCGGTCGCGCCGGCGATCGCCTTGCCGGTCTCCAGGATGTCCTTGGTGCTCGAGAGGATGGCGAGTTCGGCGCCGGAGAGCGCGAAGGCGCCGGCCACCGCTGCGCCGATCCCGTGGCTGGCCCCAGTGACGAGCACCCGCTTGTTGGTGAAATCGAAGGCGGTCATGGAGAGTACTCCCTTACCTACCGGATCCAAACTTACTGCAGGAGCATGGTGCGTCCTTCGACAAGCTCAGGATGAGGGAGAACCTTGGCGGCACAAAGAAAAACCCTCATCCTGAGCTTGTCGAAGGACGCACGGCACTGATCCAAGCCTCCCGCACATACTCAGAGTTCGTGTCAGGCCTGCTCGAGCGCTTCCTCGCCGGCCTGGGCGCGCATCAGCTGCATGATCTGGCGCTCCAACTCGTTATAGCCCGGAAGCGCCATCACCTCTTCCTTGCGGTTCCAGCGGCGGCCGCCCTTGAAGTCCGGCACGATGTTGGCCGCGACGGTGCCGGGATGGCGCGACATGAAGATGATTCGGTCGGCGACGAAGATCGCCTCCTCGATATCGTGGGTCACCATCAGCACCGTGGTGCGCGCCTGCTCCACGATCGACATCATCAGCTCCTGCATGTGCCAGCGCGTCTCGGCGTCGAGCGCGCCGAAGGGCTCGTCCATCAGCAGGATGGCCGGCTCGTTGGCGAGCGTGCGGGCGATGGCGACGCGCTGCTTCATGCCGCCGGAGAGCTGGTTGGGATAGGCGTCCTTGAACTTGGTGAGGTGCACCAGCTCGATGAAACGCGCCGCCCGCTCGCGCCGCTCGGTCGCCGGCACGCCGTTGAGGCGCATGCCGTACTCGACGTTGCGCTGCACGGTCAGCCAGTCGAAGGAGGTGTAGGCCTGGAACACCATGCCGCGATCGCGGCCCGGCGCCTTGATGGCCTGGCCGTCGAGCGCGATGATGCCGCCGGTGGGATCCTCGAGCCCGGCGACCATGCGCAGCACCGTCGACTTGCCGCAGCCGGATGGGCCGAGGATGACACACACCTCGTTGGCGAGCACGTCGAACGAGACATCGCGGATGGCCTGCACCGAGCCGCCGCGCCTGAGCGGGAATACCTTCAAGACATCGCGCAGGGACAGCTTGACCGCTGATGTCATGGCCGGCCTTCGCTAGCGCCGCTCATGGAGATAGGGGAAGAGCAGGCGGTGGACGAGGCGGAACAGCGAATCGAAGAGCACGCCGAGGAAGCCGATGAGGATGATGCCAGCCATGATCTCGTCGGTGTGCAGGAAGCGGCGCGCCCGCCACATCATGGCGCCGATGCCGGTGGTCTGCGCGACGATCTCCGCGATGACAAGATAGGTCCAGCTGACCGCCAGCATCTGCCGCATGGCGACGACGATGTTCGGCATGGCCGCCGGCACGATCACGGTCCACAGGATTTGGCCGCGGTTGGCACCCAGGGTCATGGCGGTATCGATCAGCTCGCCGCGCACTTGCTGTGTGTGATCCATGGTCAAGGTGATCAAGAAGAACACGACGCCGATGAAGAGCAGAGCCAGCTTCGGCTCCTCGCCGGTGCCGAACCACATCAGCAGCACCGGAATGAAGGAGGTCGCCGGCAGATAGCGCCAGGCCGACACGAACGGATTGAAGAACGCCTCCACGGTCGGGAACGAGCCCATGAGCACGCCGAGCGGCAAGGCAATGACGCAGGCGCCGACGAAGCTCCCGAGGATCCGCAGGATGCTGTCGAGGATGTCCCGGAGGAATTCCTGGCCGCTCAGCAGCTCCGCCAGCTTGGCGATGACGAGATGCGGCGGCGGGAGGAGCAGGTCGTTGGCGGCGCCCGACGCGTTCGCCCACTCCCACAGGCCAAAGAAGACGACCCAGGCGGCGCCGCCGAGGATCCAGACCCAGGCCGCGGGGATCGGCCGGCGGAACTCGAACCAGCGCTGCGGCCGCCGCGCTGGCCTGGTCTCGCCGGCCATTCTTTCTTCCCCTATTGCCGCGCGGCGATCGACTGGCGGAAGCCTTCCTTCACGAGATCGCCCATCAGGCTGCAATCGACGCCGGCCGCGGGATCGACGGTCTTCTGCATGAGGCCGAGCTTCACCCACCATTCGTTGGTGAGCTTCACCGTGTCGATCATGCCGCCATGCTTGGTGCCGAGCGGACCGTCGCCGTCGAGCACGCCGCAGAAGCGCGCGGCCTCGTCGAAGTCGTAGGTGTAGGTGCCGCCGACCAGGAACTTCCCGTTGGTGCCGATGGTGGCCTGCACGTCGCCGATCGGCCATTTCAGGAAGTCGGCGAAGATCTGGTTCACCTCGTCGGTGTGGTCGTGCCAGTACTGCACGGCCTGGAAGTGGGCGCGCAACATGTCGAGCGCCGCCTTGCGGTGGGCGGCGATGAACTTCTTGTTCATGTAGAGCACGTCGGAGAAGATGCCGGTCTGCAGATAGCGCGGCTCCGTGGTGTTGGCCACGCTCTTGGCGTCCTTCATCTGCGCCGTCACCTTGGAGATCCAGGGCTCGTACATGTAGGCGGCGGCGAGATCGCCCGACATCACGGGGCCGACGGCCTCGTCGGCGTTGAGGTTCACCCACTGCACGTCCGCCGGCTTGATGCCGATGCTGTCGAGATAGAGGCCCATGAGGAGATGGCCGATATAGGCCTGCGGGGCCGCCACCTTCTTGCCTTTCAGCGTCTCCGGTGTCACGCCCGGCACCAGGATAATCTGGTCGACGCCGTAGGACGGGCTGGTGAAGGCCACGTTCACGGTGTCAGTGCCGCTGGCGACCGCGATCGGCGTGTAGTCGCCGGTGCAATAGAAGACGTCGACCTGGCCCGCGGCCAGGGCCGAGTGGCCGCCGATCGGATCCTCGAAGATCGTCTGCTCGATGTCGTAGTCGGGCAGCAGCTTCTTCTGCTTCACGACCTCATAGAACGAATAGTTCGGCCAGGACACGCAGATTCCGACCTTGACCTTCTCGGCGGCGCCGGCTTGCGCGGCGACGCCCATGCCCAGCAGCGCGCCCGCCAGCGCGGCGAACGCGAGTTTCTTGATTCCCATCTTCCTCTCCCCGTTTTTCTGTATGACCCCGTCGCTACTGTTGCATGCTTGATGCCATATCCGTGGCTGCCGGCGCCAGTCAGCGTTTGGACTTGCGTCCGGAACTCCCGTTCCCGCGCCGCCGCGCGACCGCATCGGCCAGCAGGCACATGATCTCGAACATCAGCGTGGCGCCGACCAGGGCGGTGTTGCCGCTGGGATCGAACGGCGGCGAGACCTCCACGACGTCGCCGCCGACGAGGTCGAGGCCCTGCAGGCCGCGCAGGATGTGCTGCGCCTCCAGGGTCGTGAGGCCGCCGATCTCCGGGGTGCCCGTGCCGGGCGCGTAGACGGGGTCGAGGCCGTCGACGTCGAAGCTGATGTAGGTCGGGCCCTTGCCGGCGATGCGGCGCGCCTCCTTGACCGTCTTCTCCACGCCGAGCTTCGTGAACTCCTCCATGTAGACGACGCGCATCCCGGCCCTCTCCGCGAACTCCATGTCGCCGGCGCTGTAGATGGACCCGCGGATGCCGATCTGGATCGTGCGCTTGGGGTCGAGCACGCCCTCCTCCACCGCGCGCCGGAAGGGCGTGCCGTGCGTGTACTTGTTGTCGCCGAAATAGCGGTCGTTGGTATCGGAGTGGGCGTCGAAATGAACCATGCCGACCGGGCGGTCCTTGGCGATGGCGCGGAAGATCGGCAGGGTGATCAGATGGTCGCCGCCGGCCGAGAGCGGGATGGCACCGGCCGCATGCACTTTCCGATAGAAGCGCTCGACGCGGCCGAGGGTGTCCAGCAGATCGATCGGGTTCACGGGCGCGTCGCCGAGGTCGGCGATGCGCGCGAGCTCGTAGGGCGCGATGCGGCTGACATGGTGCACCTTGCGCATGAAGCTCGACATGTTGCGGATCTCGCGCGGGCCGTGGCGGGCGCCGGCGCGGTTGGTGGTGCCGCCGTCCCAGGGCACGCCGATGAGGGCGATGTCGACCTTCGTCGGCTCGGTGAGATAGGGCAGGCGCATGAAGGTCGGAATGGCGCTGAAGCGCGGCGTGATGGCGGCGTCGACGGGCTGCGGATTGGCGGTCGGCTTGTTCACACGGATACCCTTCGGTGATTCGGCGCTTTGGCCAAGCTTGGCCAAGCCTTGCGTTCGATAAATATGAAACTTTGAAAGCTTGGTTTATGATATCCGAATGTAACGGCCGTCCGCCGCCACGCCAATGCTGTCCAAGCTCGCCAACGTCGACATCAAGCTGCTGCGCGTGTTCCTGGCCATCGTCGAGGCCGGCGGATTCGCGGCCGCGCAGGCGCAGCTGAACCTCAGCCCCTCGCGCATCAGCACGCTGCTCGCCGACCTCGAGGCGCGGCTGGGGATGCGCCTCTGCCAGCGCGGGCGGGTCGGCTTCCGCCTCACCGAGAAGGGCCGCGCCATCCACGAGGCCAGCCTGCAGCTGTTCGGCGCCCTCGACCAGTTCCGCGCCCGCGCCGGCGCCCTGCGCGGCCATCTGGTCGGAGAGCTGCAGATCGGCGTCGTCGACAACACCCTGACCAACCCGGCCTGTTGCCTCGCCGCCGCCATCGGCCGCTTCAAGGCGCGCGCGGCCGACGTCCACGTCACGCTGCACGTGCAGGCGCCGACGGAGCTGGAGCAGGCGGTGCTCGATCAGCGCCTGCCGGCCGCCATCGGCGCCTTCCATCACCACGTGGCCGGCCTTAGCTATGCGCCGCTCTTCATCGAGGAGCAGACGCTCTATTGCGGCCGCGCCCATCCCTTCTTCGCGCGCGCCGACGACGCGATCAAGCCGGCCGACATCGCGGCGGTCGACTTCGTCGATCGGGGCTATGGCGGCGGCGTGAAGGCGCGCCGCCCCGGAGCGGCGTTCCGGGCGACCGCGACCGCGAACAACATGGAGGCGATAGCAACCCTGATCCTGTCGGGCCACTATATCGGCTATCTGCCGACGCATTGCGCGGCGCCGTGGGTCGCGGGCGGGCTGATGCGCTCGCTGCTGCCGGCGCAGCTGGCCTATGAATCGCTGTTCGAGGTGATCACGCGCAAGGGCGTCGAGCGAACGCCTGCCCTCCAGGCCTTCCTGGACGACCTGCAGGCGGCGCACGGCGCCGTCGCGGCGCGCGCCGCAGCGCCGCGCCGGCGGCCGGCAGTCCGCGCGGTCAGCCGAGCTTCGGCTGCGTCTTGACGACGCTGGGCCGCGTGCTGATCGACTGCCACCAGCGGCTGAGGCGCGGCGCGCCCGCCAGGACCTTCTTCCCTTCGGGCGTGCCGCTGAAATAGGCCATCACCGGCGCCAGGTGCAGATCGGCCAGGCTGAGCTCGGGGCCGCACAGGAACGGGCCGGTGGGATCGACCAGCTGCTCCAGGGCGGCGACCGTCTTCTCGACCATCGGCATGGCCTCGGCGACGACTTTCTCATCCGGCTTGCCGCCGAGGAGCGGAACGACCGCGCGCTGCCACACGACCTTACCGATGCAGCAGGGATAGGCGTAGGAATCGCTCACCGATATGAATTGCGTCATGCGCGCGCGCCGCTTCGCGTCGGCGGGCTGCAGCTTCGGGCCTGGGAACGCTTCGTCGATGTAGCGCGCGATCGCGCCGGTCTCGTAGAGCTTGAAGCCGTCATGCTCGAAGGCCGGCACCTTGCCGAACGGCTGGCGCGCGAGATGGGCCGGCAACTGGGCCGCGCCCTGCAGGAGGTCGACCTCCTCGAGCTTGTAGTCGACGCCCTTTTCCTCGAGCGCCAGGCGGACGGTACGCGCGTAGGTGCTGTACGCAGGACCATAGACGACCGGAGCGGCCATGGTGATTCCTCCCTTGTCGGATCGATTGTTCGCCGCGATGCAAATGGGTGCGGACTGCCCGCAACCCTAGACACTCGCCGGGAGGCCGGCAAGCGGCGGCTGTCGCGATCCTGCAGCCCTCACGTGCAAGTGATCATTGCGGGCCGTCGTGGCACCCCGCGCGCGGCGCTGGCCCCCGCGCGCGGTTTCGCGTTACAATCGGGCGAAGCGCGGTCGGCGAGGCCTTCAGCGCCTGCGCCGAATGTTGGAGCCGGTCACTGCGCCCAAGGGGGTGTCCGGCCTCAGACAACGGAGGCGCCTATGTATGTCCGAGACATTCTGAGCACCAAAGGCAACCGGGTCACGACCATCAAGCCGGATGCCACGATTTCGAGCACCAGCAAGCTGCTGTCCCAGCATCGCATCGGCGCGGTTCTCGTCACCGACGCGACCGACAAGATCATGGGGATCATCTCCGAGCGCGACATCGTGCGCGGCCTCGCTCTCCATGGCGGGGCGGTGGCCGATCATTCCGTCACCGAACTCATGACGCGTGACGTCCGCAGCTGTGCGCCGGGCGATACGATCGGCGACATCATGGTGATCATGACGACCCATCGGATCCGTCATCTACCGGTCCTGGAGGACGGCGCGCTGGTGGGGATCGTCAGCATCGGCGACGTCGTGAAGTACCGGCTCGACGAGGCCAAGCTCGAGGTCGACTCTCTGCGCGACTACGTGCTGGCAGCCCGCTGAGGCGGCCGGGGCCTGGGGGCCGCTACATCCCCAGGCTCTTCATGAAGCTCAGCTCGCGCGAGACGCCGCCGGCCTGTGCATAGTGCGGCTGCGGCAGGTCGTGGATGTGCACGTCGTCGGCGCCGTTGAGGCGGAGGGCCTCGATGGCGCGCCGCTCGTCCTCCGGCGAGGGAGTGCGGACCCACAGCAACAGGCCGCCGCGCTCCAGCTGCTCCGCCAATCGCTGCGCCCGTCGCTTGCTGACGGTGCGCGCAAGGATGATGCCGATCGCCATGCACACGGCCCCGGCGACGGCCGCGGTGATGAAGGCTGCGACGAGCGTGCCGCCGGAGGCCAGCACCAGGATGGCGGCCGCGCAGGCCCCGACATAGAAGGGCACGCCGAACAGGACGCCCTTGCCTTCCGTCAGCGAGTCGCTGCCGATGAAGGCGCGCGTCGGTACCTCCGTGTCGTCCTCGAGCTCCGCGACGTTTTCGACGGTATGACCGACCTTCGCCTCGACGCGGCGGCGGTCGGCGAGCATGCTCAGATAGGAGCGATCGAAGCCTGCGATCAGAAGTGCATCGACGGCGGATTGCAGCGATCGTTCGTCGTGAAAAACGCCAACCGCTTCGCGAATTGCCGTGTCGGCCATGGGCGCCTCCTCGCTTTCCTGGCGGGCAGCCCCCTCCCAGACCCGTCATGTGATCAACGGCGCCGATTGTACCGCAGTTCCGACGGCGCAATGAGCGATAATACAATAATAAAGGATTTGCCGCCCAGTATCTTGCTGCTCTGCAACATTGCGAGCAGGTATCCGGCGGCCTATCCTCACGACCATGGAGCTTTCATAGGGATGACGGCATGAACGCCAGCTTCGACTTCGTCGCCGTCTGCCGGCCCGGCGCGGCGATGCGGACGCGCGACCGCAGCGAGGCCGTCATCACCCAGGTCGATGCTGCGGCCGGCCTGATCTACGGCGAGGTCCGCATGTTCGGGCCCTGCGTCTGGCAGCAGGACGGGCGCTATCGCGACGCGCCCGGCGGGGCGGCCGGTCCGCTCGACCTGATGCCGCCCGACGCCGCGGCCGAGGTCAAGCCGCGCAAGACCATCTCGCTCAAGGACGCGCTCGATCCCGCCAACCGCTCCTTCTGCTGCGACTGACCGCCTTGTCCGACGACCGGCTCCCGACCGAGCTGTGGGTGCAGGCGCATCTGCGCCGGCTGTCGGTAGAGGCGACGCCGGTAGCGCTGCTGCGGCGCGGCGAGCCCGAACGCGGGACGGTGCTGCTCAAGCTCAACCTGCTGGAGGGCGGCTGCCGCATCCTCACCCAGGCCCGCGACCTCGACGGCCGCCTCGGCTGGCTCGCCGCGCTCGCCGGCAAGCTGGTGCCGGAGGCCGAGGCCGACGCCTATATCGCCCGCGCCGTCGAGCGCGACCCCGACCTGTGGGTGATCGAGATCGAGGACCGCGCCGGCCGCAACCCCTTCGACGGGAAACTGATCGGCTGAAAGCGCCGCCTACGAGAACTGCACGCGCACGCGCCCCAATGGGCCGAAGTCGGCGACGATCTGGTCGCCGGGGGCGATGGGCATCGGCTTCACGCAGGTGCCGGTCGTGATGACGTCGCCGGCCTTGAGGCCGTCGGCGCGGGCGGCGCGGGCGTTGGCGAGCCAGGTGAGGGCGAGACGGGGGTCACCGAGCACGTTGGCGCCGCTGCCGGTCTCGACGACGGCGCCGTTCTTGCGGCCGACGACGGGATGGGCCGCGAGGTCGACGCCGCGCCAGCCGGCGGCCTCATCGCCGAGCACGAAGAAGCAGGCGCAGGAATCGTCGGCCGCGAGCTGCGGCGCGCCGATGCGCGCGAAGTCCCGGTAGCGCGAATCCGGCACCTCGATGGCGAGGTGCAGCGTGGCCACCGCCTTCATCACCTCATCCAGGGTGTAGGGGGTCGGGCGCGGGGGGAGGTCCTTCGCCATGCGGAACGCGAACTCGGCCTCGGCGACGCGCATATGCAGCTTGCCGGCCGGCAGGAGCGCGCCGTCGGGATGGCAGAACTTCGCGAACAGGCGCCCGCCCAGCGGCTCGGTCACGCCGATATGGCGCTGGCCCTCGGCGCTGGTGGCGGCGATCTTCCAGCCGATCTGCGGGCCGCCGTGGCGCGCGGCGAGGGCGTCCTGGATCGCATAACCCTCCTCCAGGGTGCTGGGGCGGCAGTCGTCGGGCAGGGCTTCCAGCAGGCGCTTCTCCTGCCAGGCCGACCACAGGAGGTCGGCGGCTTGGCGGACGCGCTCCGCTTCCATCGCCGTACGCTCTACGCGGCGCTTCGCAGGGCGGGACACGTTTGTTGTGTCGCGCCTGCGGGACCGCTCGGGTATGGGCGCACGGCCGTCCAATAGGGTTCGCTCTCCCCTTGGGGGACTCTGTAAGACGAGCCAGCGTCGATACCGGCTTGAGTGCGCACGGCAGCGCCTTCCCTAGGTGCCTAGGCCGCCTCGGACTCCGCCGCGACGCGGACCTGATAGCCGGCGGCGTCGGCCGAGCGCTCGAGGTCGAGCCAGACCTGGCCTTCCGGCGCGATGCGGTAGTCGTAGAGGCTGGGGAAGGGCTGCCAAGGCTGGGTCTTCAGTTTCGTATAGTGGATCAGCTTCGAGCGGCCGGCGACATATTCGGCGTCGCGCGCATTCCATTCGCCCGCCAGCCGGCCCCACAGCTCCGGCTGGGCGGCCGCCTTGTTGAGCAGCACGCTCTTGCGCTCGTTCTGGGCCTCGGCCAGCGTCCACACCGTGCTCATGCGCGCGCAGTCGATGAGCATGACGGAGGAATCGAAGGGCACGCCGCCGGTGCGGTCCTTGGCGGCGATGGCGAGGAAGCCGTGGCCGTGCATGCCGAGGTCGAACAGCTCGCCGGGATCGGCGAGGTAGACCTGGTCGACGTCGTTGTAGATGGCGCGGCCCGCGCCGCCGGCGAGGTGCGGGATGGCGAGTCGATAGTTCGTGAAGCCAGTGGTCCACCACCAGCGGTTGAAGCCGATCAGGTCCTTCATGAGGTGGATCTCGTAGACCCGCGCGGCATCGCGCGCCTTCTCTACCGACCAGACGAAGATGCGCTCGGCCCGGTGCTGCGCCGGCTCGGTGCCGAGGAAGATGCGCACCGGCGGCTTGCCGTTCGGCGTCACGCCCGGCGCTACATCGAGGAGGACCAATTCGGGCTTGGTGCGCGACGCCGGGGCCGGCCGGCGATAGGTCTTGCGCAGGTTGCGGCGCAGATACTTGGTGGTCCGTTCGACGGTGCGCGCGATGGTCATCTTATCCTCTATAGCCATAGCCGATTCCTCAGCGGCGACACGATAGCGGTGCCGTTCCCGTCCAGCAATGCTTGGAAAGATCACATCCGCGCTGCTGTTGAGAAGCATTTTCGCACACGAAGCCGCGGAGAATTGCAGGGGCGCGCTGCGCGCG
The DNA here is from genome assembly GCA_035518775.1 of Candidatus Acidiferrum sp. Taxonomy (GTDB): domain Bacteria; phylum Pseudomonadota; class Alphaproteobacteria; order Dongiales; family Dongiaceae; genus JBGPEQ01. Next base: position 32,012 of record DATIXH010000254.1, read on the forward strand.
CCCGGCGGTGAATGCGGCCTGCGCGTAACCCAGGATCGCGCGGGAGCGCGACGGGCGCGCGCACCGCGCCCCTACGGGCATTGTCACGAACGACTGAACAGGGCGCGGATGGCGGCGACGGCGCGCTCCATGTCGTCGAGCGGGCGGCGCGCGGCCGCGGCGCGCTCGCCGAAGGCGGTGATCAGGCCGCGGTCGCGCAGGGCGCGATGCAGGGCCGCGAAATCGCGCGGGGGCTTCAGCAGGCCCCAATAGACCAGGCGGTCGACCGCACCGGCGAGCGCGCCGCCGGCATCGTAGCGGCGCCAGAGCCACTCCTTAACCCAGAGGAGAGGGCTGCGCCGCATCGGCCAGGAGAAGACCTCGACGGGCTTGCCCATGAGGCAGGCCTCCACCAGCTGCGAGGCGCTGTCGGCGGTGACGATGAAGCGGTCGGCGAGCGCCAGGAACGCGTGATAGGGATTGTCGGGATCGTTCGCCTTCCAGCGATAGACGACGTTGCGGCAGGCAATGGCCTTGACCGCCGCCTCGGCGGCGTCGGGCGGCGTGCGCGGACTGGTGCTGACGAGCAGCGTACCGCCGGCGGCGGCCACGGCCGCGCTCGCGGCGGCGCCGAGCCGCGCGGCCGTCGCCGCGTCGAGCCGATAGGTCGCGCTGTTCCCGCCGACGAACAGTGCCGTCAGGGGACGCGGCAGACGGTCCAGGCGCGGCGTCCAAGCAGCGTGCGCCGCCGCCAGCCGCTGCGCGTCGATCCGGTTCAGGGCCGCCGCCAGGTGCAGCACGTTGGTCCGCTGCGGCAGCCGGTATTGGGGCGTCGTGATGACCAGATCGAACAGATCGAGCGGCGCCATCGCGTGCAGGAGGTGGACCAGCTTGGTGCGGCCGCCGGCCTGCTGCCGGATCCAGCGCGCGACCGGCACGCTGCGCCGCGACGCGCCGATGACGAGGTCCGGCCAGGGCGGCTGCAGCTGCTCCGCCGACGACCGTCGCGTGGTGGCCAGCGTCGCGCCCAGCAGAATGTTGGGGCACCGGTTCAGCCAGTTGTAGGCCATGGCCTTGCGCTCGTAGGGCCAGCCGAGCGCTTCCGCCAAGCTGATCAGCTGCCCGTTTCCACCGGCACGGTCGGCGAGCAGGATCCAGACGCTCGGCGCCGACACGCTGCTCAGTGCCGCCGGCCTTCCCGGCCGGCGGGTGCGGTGCGCGCCGACTCCGGTTGCGGATCGGGATCGGGGTAGCCCATGCGGCGGAGGATCTCGCGCGCCACCGCGCCGGTCTCGTGCAGCGGCGTGCGCCGCGTCAGGTCGAGCGGCGGGCCGAACAGGCGGGCGATGCCGTGGCGCACGAGGTTGTCGTGCAGGGCCTCGAGATCACGGGGCGGCGGCAGCAGACCGGTGGCGATGCCCTTGGCGAAGAGATACTCCAGGCCCTGCTGCGGCCGGATCGTGCCGCGCCGGTTGAGCGGCCGCGCGAAGGCGCGCTTCACCGCCCACTCGTTCAGCATGCGGCGCAGCCCATAGCGCCATTTCGGCACGGGATAGATGTAGAGCGGCTTGTCGGTGGCCGCGGCCTCGCCCAGCATCGATTCGCTGTCGCCGGTCACGACGAGGGCGTCTGCGAGGGCGAGATAGCCGAGGTAGGGATTCTCGCGGCGGCCGGGGCGCCATTCATGCACGCCGGCCTCGCCCAGCACGGCCTTGAACGCGGCGGTCGCCGGCTCGCCGGTGCGTCGACTGGTCACGGCGATCGCGGTCCCGCCGGCGGCACGCGCGAACGCATGCACGTCCTCGGCCATGCGGCGGGCGACGGCGGCATCGAGGCGATAGAACTCGTTGCTGCCGCCGACCAGCAGCACGACATGCGGGCCCGGCAACTCTGCGAACAGGCCCTTCCAGCGCTCGCCCGCTTCGGCCAGCCGGGAGGGCGTGACCTGACTGATCGGCAGGACCGTCTCGATGCGTCGGGGATGGGGCGGCAGGTGGAAGTGCGCGCAGGTGACGACCGTGTCGAAGATGTCGACGATCTGGCCGGCGCGGCGCCCGAGGCCGACGAGGCGCGCCAACCCGCGGCTCTGCCGGCCGATCCACAGCGCGATGCGCGCGGGGCGCCAGCCGGTGGCGATCACCAGATCGGGCCAGGGCGGAACCAGCACGTCGGAGGACCGCTGCCGCAGCCCGATCAGGCTGGCGCCGAGCGTCCCCTGCCAGGCCTGCAGCCAGGTGTGCAGGCGGGCGCGCAGCGTGTTGAAGCGCAGCTGCTTGACCTCGTAGGGCCAGCCGAGCGCCTCCGCCAGGCCGACCGACTGGGTCGTATGGCCGGGCTTGTCGTAGGCCAGCACCCAGACCAGCGGCGGCCGGCGCAGCGGACGGCCGCCCTGATGCATACGCACGACCGGCCGGCCGAGCCGGGAGGTGCCGTGCAGCGACAGGTGCCAGCGCACGGCCGGGTACCGCTGGCTCGCCCACTCGAACTGGTCCAGCCACCATTCGCGGCTGCGGCGCGCGACCGGCAGCCGGCCGCCGTCCGCAAAGGCCGCGGGCGCCGGGTCCAGCGCGACGGCTGCGGCGACGAAGCCACGGGCATCGGCGAACAGCCGGTCGAGGATCCAGGGGATGTCCTCGTCCGGGAGGTACTCGAGGAAGCCGCGGCAGAGAACGCCGTCGGCGCGCGCGGCGCGCTCCTCGCGCCCCGGCGGCAAGGCGGCGCGCTGGCAGACGACGCTGCCCCCGGAGGTCAGGCTGACGATGCGCTGCCCGATCTCCGGCGCGCCGGCGGCCGAGACCAGCTGGTAGCCCTGGATGGCGCGGGCATCGAAGGCCTCGACGAGCTCGCGATAGGGGCCGCGATCGAGCATCTGCTGCTCGTCCAGCAGCGGCGGATTCGACGGCGCTGGCTCGCGCACGGCCGGCCCGCCGGCGGCGCGCAAGGCCGCCGCCAGATCGTTGTAGCGATCGCTGGGCTTGGCGGCGGTGAACGGGCGATAGCCGACGGCATCGGCGTTGCGCTCCAGCTCCAGCCAGACATGGCCGACCGGATTGGCCTGGTAGACGAACTGACGCGGGAACGGCCGCCAGGGCTGCAGGTGCAGCGCGGTGTAGTGCAGCACCTTCGACTTGCCGGCGGCGTACTCGCTGTCGCGCGAATTCCACTCGGGCTCGATCGCGCCCCACAGGCCGGAGACCGCCAGCGCCCGCTTGATCAGCGCGTTCTTGCGGCCGCGCTGCGCGGCCTCGAGGGTCCAGAGCGGCGCCATGCGGGCGCAGTCGATCAGCATGACCGAGGTGTCGACGGGGATCTTGGCCTGCGGGCCGTTCGAGATGCACATGAAGCCGTGGCCGCCGATGTCGCGGTCGAACAGCTCGGCCGGGTCCGACAGGTAGATCTGGTCGACGTCGTTGTAGATGGCGCGGCCCTGGTTGCCGGCGAAATGCGGGATGGCGAAGCGGTAGTTGGTGAAGCCCGTCAGCCACAGCCGGCGGTTGAACCCGACCAGGTCCTTCATCAGGTAGATCTCGTAGACGCGCGACTTGTCGCGCACCTGCTCGATCGACCAGACCATGATGCGCTCGGCGCGGTATTGCGAGGGCTCGCTGCCGATGAAGATGCGGACCGGCGGCTTGGCCTTGCCGATGCCGGGCTGGGTCGCCTCGAGCACGACCCGGACCGGCTGGGTGCGCAACTCGGCTTCGCGGGTGTTGTGTTGCGGTTGCAGGATGCCTCTGAGCACGCGGGCGACCTCGCCTCTCGCAGCGCCGCGAATCGCGGCCTTTGCCGTAACGTAAGGGGAACACGGAAATCTTACAACCATTGGGCGATCAATCCTCACAACTGTCACGGCGGCGCGTTGTCGCGGACGGTTGCGACTGCATCTGAGAATGGTTTCAGGGCGCTTTGACCGACACTTTGACCACCTTGGGCGGCCGGTGTAAGACACCGCCGCCATGGCGCCGACGTCGCCGTCACCGCAATCCCGGACCGAGCCCGCTATGCCGACTCCTGCCGGCGCCGCTGCCGCCGCCCCGTCAACGCGATCGCGCGCCGTCGTCGTGCTCGGCGTCGGGCGCAGCGGCACCAGCGCCATCACCCGCGGGCTGGTCGCGCTCGGCGTCGACCTCGGCGACAAGCTGCGCGGCGCCACGGCGCTCAAGAACCCGACCGGGTTCTACGAGGACACCGACCTGCTGCGCATCAACAAGCGGCTGAAGCGCATCCTCGCGGTGCGCGGCGAGAGCGTGCGCCTGCTGGCGCCGGACTGGTGGACACAACCGGCCGTCGAGGCGCTGAAGGCGGACGCGGTCGCCGTCGTGCGGCGGCGCTTCGGCGACAGCCCGCTCTGGGGCTACAAGTACGCGCGCACGCTGCGCTTCATGCCGTTCTGGACCGACGTGTTCGCAGCCGCCGACATCGACACCCGCTATCTCGTGGCGATCCGAAATCCCCTGAGCGTGGCCCGGTCGCGGGCGCGGCTCGACCCCTGGCGCGGCACGCAGGAGCAGAGCGACCTCGAGTGGCTGGTCAACGTCGTGCCCTATTTCCGCCAGGTGCGGGAGCGGCCGTTCGTGATCGCGGATTTCGACCTGTTCATGGCCGGCCCGGCGGCCCAGCTACAGCGCATCGCCCGCGGCCTCGACCTGCCGCTCACCGCCGAGGTGCAGGCGAGCGTGAAGGCCTTCGGCGACGAGTTCCTCGATCCGAGCCTGCGCCACAGCCGCCACGGCGTCGACGAGCTCGAGCGCGACCCGCGCGTCAATGACCTGACGCGCGCGGCCTACCGCTGTCTGCACCGCCTGGCGACCGACGACGTCGATCCGGCATCGCCGACGCTCTGGCAGGAATGGCAGCAGATCGAGGCGCAGGTGGCGGCGCTGGCGCCGGTGCTCCGCCACATCGACCATGTCGCCGACAATCTGCGTTTCGCCCGCTGGAACCCGCTCGGTCCCCTGCAGTCAATTCCGTGGCTGTGGTACGAGCTGAAGCGGCAGTGGCCGGCGCGCTGATCTCAGCCGGCGCCGGCGGCGACGCGTGAGCGCGGCCACAGGCGCGCCAGCCAGGCGCTGAAATCGCCGGGCAGGTCGTAGGCGGCGCGGGCCGCCGCGCCGTGCAGGTGGAACACGAGCTGGCCGCAGGGCTCGACATGGTGGATCGGCGCGCGGCCGAGGGCGTGGTCGAAGCCGCGCAGCATCTCCTCGACGCCGGCCGTATCGATCTCCGGCATCACCTGCAGATGATGCGCGCGCGTCCGCACGCGCTGGCGGTAGCCGGGCAGTGGCCGCCAGGCCGGCGCGCGCGGATGGGGCGAAGGCTGCAGGCTGAACGCATCAGTCAGCGCGTCCAGGATATGCTCACAGGCGAACGAGCCGCGGGTGCCGGCGAAGAAGCGGTCGAAGGCCGCCCGGAGCTCGGGCGTGTAGCCGGGCCAAGCGACGCCGGGGCCGATGATCTGGTCGAGCTGCGTCAACGTCTCCGCGACGGTCGTCGTCACGTAGTTGATGAGGTTCGCGAGATAGACGTCGTTCACCGCCAGCGTCGTCGGCTTCAGCGAGATCGCCGGCTTGTCGAGGGCGAAGGCCTCGACGCCGGTCGTGCAGTTGGTGTGGATGAGGACGTCGCTCGCCATGATCCAGGGCACCGCCGCGCCCTCGCGCACCATCTGGGCGCGCGGGACATCGCGCAGCAGGTCGGTCCAGGTCTCCGCGCGCTCGATCGGATGCGGGCGGACGATGATGCGATGGCCGGGAAAGCGCGCCGGCAGGGCGCGGACCAGCTCCTGCACCGCCGCCGTGTTCGCGCGCTCCATGGCGAAGATCTCGTCGAGGAACACGACGTCTTCCGGCTTGCTGAGGTCGACGCGGCCGGTGTCGGCGAACCACTTGCGGGTTTCCTCGCCGGTCCGCCGCGACGAATTGAGGATCGCGAAGTTCGTGTTGATGAGGATGAACGGACCGTACTGCCGGCGGATCGCCGCCACCTCCTGGGCGTGCGAGCCGCGCAGCTCCGGGCGCAGCAGGTCCCAGCGCGGATTGCCGACGACCCGGCAGCGGTCGGCGCTCTCGGGGTGGAACTGCCGCAGCGCATCGAGGTGGTCGTCGCCGACGGCGAAGAGCAGGTCGCTGGCCGCCACCGACTCCTTCGCCACCCAGCGCAGCTTCTGCTTGGTGGCGACCAGACCCGGCACCTCCTCGTCGAGCGCGACGATGCGGTGGCCGGCGGCGCGCGCCTTGGCCATGGCCTCGCCGTCGCGCGCGGTCAGCGTCTTGAACATCACGATGCCCGGGGGCATGAAGCGCAGGTTCTTGTTGATGACCCGCTTCCAGCCGACGATCACCTCGTAGCCGCGGTCGACGGCGAAATAGCTCAGCAGCAGCTTCGCGTGCAGCTCGCGCGAGGCCACTTCGATCGGCAGATAGAGGAACGGACCGCTCGGCGGTTCGGGGGAACGATGGGTCAAATTCATCGCGAGGGGAATGCCGGATTGGCGCCACCATCGCAAATGCGCGGGCGGGCTGCAAATGCAAAGGCGGGCGGCGGCGCCGTTGCCGCCATCTGCCGCCTCACTTACGATCCGGGCCGCCCGCGAGGCTCCGCCCGTGCAGAGATGGTTTGATGCCCCGAGTCCCGCCGCTCCTCCTCCTGCTCTGCGCGCTCGCCGCCTGCACGCCGGCGGCCACGACCCAGGTCGATCGCGACCTCTCCCGCAGCATCGAGTCCGGCCAGTTGGGCGGCGACCAGCTGGCGGCCGCCTACGTGGATCGCGGCACGCTGCGGCTGCTGAACGACGACATCGACGGCGGGGTCGCCGACTACGACGCCGCGATCGCCGCGGCTCCGAACTATGCCGCCGCCTATACCTGGCGCGGACAGGCGTTGGATGCCAAGGGCGAGGGCCGGCGGGCGATCGAAGATTTCGACCATGCCGTCGCCCTGGATCCGTGGGCGTGGCAGGCCTATGGCGCGCGCGGACTGCTGCTGGCCCGCACCGGCGAGTCCGAGCGCGCGCTCGCCGATCTCGGCCGCGCGATCGAACTGGGCAAGAGCCACGAGAAGGAGTTCCTGATCCAGCATACCAGCCTGACGCCGATGCAGCTGTTCAACCCCAAGGGCCCCTCGGAATCGGGGACCGTCCGGGCCGACTTCACCCTGCGGGCCGACCACTATCTCTCCTTCCTGCGCGCCATCCGCGGCGGCCTGCTGCTGGAACGCGGCCGCTATGACGAGGCGCTGATCGACCTCGACGAGGCCACGCGGCTCAATCCGCAATCGCCGCGCGCGCTCTGGAACTACGGGCTGGTGCAGCTGGCCATCGGGCGCTGCAAGGAAGGCGTGGAGGAACTGCGCGCGGCCGGCGCCCTCACCTTCGGCGCGCCGCCCGCCTACATGTCGGCGGAGCGCAACCGCGCGTTCGTCGCCAAGACCCCGTGCAACGACGTGGTGCGGTAGCGCGCCGGCTCACGCCGCCGAGGCCACCTTCTTCGTGCCGAGCGCGGCCAGCGCGCGCTTCAATTCGCGCTGGTCCTCCTTGCCGAGCGGCTGCAGCGGCGAGCGGCAGGCCCCGACCTTGCGGCCCAGCAGGTTGGTGGCGAGCTTCACCGACGGGTTGTAGTCGTGAGTCCAGAAGAAGATCTGGGCCGGCAGCAGGCGCTGCCAGAGCGCCGCGGCCTCGGCCAGCTTGCCGGCTGCCACCAGTTCGTAGAGGCGTACGGCCTCGCGCGGCATGGCGTTGACGCCGCCCCAGATGCAGCCGACGCAGCCCGCGACCAGGGCCTGGAAGGCGAGCGGATCGCCGCCGTTGAAGACCTTGGCCCCCATGGCGACCAGCTGCTGGATGCGGATGAGGTCGCCGGTGCTGTCCTTGATGTAGCGGATGGTGTCGACCTGCATGAGCCGGGCGAGGATATCCGGCGTGATGTCGCGGTGCGTGTTCTGCGGGATGTTGTAGACGACGATCGGCGCCTTCACGCTGCGCGCGACGCGCTCGTAGTGATAGAGCACGCCGTCGAGGGTCGGGCCTTCGAAATAGGGCGGCAGCAGCATGATGGCGTCGGCGCCGAGCCCTTCCGCGAACTTGGCGTTCTCGATCGCATCGCGCGTGCTGATGGCCGAGGCGTGGGCGATGAAGCGCGCACGGCCGGCGGCCTGCTTGCCCACGATCGTGTGGACACGGCGCCGCTCCTCCTCGGTCAAGTAGGCGAACTCGCCGGTGCCGCCGGCCGACAGGATGATGTGCACGCCGGCCTCGATCATCGAGTCGACCTGGGCGCGCAGCGCGCCCTCGTCGATGCGGTCGCCCGACTTGTCGAACGGCGTGCAGACGGGAACGCAGATGCCCTTCAGCTCGGTCATGGGAATTTCTCCTCCCTCGTTGACCCGAGCATAGGCGCTCTGTGTACACAGTGTCTACGATCGGAAACGCCCCGTGGGGGCGACCGGCAGGTCGCCCGTCGGCGGAGCGATGGCTAGACGGGGGAGCTGCCGGTCGCCCCCACGATTCTCCTCTGTAGACGCGGCGGTGGCCGATGAATAAAAGGAATGTTGCACTGCACAAATCGGGTTCCCGCCATGCCCCACCGCTTCCGCCGCCTGCTGGTCGCCAATCGCTCGGAGATCGCGATCCGGGTGTTCCGGGCGGCGACGGAACTGGGGATCCAGACGGTCGCGGTTTATGCGGAAGAGGACAAGCTCTCGCTGCACAGATTCAAGGCAGACGAGGCCTACCAGGTAGGCAGGGGCCGCGGGCCGATCGATGCCTATCTCGCGATCGACGAGGTGATCCGGGTCGCCCGGGAGGCGAAGGTCGACGCCATCCATCCGGGCTACGGCTTCCTTTCGGAGAATCCCGAGTTCGCGGAGGCCTGCGACGCCGCCGGCATCGTCTTCATCGGGCCGCGGCCGAAGACCATGCGCACCCTCGGCAACAAGGTGGCGGCCCGCACCCTCGCCCGTTCCGTCGGCGTGCCCGTGATGCCCGCCAGCGACGCCCTGCCCGACGACGGCGCCGAGATCAAGCGCATCGCGGCACGCGTCGGCTACCCCGTGATGCTGAAGGCCAGCTGGGGCGGCGGCGGGCGCGGCATGCGGCCGATCGAGAGCGAGGACCAGCTGCTGGACGCCGTCTTCACCGCCAGGCGCGAGGCCAAGGCCGCCTTCGGCAAGGACGAGGTCTATCTGGAGAAGCTGGTGCGGCATGCGCGCCACGTCGAGGTGCAGATCCTCGGCGACACCCACGGCAATCTCGTCCATCTCTTCGAGCGCGATTGCACCATCCAGCGCCGCCATCAGAAGGTGATCGAGCGCGCGCCCGCCCCCTACCTCGATGCCGCCAAGCGCGCCGCCCTCTGCGAGGCCGCGCTCGAGTTCGGCCATGCCACGAACTATGTGGGCGCCGGCACGGTCGAGTTCCTCATGGATGCCGACACCGGCGCCATCTACTTCATCGAGGTCAATCCGCGCATCCAGGTCGAGCACACCGTGACGGAGGCCGTGACCGGCCTCGACATCGTGAAGGCGCAGATCCGCATCGCCGAGGGCGGCCGCATCGGCCAGCTCGAGGAAACGGGCATTCCGGAGCAGGCCGCCATCCCGCTCAACGGCCACGCCCTCCAGTGCCGCATCACCACGGAGAATCCCGAGAACAGCTTCATCCCGGACTACGGCCGCATCACCGCCTATCGCGGCGCCTTCGGCTTCGGCATCCGCGTCGATGGCGGCACGGCATACTCCGGCGCCGTCGTCACCCGCTACTATGACCCCCTCTTGGAGAAGGTGACAGCCTGGGCGCCCTCGCCCCAGGAGGTCATCGCCCGCATGGTCCGGGCCTTGCGCGAATACCGCATCCGCGGCGTCGCCACCAACCTCGCCTTCCTCGAGGCCGTGCTGAACCATCCGAAGTTCCGGGCCGTCGAGTACACCACCCGCTTCATCGACGAGACGCCGGAGCTGTTCCGCTTCACCAAGCGCCGCGATCGCGCCACCAAGCTGCTCACCTACATCGCCGACGTCAGCGTCAACGGCCATCCCGAAGCCAAGGGCCGGCCGCGTCCGCCCGCCAACGCCCGCCGGCCGGAAGCGCCGCGCTTCGCCGCCGCGCCCGCCGACGGCGCCAAGCAGCTGTTCGACAAGCTGGGGGCGAAGGGCTTCGCCGACTGGATGCGCGGCCAGCGCCGCGTGCTCGTCACGGACACGACGATGCGCGACGCCCACCAGTCGCTGCTGGCGACGCGCATGCGCAGCTTCGATATCGTCGGCTCGGCCGAGGCCTGCGCCCGCGGCCTGCCGCAGCTGCTGTCGCTGGAGTGCTGGGGCGGCGCCACCTTCGACGTCGCCATGCGCTTCCTCACGGAAGATCCATGGGAGCGGCTTGCGGCCCTGCGCGAGCGCGTGCCCAACCTGCTGCTGCAGATGCTGCTGCGCGGCGCCAACGGCGTCGGCTACACCAACTATCCCGACAATGTCGTGCGCTACTTCGTGCAGCAGGCGGCGGGCGCCGGCATCGACCTCTTCCGCATCTTCGACTGCTTCAACTGGGTCGAGAACATGCGCGTCTCGATCGACGCCGTGGGCGCGGCCGGCAAGCTCGCGGAGGGCGCCATCTGCTACACCGGCGACATCCTCGATCCGAAGCG
>DATIXH010000255.1:0-11900 GCA_035518775.1 Candidatus Acidiferrum sp.
AGGTCTCGAACCATGCGTCGCCGGTCAGGGCAACGAGAAAGCCCTCAAGCCCGCCGTTCACGACCGCGCGCAGCCGGTGAACGAGGGCATGAGGGTGCGTCCTCTGCGATCTTGCGTCGATCGAATCGCCGCAGCGGCTACAAGGCTTTCTTGCGCTGCTGGCCCATCATGAAGGTGTCGAACGTGTATTCGGAGAGCTGGAACCACAGGTACTCGTCCGCCCGGAACGCCACCATCGCATCGTGCACTTTCTTGAAGGCGGCATTGGTGGCCGAGATTTCCGAATAGGTCTCCTTGGCGGCATTGAAGCAGGCTTCGAGGATTTCCGGCGAAAACGGCCTGAACTTGGCCCCGGCCGCGGCCAGCCGCTTCATGGCCGCCGGATTGAGGAAGTCGTACTTTGCCTGCATGTCGCAGTTGGCGGCCTGCGCGGCCGCCGTGATGATCGCCTTGTAGCTGGCCGGCAGCCCCTCCCATTTCTCCTTTTGAATCATGACGTGCAGCATGGCGCTGCCTTCCCACCAGCCGGGATAGAAGTAATGCGGGGCTACTTTGTAGAATCCGAGCTTCTCGTCGTCGTAGGGGCCGACCCACTCCGCGGCGTCGATTGTGCCCTTCTCGAGCGAAGGGTAGATATCGCCGCCGGCGATCTGCTGCGGCACCACGCCGAGCTTCGAGATCACCTTGCCGCCGAAACCGCCGATGCGCATCTTCACGCCCTGGAGATCGGCCACGGTCTTGATGTCCCTACGGAACCACCCGCCCATCTGCGCGCCCGTGTTGCCGGCGGGCAAGGCGTAGAGGCCGTGCGTGGCGTAGAACTCGTTCATGAGATCGATGCCGCCGCCGTAGTACATCCAGGCACTCTGCATGCGACTGTTGAGGCCGAAGGGGACGGCGGTTCCGAATGCGAAGGTCGGATCCTTGCCCCAGTAGTAGTAGCTCGCGGTGTGGCACATCTCGACGGAGCCGTTGCTCACGACGTTGGCCGCTTCCAGGCCGGGCGCCAGCTCGCCGGCCGCGAATACCTGAATCTGGAACTTCTTGTCGGTCGCGTCGGACACGTATTTGGCAAAGGTCTCGGCGCCGCCAAAGATCGTGTCGAGGCTCTTCGGGAAGCTCGACGTCAGGCGCCACTTCAGCTCCGGCTCCGATTGCGCAATGGCCGGCGCGGCGATCGGCGCGGACGCAAGGCCGAGAGCGGCGGATTTCAGAAACAGGCGTCGTTTCATTATCGGTGTCTCCCTTCGCTAACCGGTTACCGGACTCTTGGCCGGGGTTGCCTATTTTTTGTGCGCCGGAGTCCTTACAGCCTCCCCCTTTGTCGCGCCGATTATAAGCATTCCCCAATCGGCGGCAATTGATGCCGCGCCGACGCCGATGGGCAACGTAAGAAAGAAACTAGGGCTCTTCCGGCGGGATCACGTCCGTGGCGGTGTGGTCGGGCGGTGGAGGCGGCGGCTCGGCCGTGTCGTCATCGACCACCGGGACGATGTCGCCGCCCGCGGCCGGCGCCGTTGCCTGTACGAGTTCTGCGTCATCCCGGCTCCACGGCAGGCCGAACCAGAGGAGCAGGGCGCACAACGCCGCGACGAGGAGGCCCACGGCCCATCGGCCTGCCCTGCGATAGAGTATCAAACGGCGCCGTTGCCGGATGGAAGCCATTGCCTTCGCGCGCCTGGATCGAACCGCACAGTATGGCGCGGGACGGCGGGAAAAAGCCAGAGGCCGGGCGCTAAGCCTCGGCGCCCGCGCTGCTCCATTCCTTGGCCAGGCTGAACCCGATGGCCAGCAGCACCGGGCCGATGAAGATGCCGATGAAGCCGAACGCCAGCACGCCGCCGAGGACGCCGAGGAACACCAGCAGAAACGGCAGCTTGCCCTCGCGACTGATGAAGTAGGGCTTCAGGAAGTTGTCCATGACGAAGATGACGGCGGTCCCATAGAGCAGCAGGCCGACGCCCCACCAGATGTCCCCCTCCACGAGGAGCCAGATGCCGGGCGGAAAGAACGCCAAGGCGACACCGAAGGGAATGAGGCAGAGGAAAAAAGTCAGCAGCGCCAGGAACAAAGCGCCGGGGACGCCGGCGGCGAAGAAGCCGAGCGCCGCCAGTCCCGCCTGCGCCAGCGCCGTGCCGAGGATGCCGTAGATGACTCCGCGGGTCGTGTTGCCGGCGAGGTCGATGAGGTTCTTTGCTCGCGGTCCGATGAACCGCTCGGTCGCGGTCGACAGGTGCTGGCCGAGCAGGCGGCCGTCGCGATAGACGAAGAAGGCGATGATCAGGCTCAGTCCCACCTCGATGATGCCCTGACCAAGGCTGGCGGCGGTCTGCAGAATCCAGTTCGTGCCCTCGTTGATGTAGGGGCGGGCGTCCGATGCGAACCTCGCAGTATCGCTCTGGGCGCCGAGCCAGTAGTCGTAGAGCGACGAGCCGATGAGCGGCAGATCTCTCGTCCAATCGGGCGGCGGCGGCGGCCCCTGCTCCACCAGCGCGTTCAAGGCCGCTGTCGCGCTGGCGGCATCCTGGGCGAGGCGCGGGCCGACGAGCACGAACGGCAGGACGAAGAAGGTGGCGGCGACCAGCGTCATGACGACGGCCGCGACCGTGGTGCTCCCGATGTTGCGGACGGTCCAGGTGTAGGCTGGCCAGGTCGAGAAGCAGAGGATGACGGCCCAGAGGACTGCGGACAGGAACGGCCGCAGCACGACGAAGCAGCCGAAAACGAGCAACGCGAGCGCCGCCAGCGCCAGGACCTGTTCCACGCGTCTCCCGGATGGCATCACTCAACCTCGTGTTTGCGGACGCCCGCACGCCGGCAGCGCGCCCCCGGGCGGGCTACCTTAGCGCGCCGGCAGCGGGACAGTCACCCGAAGTTACGGGGCGACAGGGCGGCGCGCAACTACCCGAACTTGTTCGATGACGGGAAGCCGCGCGGCGGCAGGCGGCCGGCCTGGGCGCGCTGCCCGACCCAGTCCTGGAGCGCGGTTTCCGTGCGGGTCTTGTCGCCCAGGCGCCAGGTGAGGCCCTCCGCGAGGTTGAACGTCTTCACGTCGGAGAGGCCGCCGTCCTTGTATTTCTGCAGGATGACGCCGCGGCCGCGCGTCATCTCCGGCAGCTCTCCCACGGGAAAAACAATCATCTTGCGGTTCTCGCCCATGACGGCGACGTGGTCGCCCTCGACCGGTGCGCACACCGCCGCCTCGACGCCCTCGGCGAGGTTCAGCACCTGCTTGCCGCCGCGGGTCTGCGCCACGACCTCCTCCTCCGGCACCATGAAGCCGCGGCCGTCATAGGCGGCCACCACCAGCTTGCGGCCGGGCTTGTGCACGAGCAACGCCACGATCTCCTGGTCGTTGCCGAGGTCGATCATCAGGCGGATCGGCTCGCCGTGGCCGCGCCCGCCCGGCAGCTTGTCGGCGCCGAGCGTGTAGAAGCGGCCGTTGGTGCCGAACACCAGCAGCTTGTCGGTGGTCTCCGCGTGCAGGAAGAAGCGGGCGCGGTCGCCCTCCTTGTACTTGATGTCGTCGCTCTCCTGGACATGACCCTTGAGGGCGCGCACCCAACCCTTGTCGGAGCAGACGATGGTCACGGGCTCGCGCTCCACGACCGCCTCGAGCGGGATGACCACGGCCGAGGGTGCGTCGCCCAGCTCGGTGCGGCGCTTGCCGAGCGTGGTCGCGGGGCCGAAGCGCTTCTTGAGCTCGGCGATCTCCGCGCCGATCTTCTTCCACTGCCGCTCCTCGTCCTTGAGCAGGCCCTTGAGGTCCTTCTGCTCGGCGATGAGCTTCTCGCGCTCCTGCTTGATCTCGATCTCCTCGAGCCGGCGCAGGGCGCGCAGCCGCATGTTGAGGATCGAATCGGCCTGCAGGTCGGTGAGCTTCCACCGCTTCATCATGACCGGCTTCGGATCGTCCTCCGTGCGGATGATCTTGATGACGGCGTCGATGTTGAGATAGGCGATGATGTGGCCGTCGAGGATCTCGACCCGCTTTTCGATCTCGGCCAGACGGAACTTCGTGCGCCGCTGCAGCACGACCTGGCGGTGATCGAGATAGGCACGCAGCACCTCCGGCAGCGACATCACGCGCGGCGTGTTGTCGGCGTCCAGCAGGTTCATGTTGAGGCCGAAGCGAATCTCCAGATCGGTCTGCCGGAACAGCGACTCCATCAGCACGTCCGGATCGACGTTGCGACTCTTGGGCTCGAGCACGATGCGAACGTCAGTCGTGGACTCGTCATGGACGTCGTCGAGCAGCGCGATCTTCTTTTCCTGCAGCAGGGCGGCGATGCGCTCGATCAGGCGCGCCTTCTGCACCTGATAGGGAATCTCCGTGACGACGATCTGATAGGTGCCGCCCTTGAGCTGCTCTTTCGTCCACTTGGCGCGCACGCGCAAGCTGCCGCGCCCGCTGCGATAGGCCTCGACGATCGTGTCGCGGCTCTCCACCAGCACACCGCCGGTCGGAAAGTCCGGGCCGGGCATCAGCTCCACCAGCTTCCCCACCGTCGCCTTCGGGAACTTGATGAGGTGCAGCAGGGCGTCGCAGATCTCGCCGATGTTGTGCGGCGGAATGCTGGTGGCCATGCCGACGGCGATACCTTGGGCGCCGTTGGCCAGAAGATTGGGAAAGGCTGCCGGCAGCACGATCGGCTCTTCGTAGCGGCCATCATAGTTGGGGCGGAAATCGACGGCGTCCTCATTGATGCCGTCGAGCAGCAGGGCGGCGATCTCGGTGAGCCGCGCCTCGGTGTAGCGCATATGTGCCGGGTTATCGCCGTCGATATTGCCGAAATTGCCCTGGCCGTCGACGAGCGGATAGCGCTGCGCGAAGTCCTGCGCCAACCGGACCATGGCGTCGTAGATGGAGGCATCGCCATGCGGATGATAGCGGCCCATGACGTCGCCGACGACGGCCGCGGACTTGCGCGAGCCCACGCCGGGATTGAGACCCATCTCCCGCATGGCATGCAGCAGGCGCCGGTGCACCGGCTTGAGGCCGTCGCGCACGTCGGGCAGCGAGCGCGACATGATCGTGGAGAGCGCATAGGAGAGATAGCGCTCGCCCAGCGCCTGGGCGAAATCGACGACGTTGGTGGCGGCCGGCGGAGGCGGCGGCGGTGCGGCGACGGGCTTCTTCATGGCGAGCGCCTATAGCACATGATTCGCGGGGCGCAAGCTGTCACCGCAATAACACGGGGGCGATCACGGCGCTGACACATCTCGGTGCTAAGCACCAGGGCATGCGACTTCGCAGCAGGAGCGACGACAGATGGACACCGGGTCGAACGCACCAACGGACGAGCCTCGCATCGACGAGATGCTGGACGATGCGGTCGTGAAGGCGGTCATGCGGCGCGACGGCGTCGGCCGCGGCGAACTGCTGGGGCTGATCGAGTGGGCCAGGATCGAGCTCGGCAAGCGCCACCGTCAGAGCGCGATCGCGGCCATGCGGGGCGACTGCGCGGCCTGAACCGGAACCGCGGCCGCTCTCCGCGGTTTATGGTTATCGGCTTGTTAACTATTGCGGCGGCATAATTGTCGGCGCAGCAGGAGTCCCATGGGCCTTCTCAACCCTTTCAATCGCGCGTCCGGCGTCGGCCCGGCGCGTCACCCCTCGCCTGAGACCGTCGATCTGAAGGCCATGCTTCCGGCCTTGCGGAGCTGGTGGTCCTTCGCCAGCGAGGCGCTGTCGGACAGGATCTTCGGCACCGAATCGCCTTGCGCGCCGGCCGTGAGCCATGTCGGCAGCGACCTCGGCGTCGCGCTGATCGCCGGGCAGACAGGTTCTGCGTCCGCCATCACGGGGATGCAGCTGCAAGCGAGCGATCTTGAGGCGGAGGCGGCCGTGGCACTCGCGCTCGACAATCTGACGGCGAGATCGGCGAGCGCCTTCGAGACGCTGAAGCCGGGCCTCTTCGCCTCGCGGTGGGGCGACGGCCACGACGCCGCGCGCCTGCTGCTGCCCGATCTCGTTGCGGCGCTGCCGGTGACGGGCGATCCAGTCGCCATGGTACCGACGCGCGAGCGGCTGCTGGTCGCCGGCGCGGACGACGCCGACGCCCTGGCGGCACTGGCCGACGCCGCCGCGGAGGCGCTGTCCAAGACCGACCAGCCGCTGTCGGCGCAGCCGCTGCGCCTGCGCGACGGCCAGTGGATGGACTTCGCGGGCGAGGGCGAGGCGTTCGCGCCGTTTCTCGACCTCATGCGCGGGCAGTGGACGCGCGACTATGCCGAGCAGAAGCAGCTGCTGGACCAGCTCCACGCCCAGAGCGGCGACGAGGTCGTGGTCGCGAGCTACGCCCCGATGCAGAACCGCAATACCGGCAGGCCGTTCTGCCTCACCTTCTGGGTCGACGGCTTCGTCAACCTGCTGCCCCGCGCGGATTCGATCGTGCTCAAGAGCGCGACCGAGGTCATCGTGGCGCCGTGGCGGGCGATGACCGCCGTGGTCGGCCACCGGCTGGCGTCCACCGACCACTACCCGGTCCGCTATCGGGCGGAGGCCTTCCCGAGCGCCGCGGAGCTTGTGCAACTGCGGGCGGTCGCCACGCTCGCCAAGCCGGTGAAGGGCTAGCCGGCACAGGCTAGAAGCGGTCGATCCGGTAGGGGCGCATGTCGAGGCCGGGATCGCGGCCGGCGACGAGGTCGGCCATGACGCGGCCGGTGACGGCGCCGAGCGTCAGCCCGATATGGCCGTGGCCGAAGGAAAAGAAGGCGTTGCGGTGCTTCTCCGACGCACTGATGACCGGCACCGAGTCCGGCATCGACGGGCGGAAGCCCATCCACTCGGTCTTTCCGGCTTCGTTGAGCTGCGGGAACATGCGGCGGCCGCGCTCCACCAGGACCTGCGCGCGCGCATAGTTCGGCGGCGCTTCGAGGCCGCCGAGCTCGACCGTGCCGGCGATGCGCAGGCCGTGCTCGAGCGGCGTGACGGCGAAGGTGTACTCGCCGGAATAGACGGGCAGGCGCGGCGCGAAGCCGGCATTCGGGAACATGACGTGATAGCCGCGCTCGGTCTCCAGCAGCGGGCGGTGGCCGAGCTTCAGCGACAGCGACTTCGACCAGGCACCGCCAGTGAGTGCAACGGCATCGACGGCGTGGCGCGCCTTGTCGGTGATGAGGTGGGTCGGGCCGTTGGGGCCGAGGGCGAAGTCGCGCACGTCCTCCTTCAGCAGGGTGCCGCCGTTGCGCACGAGGCTCTCGGCGAGCGCCTGCACCAGGCGGTAGTTGTTGGTGACGTAGGCGTTCTCCGGAAAGTAGACGGCGTGCTTGTAGATCGGCGCCAGGCTTGGCTCGAACTGGCGGATCTCCTCGGGCGGCAGGATCTCCATCTGGACGCCGCGGCGGCGCTGGAGCGCGAAATCGGCCTGGGCGGCGGCGAACTTCTTCTCGGATTCGTAGATGCCGAGCCAGCCGGTGCGGCGCAGCATGTCCTCGAGGCCGGCGCTCTTCAGTAGCGGCACGTAGGACTCGACGGCCTGCACCAGCAGCGGGCGGAGCGCGATGGAGATTTCCTCGACGCGCTTGGGCGAGCTGGCCTTCACGAACTCCCACAGCCAGGGCGCCAGCTTCGGCAGGTAGCGCCAGCGGATGGCGAGCGGCCCGAGCGGGTCCATCAGCATGCCCGGTACGCGCCGGAGGATGCCCGGCGTCGCCACGGGGACGCAGGACTCGGCGGCGATCACGGCCGCGTTGCCCTTCGACGCCCCCTCCCCCGGCCCGAGCCGGTCGATAAGCGTGACGCGATGGCCGTCGCGCTGCAGATAGAGCGCCGTGCAGACGCCGACGATGCCGGCGCCGATGACGGCGACATGGCGCGGGCCGCGCTGCGGCGCGGTCGAGGATTCACTCATTCTTGCTCCGATTTCTGGGTGAACGAGGTCTAGCTCCGATCAAACTGTTCGGCGCTGAAGGAGGGCAACTAGGCGCTCGCGGGCGGGCGGCAGGCTATGCGGGGGTTGGTGGGCGAAGACGTGCTGCTCGAGGAAGAAACCGGTGAGGGAGAGGCCGGCGAGGATGTCGGGGCTCGGCACGGGCTGCGAGGAGGCGCCGTTGCGCAGGAACTGGGGCAGCGTGAGCAGGCGGTCGCGATAGGGTTCGGCGGCAGCGGCAGAGACGGCGCGGCCGGTCTTGGGCGAGACGTAGGCGAGGTCGTCGGCGCGGCCGGTCGCCGCGCAGCGGCTGAGGTCGAGGCCGAAGCCGAGGTCGGCGAGCAGGTCGATCTCGAAGCGGACATAGCGGGCGGGCCAGGACGCGGCGGGATCGCAGAGCCGGGCGACGAGGTCGTCGAGGCTGTCGTAGAGGCGCTCGTGCGGCTCGCGCTCGGGCAGGGCGGCGTCGAGGATGGCAGCGGCGGAGCTGAGGGCGGCCAGGCGCGGGGCATCGTCGAGCAGGGCGGCGGCGCGGCTCTCGGCGAGCTCGCAGGCGTAGTGGCCGAGATGCTCGGAGAGGCGGGCGCGCCAGGTAGCGGCGACGCGGTTGCCGGGCTCGTAGACACCGCGGGCGCGGCGGCCGGCGCCGCCGAGCACGAGGCCGGCGTGGCGGCCGTGGGCGCGCGTCAGCAGCGAGACGATGGCGCCGCTCTCGCCGTGGCGGCGGGCGGACAGGACGATGCCGTCGTCGGACCATTCGATCATGGCGCACAGTACCGCGCGGCGTCATGGAATCGTCAAGCGCGGCGGCGGCAGGCTGTAACCGAACGGACAGATAGTCCGGGCGTAGCCAATCCAGAATCGGAGGAAGCCATGCGATCGATACTCCTGCCTCGACGCTCGTTCCTGCGCGGCTCGGCCGCGCTCGCCATCGGCGCGCCCTTCATCGTCCGCAATCGTGCGGCCCTGGCGGCGACCAGCGACACGGCGCTGCCGGGCCTGCCCTGCGGCATCATGGCCGGCGACGTCGGAACCGACAGCGCGGTGATCTGGAGCCGCAGCGACCGTCCGGCGCGCATGATCGTGGAATATGCGACCAGCGACGCCTTTGCCAACGCGCAGCGCGTGGTGGGGCCGGCGGCGCTGGAGGAGACCGACTTCACGGCGCGGGTGAACCTGAGCGACCTGCCGGCGAACCAGCACATCTTCTATCGCGTCAGCTTCGAAGACCTGGCCGACCTCAAGACGGTCAACGGGCCACTGACGGGGCAGTTCCGGACGGCGCCGGAGGAGGCGCGCGACCTCAACATCCTCTGGAGCGGCGACACGGCGGGCCAGGGCTGGGGCATCAACCTCGACTGGGGCGGCATGAAGATCTACGAGACCATGCGCAAGGAACAGCCCGATCTCTTCATCCACAGCGGCGACAACATCTACGCCGATGGGCCGATCAAGGCCGAGGTGACGCTGCCGGACGGCACGCTGTGGAAGAACGTCGTCACCGAGGAGAAGTCGAAGGTGGCGCAGACGCTGGCCGACTTCCGCGGCGCCTACAAGTACAACCTGATGGACGAGAACATGCGGCGCTTCAACGCCGAGGTGGCGCAGCTCTTCCAGTGGGACGATCACGAGACGCTGAACAACTGGTATCCGACGAAGATCCTGGACGAGGCCTGGAAGAAGAAGGGCTATACCGACACGAGCGTGGCGCTGCTCTCGGCGCGGGCGAAGCGGGCGTTCCTCGAATACATGCCGGTGCGGCTCAATGCGGAGGACGGCGAGCGCATCTACCGCACGCTGCGCTACGGTCCGCATCTCGACATCTTCGTGTTGGACGAGCGCAGCTATCGCGGCCCCAACAGCCCGAACCGGCAGGGCGTGCCGGGCGCCGACACCGACTTCATCGGCCGCCGGCAGGTGGCGTGGCTGAAGGAGCAGCTGCTGCTGTCGAAGGCGACCTGGAAGGTGATCGCCGCCGACATGCCGATCGGCATCATCGTGCCCGACGGCGACACCGACTTCGAGAACCTGGCCAACGGCGACGGGCCGCCGCTCGGGCGCGAGCTGGAGATGGCGGGTCTTCTGCGCTTCATCAAGATGAACGACATCCGCAACGTCGTGTGGGTCACGGCCGACGTGCACTACGCAGCCGCTCATTACTATGACCCCAATAAGGCGCAGTTCCAGGACTTCCTGCCGTTCTGGGAGTTCGTGGCCGGGCCGCTCAACGCCGGCACCTTCGGGCCCAACAAGATGGACAACACCTTCGGGCCGCAGGTGATGTTCCAGAAGGCGCCGCCCGACGGGCAATCGAACCTGGCACCCTCGGCCGGGATGCAGTTCTACGGGCAGCTGCAGATCGAGGGCACCTCCGGCGTGCTGACCGTGCGGCTGAAGGACATGAACGGCCAGGAGATCTACAAGGCCGCGCTCAACCCCGAACGCTCCGACGCCGCTCACGCGTCGTAGTCTTTGGGTGGTTGCCGCCGGAGTTTTATTTTGCCCTCCCCTTGCGGGAGGGCTTAGGGGAGGGGTTGGCGGCGGCAGGCGCCGATGAGGTCGTTGGCGCGCGGCCGCGCGACCCCGACCCCTGCCCTTTGATCCCTCCCGCAAAGGGAGGGAAAATCTTTTGTTAGACTTCTACTTTCTTGTTCAGATTGGCGGCGATGGTTTCGATGACGCTGTCGAGATCGCGTAGCACTTGCGCGTTCGTGAAGCGGAGGAGGCGGAAGCCTTGGCTTTCGAGCCAGGCTGTCCGGAGATCGTCCTCTGCAACTTTGACATCGTGCGAGGGGCCGTCGATCTCGATGATCAGGCGGGTCGACAGGCACACGAAATCGACGATGTATTGGCCGAGGCGGTGCTGGCGGCGGAAGCGGCGGTTGCCGATCTGCTTGCGGCGGAGCTGCTGCCAGAGTTTGAGCTCGGTATAGGTCTGGTGCCGGCGGAGGAATTGGACTTGGGCGTCCATGCGTCACCCTACAACGGATGGTTGTATAAGTCACGCACACTTCCCTTGCCCTCCCCTTGCGGGAGCCACGGGAGGGGGTTTGGCGCCGGCAGGCGCCGAGGACTCCTTTGCGCGGTACCGCGCGACCCCTCCCCTTTAATCCCCTCCCGCAAGGGGAGGGGAATCCTTCTTCGCCTTCTTCGCCTTCTTCGCCTTCTTCGCCTTCCTCGCCTTCCTCGCTTTCCTCGCTTTCCTCGCTTCTTCCCTCCTCCTACGCGTCGTAGTCGAGGCCGAGGTCTTGGTAGTGAGCGCGGTCGTCGGCCCACTTCTCGCGGACGGTGACATGGAGGAAGAGGTGGACCTTGCGGTCCAGCAGCTGCTGGATCTCGGCCTGGGCGGCCTCGCGCACGGCCTTGATGCGCTGGCCGCCCTTGCCGAGGACGATGGCCCGCTGGTTGTCGCGCTCGACATAGATCACCTGACCGATGCGCACGCTGCCGTCCTGGAAGTCCTCCCAGGTCTCGGGCTCGACGGTGAGGGCGTAGGGCACCTCCTGGTGGAGCTGGCGGAACAGGTGCTCGCGGGTGAGCTCGGCGGCCAGCAGGCGCTGCGGCAGGTCGGAGAGCTGGTCCTCCGGGAAGTGCCAGGGGCCGGCGGGGGCGCGGGCGGCGAGCGCCTTGGCGAGGTCCTCGACGCCGTCGCCCGTGGTGGCCGAGATCATGAAGATGTCCGTGAAGAGGCCCTCGGCGTCGTACTTCTGCGCCTGGGCCAGCAGCTTCTCGTGCTTCATCAGGTCGATCTTGTTGAGGACGAGGATGGCCTGGCGGCCGGCGGCCTTGAGGCCATCGATGATGCGGCGGGTATCCGCATCGATGGTGCGGTGGGAGGCGTCGACCAGCAGCAGCACCGCGTCGGCCTCCTCGGCCCCCCGCCAAGCCGCCCGCACCATGGCGCGATCGAGCCGGCGGCGCGGGGCGAAGATGCCGGGGGTATCGATGAACACGAGCTGGGCGGGACCCCGGATGGCCACGCCGAACACGCGCATGCGGGTGGTCTGCACCTTGGGCGAGACGATG
>DATIXH010000256.1:0-27911 GCA_035518775.1 Candidatus Acidiferrum sp.
AGTTCCGGGCCAGGTGGCCGCCTTCGCCACCGGTGTTCCTCCGAATATCTACGAATTTCACCTCTACACTCGGAATTCCACCACCCTCTCCCGGACTCCAGCCGAACAGTCTGCAGCGCCGTCCCCAGGTTGAGCCCAGGACTTTCACGCCTCACTTGCCAAGCCGCCTACGTGCGCTTTACGCCCAGTAATTCCGAACAACGCTAGCCCCCTCCGTATTACCGCGGCTGCTGGCACGGAGTTAGCCGGGGCTTCCTCTGATGGTACCGTCAAAGACTGCAGTTGTTCACTGCAGCCCCTTCGCCCCATCTGACAGGGGTTTACAACCCGAAGGCCTTCGTCCCCCACGCGGCGTTGCTGGATCAGGGTTTCCCCCATTGTCCAATATTCCCCACTTCTGCCTCCCGTAGGAGTCTGGACCGTGTCTCAGTTCCAGTGTGGCTGGTCGTCCTCTCAGACCAGCTACGGATCGTAGCCTTGGTGGGCCATTACCCCGCCAACTAGCTAATCCGACGCGGGCCCCTCCAATGGCGATAAATCTTTCCCCCGTAGGGAGCATAGGGTATTAGCTGCAGTTTCCCGCAGTTATTCCCTACCATTGGGCAGGTTCCCACGCGTTACTCACCCGTCCGCCACTCGTGTATTGCTACACGCGTTCGACTTGCATGTGTTAGGCATGCCGCCAGCGTTCGTTCTGAGCCAGGATCAAACTCTCAGGTTAACCTCGCCCATTCTCCTTGGTCCTTGCGGACCTCGTCGAACGGACAACGTTAGGATCCCAAACACAAACGCGTAACGGTTGCCGCTGCTTGGCAGCAGCGACAACGTAGTTAGATGCGTTTGCGCTAGGGTCCAGCAAGCATCGCTTGCCCGGACCGCCGCCCACGCATCCCTTCTCTCGATCCACGATGTCAAAAATCGACCCGACGCGTAGACACCCGCGGGAAGCAGGTTTCTCGTCCCCGCGTCGAGGAGCGCGCTTATACGCTCGCCAAATTGCCGAGTCAAACGCTTTGTTACCAATTTTCGGCATGGCTGTTCATCGCGAAACGAGCGCGCTTCTTCGACGCTCAGCATGGGCACGGCCTCCCATTTCGCAAGAGCACCGAACCATAAGATGCCCCGCTGGTTCGAGAATCTATCGTTGACAGTCACGGAAGGTAACGGCATGTTTCAGATTCGTTAACCGTTCACGTTTAATTTACGCCACTTATAGTAGTTTAGTTAGCCGACTGGCCACTAGTCGGCCTAGGTCGAATCCAGAAGTAGGGGGACTGGTCCTTGCGACGATACCAGGCTTCAGCCGCAGCGCCGTCTTGGCGTTCCACCATTCCCACCAGCCTGATCATGACGGCCGCCGCAGCTCTAGCCTTCACCTGGTACACATCGCCCGATCGCGTGGCCAGCTACTTGGCCAACCGCATGCCGGATCTCTTCCTGACTGACACGTCGCGGATCCAGCAGACCGTGCCGACGCGCCCTGCGCCTGTTCTGCTCGCCCAGCGGACAGCCCCGGCCGAGCCCATGCGGGTGCACCATGCGCCCGCCCCGATCGCCGAGGACGAGCCTGCGCCGGGCGCCGCCGCGACGGGATCGAACGCCGCCCCTGGGGCGGCAACCGCCGAACCCGCCTCGCCCTTGGTCAAGGTCGTGGAAGTCGAGCGCGGTGACACGCTGATCGATATCCTGCTGGCGTCGGGCGTGGCACACGACGATGCGGTCGATGCCGTCGAGGCACTCCGCGGCGTGTTCCGGCCGAAGGATCTCAAGCCCGGGCAAGAGATCACGCTCGGCTTCGATCCCTACGGCCACCATCCGGTGGAGGAAGGCGCCCTGCAGTTGGCGAGCCTCAACCTGCAGCCCAGCGTCGAGCGCAACGTCATCGTCAACCGCAACGAGAGCGGCGGCTTCATCGCCCAGGCGATCGATCGGCCGCTCGCCCTCAAGGTCGCCGTCGCCGACGGCACCATCGAGTCGAGCCTGTTCGAGGCGGGCCAGGACGCCGCCGTCCCCATCGACGTCCTGTCGCAGACGGTGAAGGCATTCAGCTACGACGTCGATTTCCAGCGCGAGATCCAGCCCGGCGACCGGTTCGAGATCGTCTATGAGCGGTATGAGGACGACAGCGGCCAGCTCGCGCGCACCGGCAACGTCCTCTATGCGGCCCTGATACAGGGTGACGCGGCGAAGGAGATCTACCGCTTCGAGCCGGAGGACGGCAGTGCTGACTTCTACAACGCCAAGGGCGAAAGCGTTCGCAAGGAACTGCTGCGCACGCCGCTCGACGTCATCCGCATCACCTCGACCTTCGGCATGCGCAAGAATCCGATCCTCGGCTACAGCCGGATGCACAAGGGCGTCGACTTCGCGGCGACCACCGGCACGCCCATCTTCGCCGCCGGTGACGGCACGATCGCCATCCTTGGCAAGCAGAGCGGCTACGGCAACTACATCCGCATCAAGCACAGCGCGGAGTACGCCACGGCCTACGGCCATATGAGCCGCTTTGCCAGCGGTCTCCGACAGGGCAGCAAAGTGAGGCAAGGCGACGTCATCGGCTATGTCGGCAGCACCGGCATGGCGACGGGGCCGCATCTTCACTACGAAGTGCTGGTCGACGGCACGCAGATCAACCCGATGAGCGTGAAGCTGGCCGGCCGCAAGCTCGAGGGCAAAGAACTGCGGCGGTTCGAGGCATTGAAGGCCGACATCAGGCAGCTGCGCAGGAATCTCGCCGACGAGGTCCTGATCGCCCGCAACCAGGACCGCTAGCTTCCTGATCGTCTGCCATTCGAGCCTGACCCGCTTGACCGCGGGCCGGAGTCCCACGGCGGGCGACGTACGTAGAATTGCTTAAGTAGAACACCCGACTATACGACCAGCGCCGCGGCAGTGTTTGCTGGCTGCGAGCGGGCGAAAGCAGAGCGCTGCCCAGCGCGTCGTATTGAGGGTCCCTATGTCTGCCATGGCTTACATCGCGGAAGCACGGCAAGAGGTTGCTCCAGCCTCGGCAGATCGTGCAGCGCGTCCCTTGCCTCCCGCCCTATCGAATGGGCTGTCGCCTCGCGACAGCCTCCGGGTCAATGCCGCAAGGCCATCTTTCCGCACCCTCTTGGCCGGCGAGAGTCTGTATTTCCAGGGCGACGAGTCCCGCCACGTCTATCTGCTCCTCGATGGTTGGGCTTTCCGCCACCAGAGCCTCGAGGACGGGCGCCGTCAAATCCTCGACTTCGCGTTGTCAGGCGCCGTTTTCGGTTTTCCCACCACTGATACTCAGACGCATGGCGTCGAGACACTGACGCCGTGCACCTTCAGCGTCTTTGCGCGCGGCCACCTGTTCGATCTCTTGCAGCGCATCCCTGTGCTCGGCCTCCGCTTCATCGAGACCATGGCCGGCGCGGAGGCTCGCGCCTACGATCACCTGACCAGCGTCGGGCGACGGACAGCGCGCGAGCGCGTCGCGCATCTGCTGATGGAACTGTTGCTGCGTGTCAGACGCGTGCAGGCAGCCAGCGACGGCGCTCGCATGACGCTGCCTTTGATGCAGCCGCACATCGCCGATGCGCTCGGCCTCGCCAGCGAAACGGTCTGCCGCACGCTGGCCGCGATGCGCAGGGACGGCGTCCTCGTCCTGCGTGCGCGCAGGCTGGAGGTTCTGGATGTCGCCCGCCTGGCCGCAGAGGCGAGCATCGATCTCGATACGCTGACGCCGCACGAATTGCGTCTCCCCAGCCGCATGGCGCCACAGGTGCAGGCGCTTCGGCATGCAAGCTTGACAGCCGCGCCCCGCTGCTGAGGCTCATCCGGCGACGCCTCGCGAGATGTAACCGCAGCGAGGCCGGTCCTCGTTGACCGGCGCGCCCTCGACCGTTCATAAGACCGTCGACCGGCATCGCTATGTTCGTTCTTCCCATCCTCGCTTCGGTCGCCACGACGGATGACGATTCGCAACCTCGACCGCCTCTTCGAACCATCGTCGGTTGCCTTGATCGGCGCCAGCGACCGCGCCGGCTCCGTCGGCCGGGTCGTGCTCCGTAACCTGCGCGACGGCGGCTTCACCGGCGGCATCGCGCTCGTCAACCCGAAGCACCGGACGATTGACGGCGTGCCCTGCTACGCCGGCGTCGGAGATCTGCCGCAGCCACCGGATCTGGCGATCATCGCGACGCCCGCCGCGACGGTGCCCGAGCTGGTCGAGCAATTGGCGCGCGGCGGCACGAAGGCGGTCGTCATCCTGAGCGCCGGCTTTGGCGGCGCCGCGGGCAAGGACCTCAAGGAACGGATCCTGGCAGCGGCACGGCCGCACCTGGTCCGCCTGGTCGGTCCCAACTGCGTTGGCATGCTGGCGCCGGCGATCGGCTTGAACGCCAGCTTTGCGCACCTTATGCCGGTCAAGGGTACGGTCGCGTTCCTGTCGCAATCCGGCGCGATTGTCACATCCGTCATCGATTGGGCGAAGGCCCGCAATATCGGCTTCTCCTACCTGGTCTCGATGGGCGAGATGGCAGACGTCGACTTCGGCGACATGCTCGACTACCTCGCCGGCGACAGCGGAACATCGGCGATCCTCCTCTACATGGAGGCTGTGACCAACGCGCGGAAGTTCATGTCGGCGGCGCGGCGGGCGGCGCGGCTGAAGCCGGTGATCGTGATCAAGGCCGGACGGCACGGCGAGGCGGCGCGCGCCGTCGCGTCGCATACGGGCGCCCTCGCCGGCAGCGACGCCGTCTATGACGCGGCCTTCGATCGCGCCGGCCTGCTGCGCGTTTTCGATCTCGACGCCCTGTTCGAGGCGACCGAGACGCTGGCCCTGGCCCGCAAACCGGCGGGCAATCGACTGGCGATCCTGACCGACGGCGGCGGCATCGGCATCCTCGCCACCGATGCGCTGCTCGATTTCGGTGGCCGCTTGGCCGAGCTGGTGCCGGAAACGATCGCGCGCCTCGACGCCGTCCTGCCGCACGGCTGGTCGCGCGGCAATCCCATCGACATCATCGGCGATGCACCGGCCCAGCGCTACGTCGACGCGCTGACCATTCTGCTCGAAGAGAAGAACGCCGATGCTATTCTCATCCTCAACTGCCCCACGGCCGTTACCTCCTCGGTCGACGCGGCGCGCGCCGTGATCGATACGGTCAAGCCGCATGACCGCTGCATCCTGACCAACTGGGTCGGCGACGAAACAGCGCAGGCCGCGCGTCGCCTGCTGATCGAGGCAGGATTGCCGACCTATGACACGCCGGAGCACGCCGTGCGCGCCTTCTCCCACGTCGTCCGCTTCCATCGCAACCAGGAGCGGCTGATGGAGACGCCGCCGTCGCTGCCGGACAGCTTCACGACCGATCCTGCCGCGGCGCGCGCCATCATCGACCGCGTCCTGCAGACGGGACGCATGCTGCTGACGGCGCCGGAGGCGCGCGCCGTGTTGCGCGCCTACGGGGTGCCCACTGTGGCCGAGATGATCGCGAAAACGCCGGCGGAGGCGCGCCAATGCGCCGCGCAGATGAACGCTCCCGTGGCGCTGAAGATTCTGTCGCCGGACATCACCCACAAATCGGACGTGGGTGGCGTCGCGCTCCGCCTGGCGACGCCTGCAGCGGTCGAGGCGGCGGCTGCCGCCATGCTCGCACGCGTCAAGGCCAAGCAACCTGCCGCTCGCGTCAGCGGCTTCGCGCTCGAGCCGATGGTCGACCGGCCATTGGCGCAAGAACTCATCGTCGGTGTCTCCGAAGATGCGCAGTTCGGCCCGGTGATCCTGTTTGGTCAGGGCGGTGTCGCCGTCGAAACGATCGGCGACAGCGCGATCGCCCTGCCGCCCCTCAACCTGAAGCTGGCGCACGGGCTGATGGAGCGCACGCGCATCCACCGGCTGCTGCGCGGCTTCCGCGACCGGCCGCCTGCGGCGCTCGCCGAGATCGCGCTCGTGCTGCTCAAGGTCTCGCAACTGGTCGTCGACTTCGGCGAGATCGCCGAGCTCGACATCAATCCCCTGCTGGCGGACCACGAGGGTGTGCTCGCCCTCGATGCGCGCATTCGCCTGCAGCGATGCCATGGACCGGCGGCGGCCCGGCTCAGCATCCGGCCCTACCCGAGCGAGCTCGAGGAGATGGTGGCCATCGCCGATGGGGCGCGATTCCTGTTGCGGCCGATCCGGCCGGAAGACGAGCCCCAGCTCATCACGGCGTTCGCGCGGCTTTCGCCGCAGTCGATCCGCATGCGGTTCTTCTCGACGATGCGAGAACTGCCGCACAGCCTGGCAGCGCGGCTGACCCAGATCGACTACGACCGCGAGATGGCACTGGTGCTGACGGAACCGGGACCGGCCGGCCGGCAGCCGATCTACGGCGTCGTGCGCGTCGCAGCCGATCCCGACAACGAACGCGCCGAGTTCGCCATCGTCGTGCGCGATGACATGGCGGGACGCGGCCTCGGCATGCTGCTCATGGGCCGCATGCTGAGCTATGCGGAACGCCGCGGCATCCGTGAGGTGTTCGGCGACGTACTGGCCGAGAACAAGCGCATGCTCGATATCGCCCGGCGTCTCGATTTCGACGTCGCGCAACTCTCCGGTCAGCCAGACCTGGTCCGCGTCACCCGGCGCACGGTGGCGACCTGACCTGCAGTCCCACCGCCGGCCATTGGAACCGCGCGGCCGGATATTGGTTCTTACGCGTAGCCACCGCGCACGGCCGGGCCAGTGGCGATCGCTGCATCGTACAACCAGGTTGCCGACGTCATGCGCTCCCGCCGCTTGTCTCCATGCCTTCGATATGAACAATGGTCGACCACGTCGCCGACGGCGCGACCGGTGGATGACCGCCCGCGCCATATCCTCGCGGCCCTGCTGGCCGCCTTCGGCCTGAGCGCTCTGGCGGCCTGTGCCTCGGTTCCCGAGGTGAACAGCGTCGTCGAGTCGCCCCGCGTCGCTTCGACGAGCCCGACGCTTGTCAGCGCCAACGGACCGCTCACCCCCCAGGAGAGTCGGGTCGTGCTCTCGCGTCTGCAGCAGGAGGCTGGCGGCAACAATCTCCTGCGCCGCCATCTCGCGGTGGAGCAGGCTGTTGCCGGAGGTCCGTTGACCATCGGCAACCGAACGAGGCTGTTGCGTGACGGGCCGGAGAGCTTTGCAGCCGTCTTCGCCGCCATCCGCGCGGCGAAACACCATATCAACCTCGAATACTACATCCTGCAGGACATCGCTTATGACGGCCAGCATCTCGGAGAGCTTCTGCAGGCGAAACGCCGGGCCGGCGTACAGGTGAACATCATCTACGACAGCTACGGCTCGATCGATACCCCGGTGGCGTTCTTCGACTCGCTCAAGTCCGCCGGCGTCAATCTCGTCGAGTTCAATCCGTTGAATCCCCTGGCCGCCAAGGGCGGCTACGCGCCGAACGCCCGCGACCATCGCAAGATCCTCATCGTCGACGGCGCAAGGGCCATTCTGGGAGGAGTGAACCTGAGCACGACCTATGAGGGGAGCGCTTTCAGTGGCGCCTCCAAGCGTGCCGCCGAGACGCCCGAGCATTGGCGCGATACGGACATCGAGATCGAGGGACCGGCCATCGCCGAGGTCCAGAAGCTGTTCCTCGAGAGCTGGCGCCGGCAAGGCGGTCCGGCGCTTGCCGATGCGGCCTTCTTTCCGACGGCGCGCGCCGAGGGCAGCGAGATCGTCCGTATCGTCGGGAGCACGCCAAACGACAGCATCCCCCGCTATTACGCGACCCTCGTGTCAGCGATCGACAGCGCGGAGAAGAGCGTCTGGATCACGACCGCCTATTTCGTACCGACCGACCAGGAAGTGACGAGCCTGAAGCGGGCAGCACGGCGCGGCGTCGACGTGCGACTGCTGCTTCCGGGAGAAAGCGACGCTCCGCTCGCCCTGGCGCGCGGTCATTTCCACTACGAAGACCTGATGGACGCCGGCGTGAAGATCTTCGAGACCCATGGCGAGGTCCTGCACTCGAAGACGACCGTCATCGACGGCGTGTGGTCGGCCGTCGGCTCCTCCAACTTCGATCACCGCAGCGTGCTGTTCAACGACGAGATCGATGCCATCGTTCTCGGCCCCAGAACCGCCGCGCAGCTGGAAGCATTCTTCGAGCAGGACCTCCGCAACGCCACGCCGGTCGATCCCCAGGCGTGGGGCGACCGCCCGCTGCCGGAGAAGGCCGAGGAGGTCTTCACGCTGTTCTGGGAGAAGATGCTGTAGCTCGTATCCGGAAGAACCGGTCGCTGCGGCTGGAATCGAACCAACGTAGGAGCCTTATCAGGGCTCTGCTCTACCACTGAGCTACGCAGCAATTGATCCCCGGCACCGCGGCCAACCGACGGCCCTGTTGATAGCAGCGCCGTCGATGGTCAACCCGGATCCAACTCCACGTTCCAGTAGAGATAGTCACGCCAGGTCGCGTGCGGCGCACGACGCGGGAAGGCGCGGCCGCTCTCGTAGAGCTGGCGTGCCGTCGGAACCGCCGGCGGCACAAGCGGATGCATGCCGCACTCGGCCACCGTGCGGTTTCCCTTGGCGGTGTTGCAGGGCACGCAAGCCGTGACGATGTTCGTCCAGCTGGCATGGCCGCCGCGGGAGCGCGGCACCACGTGGTCGAACGTCAGCTCCTCGCTCTTGAACCGTTGGCCGCAATACTGGCAGCGGAACTGATCGCGCAGGAACAGATTCGACCGGCTGAAGGCCGGGCGGCGCGGCAGGGCGATGTAGGAGCGCAGCGCCACCACGCTCGGCAGCTTCATCGTGATGCTGGGCGAGCGCACCGGAAGATCGTATTCCGCCACCACGTCGACGCGATCGCTGAACACGGCCTGGACTGAATCCTGCCACGACCAGAGCGACAGTGGAAAATAGCTCACCGGCCGATAGTCGGCGTTGAGCACGAGCGTTTGGCTGTCATCGAGCGACACTGCGGCCTCCATTGATGTGGCGAATGGATCCCGGACCCGGACTCGAACCGGGATCTCCGGAATCAAAGGCCGGCATCCTGCCGTTAGACGATCCGGGAGCTGGTGCGGCGTGCGGAGGTCGAACCCACTTCGCGAGCGTGGCGCGCTCGTATCCTGCCTTTGGACGAACGCCGCGAAACTCGCCCGGCGTTGCCGAGGCTGGGCGGACCGCGCACGGGGCTGGCTCGCCGGCCGGCGCGACCGGCGAAGGTTGGTCGGAGTGGGTGGATTCGAACCACCGGCCTCCCGCGTCCGAGGCGGGCACTCTGGCCCTGCTGAGCTACACTCCGATGATGGCGCCAAGGGATGGAGTCGAACCACCCGCGCGCGGGGCTTCAACCCGCCGCTCTACCGCTGAGCTACCTTGGCAAGACTGGCAGACCGGGCAGGATTCGAACCTGCGACCTGCGCGTTAAGAGGCCGCCGCTCTGGCCGCTGAGCTACCGGTCTTCGATGATGGGGACGGGATTGGCAGACCGGGTGGGACTCGAACCCACGTCCTCTCGCTTAAAAGGCGAGCGCTCGGCCGCTGAGCCACCGGTCTGTCGCATGTCCGATCTTGTGCGCCGGCCGCCTTCGCTGAAGCGGAGGGCATCCTGCGAAGCGCGTCGGCGCGAAGCAGGATGGCTGCGATGGCAGGATTCGAACCTGCAACCTCCTCATTAACAGTGAGGCGCTCTGCCGGTTGCGCTACATCGCAAATGACACTGGTGCCGCCAGGGAGAATCGAACTCCCGACCTTCGCGTTACGAGGGCGCTGCTCTGCCGTCTGAGCTATAGCGGCGAGTGACTGGTCGCTGCGGCTGGACTCGAACCAGCGACATGAGCCTTATGAGGGCTCCGCTCTGCCCCTGAGCTACGCAGCAATCGGAACTGGTGCGGCCGGCAGGAGTCGAACCTGCACTGCTCTAAGCGGCACGTTCTGAGCGTGCTGTGTCTACCGTTTCACCACGGCCGCAAGCTATGCTGGGACCGAACGACATTTGATTCGTCGTCCGGCTGGAGTATGAGTCCGGGCGTGCTCCGCGAACCGCATTCGGACCCGTGCCCCCATCAATCGAACGCAAGCTCACCACGCTCCTGTCCGCTGATGTCGTCGGTTACGCACGTCTCATGGGTCAGGACGAAGGCAGCACGCTGGCGGCGCTCCGGACATATCGCGAGGTGATGGCCGACCTGATCGCCAGCCATCGGGGCCGCGTGGTCAACACCGCCGGCGACAGCGTGCTCGCCGAGTTCGCAAGCGTCGTCACGGCCGTGGAGTGCGCAGTGCGGGTCCAGCGCGAAGTGGCCGAACGCAATATCGCCCTACCGTCCGACCGACAGATGTGGTTTCGCATCGGCGTGAACCTCGGCGACGTGATGGTCGACGGGGACGATTTGCATGGCGACAGCGTGAATGTCGCGGCCCGTTTACAGGCGCTGGCTGATCCTGGTGGCATCCTGGTCTCGGGCCCGGTATACGAGCAGGTGAGGAACAAGCTTTCCCTCGGCTTCGACTACCTCGGCCCAACAGCGGTGAAGAACATTGCCGCGGACGTGCCGATCTATCGCGTACTGCTCGAGTCCGGTGCGTCTCCGCCACCGGTGACAGACCGCGCGGCGCCCGATGGCGACAAGCTGACGCGAGCCGGTCGCCTGCGCCGGCATCGCCTCTATGCGAGCGCCGCCACGGCCGCGACGTTCATTACCGTGCTGCTCGCCATCAACATCTTCTCGTGGGAAGGAGAGCTGTGGTTCCATTGGCCGGCGCTCGCCATTCTCTTTGTCTTCTGCTTGCGCGCGATCCGCCTCTATCGGGCTTGAGAACTGGCGGAGAGGGTGGGATTCGAACCCACGGAACCCTGAGGCCCTCCGGTTTTCGGGACCGGCGCCTTAAGCCGCTCGACCACCTCTCCATGTCTGGTCGGCGCAGACGGAATCGAACCGCCGCGGGCCGGGTGTAGGCCGGCCGCTCTGCCACTGAGCTATGCGCCACGAAGCATGGCGGATGGAGCAGGATTCGAACCTGCGGGACAGATGCGTCCTCCGCGCTAGCACCGCGGTGCCTTAAGCCGCTCGGCCACCCATCCGAAAGCTGGTGCGTCCAGCGGGACTCGAACCCGCGTCCCAGGCTTGAGGGGCCCCTATCCTCGCCGCTAGACGATAGACGCTGGCCTGCCGGGCCGAAGCCACCGGCGAAGGCTGGCGCGGACGACGGGATTCGAACCCGTGG
The DNA here is from genome assembly GCA_035518775.1 of Candidatus Acidiferrum sp. Lineage (GTDB taxonomy): Bacteria > Pseudomonadota > Alphaproteobacteria > Dongiales > Dongiaceae > JBGPEQ01. The sequence continues at coordinate 11,174 of DATIXH010000256.1, forward strand.
ATGTCGGCTCGACAAGCCGATGCCTTCGGCCGCTTGGCGACGCCCGCGCGTGATTGGCGCGCTCACGAGGACTCAAACCTCGAACCTCCGGGGTCGTAACCCGGTGCTCTCTTCTATTGAGCTATGAGCGCATGATCGGTCTGCTCCCTCGCCGGCCCGGGAGCCCGCCCGCCAGGGAAGAACGGGGGTCTCGAAACCGGGCCGGCGACGGAACTGAAGATGGGGTGACGGGCGGGGCTCGAACCCGCGGCCTCCAGAGTCACGTTCTGGCGTTCTCGCCGACTGAACTACCGACACCATCGATTGGTGCATCGGCTTGGAGTCGAACCAACAAAGCTCGCGACGAGCGGCGCGTTTCCGGCGCGTTGAGCTCGCCATTGCCCCTGTCGATGCGAAAGGGATTGCTGACGGGCTTGCGTGTTCCCGTCCTGCCGTCGGTTGCCGCTGCCGTCGCCGGCAGCTTGTTCCCTCGGGCAGTCCCCGCGCTTGCGGATCAACAGATCCGAGGACCCGGGTGTCCTCCCCGCGTGAAGCGGGCATGAAAAACCCTTCCGGCGCCGGGCTCGGAAGGGTTCGGTGGTGGTCACCGATGTCGCGAGGCGCTAGCGAGCGTCCTCACCCTCCGAGCCTGTGGCCAGATACAGCGATCCCCAGAAGGATCGCCGGACGTGGCCGCCGCCGTTCGCGTCCGAGAGGCTCGGCTCGTCGCAGGTCAGTTCAATTGGTTGCATTCGTTTCATCATCACGAGCTTCCGTCGTCGTCGGAGATGCGGGCTGGCAGAGGCGGAGGGACTCGAACCCCCGCCGACGCGGTTTTGGAGACCGCCGCTCTGGCCGCTGAGCTACACCTCTTCCGCACACCTCCGAACAAAAAAGCCGCCTCGGTCGATCCGGGGCGGCTTGCCTAAGCCTGGGGCTTGTCGTCAGTCGTTTCAAGACATCGACAAGCGCACCTCGCCGCCCGTGGCACAACTCATCGCGCCGCGCAGCCAATATTGGCTGCGGTCTTTGGCGAACGATGGAATGTGCCTCGCGATCAACATGGGGCCGAGCTTCTACGCGCGTTGACGCACGAAGTCAATCGGAATCAACGTCAACAATAGGTTTACTGTCAGTATCACTCGGCTGCTGCCGCCATCTCGCCGTTGATCAGCAGGCCGAGCTTGCTGGCGCTCACGCGCACGGTGTCGCCGTCCTTGATGCGGCCGGCGAGGATGAGGCCGGCGAGCGTGTTCTGCAGCTCGCGCTGGATCACCCGCTTCAGGGGCCGCGCGCCGTAGACGGGATCGTAGCCCTTGTCGGCGAGCCAGTTGCGCGCCTTCTCGTCGAGCTTGAGCGCGATCTTGCGGTCGGCCAGCAGCTTCTCCAGGTGCTTCAGCTGGATCTCGACGATGCCGCCCATCTGCGCCCGCGACAGGCGATGGAACAGCAGGATCTCGTCGAGGCGGTTGAGGAACTCCGGCCGGAAGCTGGCGCGCACGACCTCCATGACCTGCTCGCGCACGGCCGCGGAATCCTGTCCCTCCGGCTGGGCAGCCAGAATCTCGCTGCCGAGATTGGAGGTAAGGATGATCAGCGTGTTCTTGAAGTCGACCGTGCGGCCCTGACCATCCGTGAGGCGGCCGTCGTCGAGCACCTGTAGCAGCACGTTGAAGACGTCGGGGTGTGCCTTCTCGACCTCGTCGAACAGGATCACCTGATAGGGGCGGCGGCGCACGGCCTCAGTGAGGGCGCCGCCCTCCTCGTAGCCGACATAGCCCGGAGGCGCGCCGATGAGCCGCGCGACCGCGTGCTTCTCCATGTACTCGGACATGTCGATGCGCACCATCGCCTGCTCGTCGTCGAACAGGAAGGCGGCGAGCGCCTTGGTGAGCTCGGTCTTGCCGACGCCGGTGGGGCCGAGGAACAGGAACGAGCCGATCGGACGGTTCGGGTCCTGCAAGCCGGCGCGCGCGCGGCGCACGGCGTTGGACACGGCGACGATCGCCTCGTCCTGGCCGATGACACGGGCGCGCAGGCCGTCTTCCATATGCAGCAGCTTCTCGCGCTCGCCTTCCAGCATCTTGTCGACGGGAATGCCGGTCCAGCGCGACACCACGCCGGCGATATCCTGGTCCGTCACCACCTCGTTCAGCATACGGTGCTCGGCGGCCGCTTCGGCCTCCTTCAGCTTGCGTTCGAGGTCGGGGATGATGGCGTAGGTGATCTCGCCGGCGCGCGTATAGTCGCCGCGCCGTTGCGCCTGCTCCAGCTCGCTGCGGGCGTGGTCGAGCTTCTCCTTCAGCTTCTGCGCCTCGTTCAGCTTCTCCTTCTCGCCCTGCCACTGCTTGGTCAGCTCGGCCGACTGCGACTCCAACTCGGAGACTTCGTCGAGCAGCTTCTTCAGGCGCTCCTTGGAGGCCGGATCAGACTCCTTCTTCAGGGCCTCGCGCTCGATCTTCAGCTGGATGAGGCGGCGGTCGAGCTCGTCGATCTCCTCGGGCTTCGAGTCGACCTCCATGCGCAGGCGGCTGGCGGATTCGTCGACGAGATCAATGGCCTTGTCCGGCAGGAAGCGGTCTGTGATGTAACGGTTGGAGAGCGTGGCGGCGGCGACGATGGCGCCGTCAGTGATGCGCACGCCGTGATGCAACTCGTACTTCTCCTTGAGGCCGCGCAGGATCGAGATGGTGTCGGCGACGGTCGGCTCGCTGACGAACACCGGCTGGAAGCGACGGGCCAGCGCGGCGTCCTTCTCGATATGCTTACGATATTCGTCGAGCGTGGTGGCGCCGACGCAATGCAGTTCGCCGCGCGCCAGCGCGGGCTTCAGCATGTTCGAGGCGTCCATGGCGCCTTCGGCCTTGCCGGCGCCGACGAGGGTGTGCAACTCGTCGATGAACAGGATGATGTCGCCGGCGGCGGTCGAGATTTCCTGCAGCACCGCCTTCAGCCGCTCCTCGAACTCGCCGCGGAACTTGGCGCCGGCGATGAGGGCGCCGAGATCGAGCGACATCAGCTTCTTGTTACGCAGCCCTTCGGGCACGTCGCCCTTGATGATGCGCTGCGCCAGGCCCTCGACGATGGCGGTCTTGCCGACGCCGGGCTCGCCGATGAGCACTGGATTGTTCTTGGTGCGGCGCGCCAGCACCTGGATGGTGCGGCGGATCTCCTCGTCGCGGCCGATGACCGGGTCGAGCTTGCCCTCCTGCGCGGCGGCGGTGAGGTCGCGCGCGTACTTCTTGAGGGCGTCGTAGCTGTCCTCGGCGCTCGCACTTTCGGCCTTGCGGCCCTTGCGCAGATCGTTGATGGCGGCATTAAGGCCCTGGGCGTTGACGCCGGCCTTGGCCAGCGCCTCGGCCGCGGGCGTGCCGCTGGCCATGGCGAGGGCAAGCAGCAGGCGCTCGGCGGTGACGTAGCTGTCGCCGGCCTTCTCCGCGATCTTCTCGGCGGATTCGAACAGACGCGCGGTTTCCGGCGCCATGTAGAGCTGGCCGGCGCCGCCGCCTTCGACCTTCGGCTGCTTGGCGAGCGCGGCCTCGACGCTGCCGAGAGCCCGGGCGGGGTCGCCGCCGGAGGCGCGAATCAGGTTGGCCGCGAGGCCTTCGCGGTCGTCGAGCAGGACCTTGAGAATATGTTCAGGGGTAAGCCGCTGGTGCCCGCTGCGCTGGGCCAGACTCTGGGCGGCCTGAATGAAGCCGCGCGAACGCTCGGTGTATTTCTCGATATCCATATGTTGCCCTCTACCCTCGGCGCCCAGCTATGCCAGCACGCCGACAGCGATGCATTGATGCGAATCAACCCGCCCTGGATATGGGAACCAGGGCGGCAGACGCAAGGGTTGGGGGCGTTTCCCGCGCGCGCAGCTAGGCGTCGACGGGATCTTCGCTGGGATCGTAGGGTTGCTCGCCCGGGCCGACCACTTCACGGCGCCGTTCGCCGACCTGAGGCTGCTCTCCCTCCCCGGGAAGGGGCGCCTCGATCGGAGCGTCCTGGCCGTCCGGCCGCGGGACCGGGCGGAAGCGACCGTTCGCGCCATGCTCGCCGCCGCCGCCGCCGTTGGCGTTAATGATGCGGTAGTAGTGCTCGGCGTGCTGGTAGAAATTTTCCGCGGCTATGCGGTCGCCGGCCGAGGCGGCATCGCGCGCCATGGCCAGATACTTCTCTAGCACCTGGTAGGCATTGCCGCGGATGCGGATGTCCGGTCCGTTGCTGTCGAAGGTCTGCTGGCGGGGATTGCCACCGCCATTGTGCGGCCGGCGAGGCCCGCGACCACGCGAGCGCCTGTTGTTGGGTCCTTGTCTCATATTCCCATCGCTTCAGGTAACCGGCCCGATGCCCCTGGTTCCGAGGCCGTTACGTCGACTCCTTGTCGGGTGCCTGTTGCTGCAACCGACCGGAGGCGACTGTTGGGGGTCAACCGGGGCGCCCACAAGGCGCAGGGCCTTACTGGCCCGTTTCTGTCGGCAGTCACCCTAATCGGGTTCGCCGCTCTTTCCAACCGTTTTTTTTGGCACCGGTTCCATATGCATTATTGACGAGAATTCTTAAGAATTCCATTGCAGTACCAGGCAGCGGGGCAGGCCGGCCAAGTCGTCGTGGCGGCCGGCGCAGGCAAACCCTGCGGCGGCGAAGATCGCGGCCACCGAATCGGCCTGACCGGCACCGATCTCCAGCAGCAACCGACCGTCCGGGCGCAGGCATCTGCCCAGTCCGCGCGCGATGGCGCGGTAGCAATCGAGGCCGTCGCGGCCGCCATCGAGAGCGAGATGCGGTTCGTGCCGCGCCACTTCGGCCGCAAGCTGCTCAAGCTCGGACGTGCCGATGTAGGGTGGGTTGCTGACGATCAGATCGAAGCGCTCGCTCAGCCCGTCCAGCCAGTCGCCGAGCCGGAATTCGGCGCGTGCCGCAAGCCCCAGCGCCGCGGCATTGACCTGCGCGACCGCGAGCGCCGCCGGGCTCCGGTCGATGGCCAGCCCCGTCGCCTGCGGCAGCTCGTGCAGCAGCGCCAGCAGCAGACAGCCGGTGCCCGTGCCGAGGTCGAGGAGCCGCAGCGCCCGCGTCCGATCGGGGATGCGGGCGAGCGCCTGCTCGACGAGCGTTTCCGTCTCCGGCCGCGGCGTCAGGGTTTCGGCGGTGACCCGGAAGCTGAGGCCCCAGAACTCGCGGCGCGCCAGCAGCTGGGATACCGGCTGATGCTGGCAGCGGCGCTCGATCAGGCCGTGAAAGCGCTCGCCCTCGGCCGCGGCCAGAGGCCGCTCGGGGTGGGCGACCAGGTCCGCCGTTTCGAGATTCAGAACCTCCCCAAGCAGGAGCCGCGCGTCGAGGCGGGCGGTGTCGATGCCGGCGGCGTGAAGGCGCCCGATCGCCGACTGCAGGGCCGCGCCCACGGTGCCGCTCATGCCGACGCACCCCCGCTCGAAATTGAACGATGGAGCCCATGCCCAGCGGAGAATGCGGTCGTCTCCGGTAGGGGCGCCCCCGCGTGGGCGCCCTGCTTCCGCGTGACGGTTGCCGCGAGAGGGCGACCACAGGGGGTCGCCCCTGCCGGGAGGTTGCGGCGATTACAGCGATGGACCCCATGCCCAGCGGAGCGGGCGGCTTGGCGCCGACTCCTGCGCCGCATGGAGGTCTCGAGCTTGCTGGCCATTTGACGAATGAGCATTGTTCCTGTATTGTTCCAATCTAGGATATGGGCTCGCGGCGCGCGCTGTCAAGATGCAGGCGTTGACTTGGACGTGCTGATCGCGCACCCGATGCGTAACGAGCGGGTTTGGGCCGCGCTGACGGGCGGCCGTCAACAACCCGCGCTCACTCCAGCTCCGCCAGCCGCGTCGCCTGGTCGTCGGCGATCAGAGCCTCGATGATCTCGTCGAGCTCGCCGGCCATGACGCGGTCGATCTTGTAGAGGGTCAGGTTGATGCGGTGGTCGGTGACGCGGTTCTGCGGGAAGTTGTAGGTGCGCACCTTCTCCGAGCGGTCGCCGGAGCCGACCTGGCTCTTGCGCGCCGCTGCGCGCTCGGCCTCGCGGCGCGTGCGCTCCATGTCGTAGAGGCGGGCGCGCAGCACCTTGAGCGCCTTGGCCTTGTTCTTGTGCTGCGACTTCTCGTCCTGCTGCTGCACGACCAGCCCGGTCGGCAGGTGCGTGATGCGCACCGCGCTGTCGGTGGTGTTGACCGACTGGCCGCCCGGGCCGCTGGCGCGGAAGACATCGATGCGCAGGTCCTTCTCCTCGATATGGATGTCGACGTCCTCCGCCTCCGGCAGCACGGCGACGGTGGCGGCGGAGGTGTGGACGCGGCCGCTGCCCTCGGTGGCCGGCACGCGCTGCACGCGGTGCACGCCCGACTCGAACTTCAGGCGCGCGAAGGCGCCGCGGCCGTTCACGGCCACGCTGGCCTCCTTGTAGCCGCCGAGGCCGGTCTCGCTGATGCTGAGGATCTCGGTCTTCCACTTGCGCAGCTCAGCATAGCGCAGATACATGCCGAACAGCTCGGCGGCGAACAGGGCCGCCTCGTCGCCGCCGGTGCCGGCGCGCACCTCCAGGATGGCGTTGCGGTCGTCGTATTCGTCCTTCGGCAGGAGCATCACCTTCACCTGCCGCTCGAGCTCCGGCAGGCGGACCTTGAGGGCGCGCAGCTCCTCCTCGGCCAGCGCCTTCATCTCGCCGTCGGCATTGGGCTCGGCGATCAGGCCGGACAGATCCTTCGCCTCCTGGTCCGCCTTCAGCAGCTGCTTGATGCTCTCGACCACCGGCGTCAGGTCTGAATATTCCTTGGAGGTACGCGCGAACGCCTCGCGGTCGATCGGCCCTTCTCCGGCCATCGACCGCGCCAGCTCCTCGTGGCGCTTCACGACGCGGTTGAGTTTCTCGGTTGGAATCATCTCGAACGTTCTTTGCTTCTAGCCCAACACTCAATGTCATTCCCGCTTTCGCGGGGGTGACACCATAGAGGACGAGCCCACACATGGCGACCGGCGCAAGCGCTCATCACCGGCCGCGCGTCTCCCCGTCGTCCGCCGCCGCACCCTCCGCTCCGGCCGCTCCGAACAGGCGCGCCAGCAGCCGCTCTATTGCCACCAGCTCGGCGCCATCGTCCACTGTCGCGTTGGCAGCGAGGTCGCGTAGCGCGGCCGAGGGCGCGTGCAACAGCCGGTTGACCAGCAGGCGCGCCACGGTCGCGGCGTCGGCACCGGGGTTCTCCGCCAGCACCCGGTCGCGCACCGCCTCGAAATGCCGGCGCAGCGCGACCACGGCGGGGGCGGCCTGCCGCAACGCCGCGCCGGCCGCGAAGGCAGCGACCTCGGCGTCGAGGATGGCCCACGCCGGATCGATGGCGGCGGCGCGCGCCGATTGCCCCTCGACCGCGAGCCGCTCGAGATCGCCGAGATCGAAGCGAAAGGCGCCGTGGAGATCGTGGACGGCCGGCTCGATGTCGCCGGGCACGGCGCTGTCGATGCAGATCATCGGCCGCTGGCGGCGCGCCCGCAGGGCCTGCCTGATGGCGGCCACGGTGACGATCTCGCGCTCGTCGCCGAGGGCCGCGATGAGGATATCGGCATCGGCGAGCGCCGCCGCAAGCTCGTCGAGCGGCCGCACATGGGCGCCCAGGCGGTGGGCGATCAGCGCGCCGCGGGCGGCCGACTTGTGCAGCACGGTGAGGTGGGCGAGGCCGGCCTGCCGCAGCTGGGCCGCCATCAGCTCGCCCATCTCGCCGCCGCCCAGCAGCAGCGCCGCGCAGCGCGCGAGATCGCCGTGCACGCCGCGCGCCATCTGGATCGCGGCGGCCGCGATCGAGACCGGACGCTCGCCGACGGCGGTCTCGCTACGCACGCGCTTGGCGGCGCCGTAGGCGGCGCGCAGTGCCGCCTCCAGCTGCGGCCCGATCATGCCGACAGCGCTCGCGAAGCGGTGGCTGTCCTTCACCTGGCCCAGCACCTGCGGCTCGCCGACGACGACGCTGTCGAGCGACGAGGCGACCGCGAACAGCTGGCGGAGCGCGGCATCGCCGATGAGCTCATAGCCCTGGGCCGCAATGTCGGCGGGGGTGACGCTGCCCTGGCGGGCCAGGATCTGGCGCATCGCGGCAGCAGCCGGCGGCGGATCGTCGGTGATGGCGTGCAGCTCGGTCCGATCGCAGGTCGAGAGCACGAGGGCTTGGCCGAGGCCGGCACCGCGCAGAGCGGCAAGCAGCTCTGTCCGCCCCGCCTCGTCGGCGAACAACCGCTCGCGCAGCGCCGCCGTGCCGGTGCGATGGCTGACGCCGATGATGAGGTAGGTGGGAGGCGATGGTCCAGTCACGGCCTTTGTCCGGCCTATGCGGAGAGACCGAGTCTCTTGCCTTGAACCACAGAGGCACGGAGGCACAGAGGACTCACGGAGAAGAAGGATGTGAACGCCGCCCACACCCTCTCACCTGTCATCGCCGGGCCCCCGGGCCCGGCCCTCGGCCGGCCCGAGGACAAGCCCGACCCGGCGATCCATGCTTCAATGGGCTCCGCTCGTGCCGCGGAGGAATGGATCGCCGGGTCAAGCCCGGCGATGACAGTGTGAGTAGGGGTGAGCATGGCTTCTCTGTGACTACTCTGTGCCTCCGTGCCTCTGTGGTTCAAGGCAAGAGACGCGGCAGCACGTGCCTAGCGCCGATAGAGGGCGAGGCGGTCTGGCAGCTGGTCGAGGGGCACCTGTTCCTGGGCGCCGGACTGCAGGTCCCGCAACATCGCCGCGCCCTTGGCGAGTTCGTCGTCGCCGATGATGACGGCGGCCACGGCCTTGATCTTGTCGGCGCGCGCCATACGCTTCTTGATGTTGCCGCTGAAACCGAGGTCGACCGTGAAGCCGGCGCGGCGCAGGCTCTCCGTGAGCTTCAGCGCGGTAACGCCAGCCGCCTCGCCAATGGGGACCACCGCGATCGGCCGTGGCTCGGGAATGACATCGCGCAGCATCATCGCGACGCGCTCGATGCCCGAGGCCCAGCCGACGCCGGGCGTCGGCGATCCGCCCATCGTCTCGACCAGACCGTCGTAGCGGCCGCCGGCCATCACGGTCTTCTGGGCGCCAAGCTCGGCCGCCGTGAACTCGAAGCAGGTGTGGCAGTAGTAGTCGAGTCCGCGGACCAGCCGCGGATTGATCTGATAGGCGATGCCGACCGCATCGAGGCCCTGTTTGACCGCATCGAAAAACGAGCGGCTCGCCGCGTTCAGATAGTCCGTGTAGACGGGCGCGTCGGCAACGATGGCCTGATCGCCCTCGTCCTTCGAATCGAGGATCCGCAGCGGATTGCGGTCGAGGCGGTCGACGCTCTCCTTCGAGAGCCTGGTCAGGTGTCCTTTCAGATGGTCGACGAGCACGCTGCGATACGCGCCGCGGCTCTCGCTATCGCCGAGCGTGTTGATCTCCAGGACCGTGCGGTCGAGCGCGCCGAGCGCGCGCAGGATGGCGGCGCCGACGGCGATGATCTCGACGTCGCCCTGCGGCTGCGCCACGCCGAGCAACTCAACGCCCGTCTGGTGGAACTGGCGCAGGCGGCCCTTCTGCGGCCGCTCGTAGCGGAACATCGGGCCGCTGTAGAAGTATTTCAGCGGCAGGTGCTGGGCGAGGCCTTCGGAGATCAGGGCGCGGACCACGCTGGCCGTACCCTCCGGGCGCAGCGTCAGCTGCTCGCCGCCGCGGTCGGTGAAGCTGTACATCTCCTTGGTGACGATGTCGGAGGTATCGCCGAGCGTGCGCTGGAAGACCTCGGAGAACTCGAAGATCGGCGTCGCCATCTCCAGATAGCCGTAGCGCTCGGCCACGGCGCGCGCGGTCTCGACGACGCGGCGAAAACGTCGCATCTCCTCGGGCAATAGGTCATGGGTGCCGCGGACCGGCTGCAGCGAAGGCACGACGGGGACTCCTGGAGAGCTACTGGGCGGCGCTGGCTTGCGGCGAGTCCGCGTCGGCCTTTTCCTTGGCGGCGATCTCGGCCGCCTTCTTCTCGGCCATCTTCACCAGATGCTCGACGATGTCCTCGCCCTTCAGGCGATGGTGCGGCGTGCCGTCGACATACACCTGATGCGTGCCGTTGCCGCCGCCGGTGAAGCCGACATCGGTCTCGCGCGCCTCGCCCGGGCCGTTCACCACGCAACCGATGATGCTGAGCGTCATGGGCGTGGTGATGTGCGCCAGCCGCGCCTCGACCGCCGCGACCGTCTTGATGACGTCGAACTGCTGGCGCGCGCAGGACGGGCAGGCGATGACGTTGACGCCGCGGTGGCGCAGGCCGAGCGACTTCAGGATGTCGTAGCCGACCTTCACCTCCTCGACCGGATCGGCCGAGAGCGAGACGCGGATGGTGTCGCCGATGCCCGACCACAGCAGCATGCCGAGCCCGACCGACGACTTCACCGTGCCCATGCGCAGGCCGCCGGCTTCGGTGATGCCGAGATGGAGCGGATAGTCGCAGGCCTCGGCCAGGCCCTGATAAGCCGCCACCGCCAGGAAGACGTCGGAGGCCTTCACGCTGATCTTGAACTCGAAGAAATCGTTGTCCTCGAGAATCTTGGCGTGGGTGAGCGCGCTCTCCACCATGGCCTCGGGGCAGGGCTCGCCATAGCGCTCGAGCAGCTCCTTCTCCAGGCTGCCGGCGTTGACGCCGATGCGCATGGAGCAGCCATGGTCCTTGGCCGCCTTCACCACTTCCTTCACGCGCTCGGCCGAGCCGATATTGCCGGGATTGATGCGCAGGCAGGCGGCGCCGGCCTTGGCCGCCTCGATCGCCCGCTTGTAGTGGAAATGGATGTCGGCGACGATCGGCACCTTCGCCGCCTTCACGATCTGCGGCATCGCCGCCGTCGATTCCTCGTCCGGGCAGCTCACGCGCACGATGTCGGCGCCGGCGGCTTCCAGCGCCTGGACCTGGGCGATGGTGGCGGCTGCGTCGGCCGTCAGGGTGTTGGTCATGGACTGCACGGTGATCGGCGCGTTGCCGCCGACCGGCACCGAGCCCACCCGGATCTGCCGGCATTTGCGCCGCTGGATGTCGCGATAGGGCCGTACGCTCATCGGTCGCTCCGTTCAGGTGCCAGGGGGCGGGAATCTGCCCGCACCATGCGCGCGGGATTCGGCCGCGGTCAAGGGGCGGCTTAGTCGCCCACCGCGGTGCCGCTGAGGAGCTTGTCCGGGGCCAGCGAGATCTTGGTCAGCACCGCGCCGACCTCGCCCAGCGGCGGCGCCTTTGCCCCATTCACCAGCACATCGAGGCCGCCGGCGTTGCCGGTCCGCATCATCAGACCGGGCTGTTCCGGAACGACATAGCGTTCTCCGGCCTTCAGCACTTTGTTTGTGACCGTTTTGTTGTTGGCGTCCACGACCTTGATCCAGCTGTCCATGCGCGCCTCGATCACCACGCCCTGGGTTACTTCGGCCACTTGCTGCGGCTGGTCGGCCGGCGCCGTCGCTGGTGGCGGCGGCGGGGCGCTTTCCTGGGCCGTGCTCTGCGCGGCAGTCGGAGCGGCCGGGATATCGGTAGCAGCGGCGGCCGGGGCAGCTGGCGGCAAGGATGGCGCCGGCGGCGCAGCAGGCGGCGTGGCCGAGCCGGCCGGCGTGACCGCGGCGGCGGCCTGATGGTCGCCGGCATCGACGGCCGGGGGCGGCACGTTCGTGCCGGCAGCAGCGCCAGGAGCGGGCACCGGCGGAACGGCCTCGGCCACCGCCGGCGGTGTCGGATTCACGCTGGCGGACGGTCGCGCCGTCTCGGCCGGCGCAGTCGTTTGCGGGGGCGCAACCGTTACGGGCGCCGCGGTCGGCGCCGCGGGACTGGCCGTGTCGTCGCCACCGCCGGCCGGCGCGGTCGCCTCGACGGGTGGCTCATGCGGCGTGGCGGCATTGGCAGAGCCGAGACCGCCGGCGATCCCGGAGCCGCTGTCAGGCTGCGGCTCGACCGGGGGCGGCGTCTCGAACGTCTCGGGCGACTCGGTCGCCGTGGCGCCCTGATGGCTGGCGCCGTCGCTGTTGTCGGGGGCGACGACCGCCAGGCGCTCGGGCACTTCGGTGATGACCGGCACGTCGCTCTGCTGACGGCTGGAGATGTAGTACCAGACGCCGTAGACGGCGGCGAGGCCGACGGCGGACACCAGCAGCACGGCGGCGCGCGGCAGCTTGCCCTCCGCCGTCAGAGCGGGGAAGATCAGCTTGGTCTGGCCATGGATGCGGGCCGCCTCCTCGCGGAAGCGGCGCACGATGTCGGCGCCGTCGAGGCCGAGATAGTCGGCATAGCTGCGAACGAAGCCGACCGCATAGGTCGTGCCCGGCAAGTCCTTGAAGCGGGCGTCCTCGATCGCCTCCAGATAGGAGAGACGGATGCGCAGTTGGTTGGCCACCGTCTGCAGCTCGTGGCCGAGGCGTTCGCGCGTCAGCCGCATGAGCTCGCCCACGCCGATATCGACCGGATAGGCGCTGATGTCGATGACCGGTTCCGGGCGGGTCTCGGCCGGAAGGAAATTAAGGTTGCGCTTGCGTCGCGTCGCCATCGTGGATGTCCAGCGTCCCGTCGCTCCGTTCTGCGGTGCGCCGGTGACAAGCGCCGGCCGGATCGCGTCCGCACCGGTGCCCGGCATTAACCAAGGTTGCGGCCGCCGCTCGGGGCGAAGCCGTCCTCGCCCTTGAGTCTAGCAAACTCGCGGTCGGATCGACACCCTAAAGCGCGACATTGTGGTCGCGCGCGAAGGCCCGCAGCCGCCCGCGCAGGCTGCCTGCAGCCGTGCCTCGGATGCCCGTCAAATAGGTCTGGAGTCGGGCCACATCAAGGCTGCGGATCATCGTCTTCACCGCGCCGACCGCGGGCGGCGCCATGGATAACGTGCGAAAGCCGAGGCCGATCAGGGCCATGGCGTCGACCGGCTGTCCGGCCATCTCGCCGCACAGGCTGAGGGGCTTGCCGGCCGCGGCGCATGCGCGCGCCAGCTGCCCGAGGATGCCGAGCATGGCCGGCGACAGAGTGTCGTAGCGGTCGGCGATGCGCGGGCTGCCGCGGTCGCTGGCGAACAGGAACTGGCGGAGATCGTTACTGCCGACCGAGAGGAAATCGACCCGGCTCAGCAGCTCCTCCAGCTGCCAGGCCAGGGCCGGCACCTCGAACATCGCGCCGACCTTCACGTCCGACGGCGCCGGCTTGCCGGCGGCGCGGAGGCGCTTCAGCTCGAGCTCGAGCACGCGGCGCGCTGCGACGAACTCCGCTACGTCGGAGATCATGGGGAACATGACGTGCAGCGGCCGGTCGGCGGCGGCGCGGATGAGCGCGCGCAGCTGCTGGCGGAGCATGATCGGACGGTCGAGCCCGATGCGGATGGCGCGCCAGCCCATGGCCGGATTCTCCTCGTCCTCGCCGCGCCAATAGGGCAGGACCTTGTCGCCGCCGACGTCGAGGGTGCGGAACACCACCGGCTTGGCGCCGGCGAGGTCGAGGATCTTGCGGTAGATGTCGACCTGCGCCGCGACGTCCGGAAACTCCGAGCGCACCATGAACGGGATTTCCGTGCGGTAGAGTCCGATGCCGTCGGCGCCGCTGTCGTGCAGATGCGGCACGTCGATCAAGAGGCCGGCGTTGATGTTGAGGGAGATGGCGACGCCGTCGCGCGTCACCGCCGGCAGCTCGCGGGTGGCCGCGAACATCGCCTTGCGCTGCGAGCGCGCGCGCATGCCCTCGAGGAAGTGCTGGCGGATGTCCTCGCCCGGCCGCACGAAGATGGTGCCGTTGTCGCCGTCGATGATCAGCGCGTCCTTCGGCTCGACGCGCCGGAACAGACCATTCACGCGCCCGACCACGGGAATGTCGATGGCGCGGGCGACGATGGCGACGTGCGAGGTGGCGGAGCCCTCCTCCAGCACCAGCCCGCGCAGGCGCTTGCGGTCGTAGTCGAGCAGCTCGGCCGGGCCCATGTCGCGCGCGACCAGGATGACATCGTCCGGCAGAGGCTCGGTCGCAGCCACGGCGGTGTCGCCCATGAGGTGCTTGATGAGGCGGTTGCCGAGGTCCTCGAGGTCGAGCACGCGCTCGCGCAGATACGGATCGACCACCTGGTCGAGGCGGGCGCGCATGTCGTCCTTGACCTTCTGCACCGCGGCCTCGGCGGTGAGGCCGCTGTTGATGATCTCGGCGATGCGGCCGAGCCAGCCGCGGTCCTCGGCGAACATGCGATAGGTCTCGAGGATGTCGCGATGCTCGCCGCCGTCGGCGAGATCGGAGGAGGCCAGCATGTCGTCGAGCGCGCTCTGCATGGTGGCGACCGCCTCGCGCAGCCGCTCCAGCTCGCGGCGCGGGTCCTCGGCCACCATCTGCTTCAGCATGATGCGCGTCTCGTGCAGCACGGCCTGGCCCATGGCGAGGCCGCCGTTGAGCACCACACCTTCGAGCCGCACCGGCAGCACGGCGATGCCCTCGGTCGGCTCCAGCTCCTCGCGCGCCACCAGCTCGCCGCTCGCCACCAGCTCGGCCAGCACGGTGGCGACGGTCTCGAGCGTCTCGACCTCCTCCTCGTGATAATGGCGCGGGGTGCGGTTCTGCACCGCGAGCACGCCGAGCACGCGGCCGCCGCGCAGGATCGGCACGCCCATCATCGAGTGATAGATCTCCTCGCCGGTCTCCGGGCGATAGGCGAAGTTGGGGTGCGACTGCGCCTCAGCCAGCGCCAGCGGGCGGGCGTGGGCGGCGACGTCGCCGACGATGCCCTCGCCGACCCGCAGCCGCGTCTTGTGCACGGCCTCGGGCCGCAGGCCCTTGGTGGCGAACAGCTCGAGCACCTCGCCGGGGCGCATGACATAGGCCGAGCAGACCTCGGCCACCATGTCGGCGGCGACGATGGTGACGATCTTGTCGAGACGCTGCTGCGCCTTGCCGCCGCCGGCCATCACATCGCGGAGGCGGCGGAGGAGCAGACGGGTTCCGGTAGGCCCGCCCGCCTGCGGCATCAGCCGGCGGCCCCCGCGCGTTTGATCTCGGCGGCGGGAACCTGGTTCTGCTCGCGCGCCAGCAGGGCATCGACCGCCTGATCGACCAGCTCGCGCAGGATTTCCGGCAGCGGCTGCTCCTTGGTCACCATGCCCACGCTCTGGCCGGCCATCAGCGAGCCGTTCTCGATGTCGCCGTCGATCACGGCGCGGCGCAGCGCGCCGGCCCAGAAATGCTCGATCTCCAGCTGCGCCGCCTTCTGGTCGATCTCGCCGCGGTCGACCCGGCCGATCATCTGGCGCTGGAAATCCATGAAGCGGCGCACGCCGTCATTGACGAGCGCGCGCACGGGAATGACCGGGAAGCGCGGGTCGAGCTGCACCGAGGGCACGGCGTCGCGCGCGCTGGCGCGGATGAAGGCCTGCTTGAAGGCGGGATGGGCGATCGATTCCTTGGCGCAGACGAAGCGGGTGCCGAGCTGGCAGCCGGAGGCGCCCATCTCGAGATAGCCGAGGATGGCCTCACCGCGGCCGATGCCGCCGGCGACGAACACGGGCACCTCGCGGATGGCGGGGAGGATCTCCTGGGCCAGCACGCTGGTCGTGACCGGGCCGATATGGCCGCCGGCCTCCATGCCCTCGATGATGATGGCGTCGGCGCCGGAGCGCACGAGCTTGCGGGCGATCACCAGCGCCGGCGCGAAGCACAGCAGCTTGGCGCCGCCTTGCTTGATGCGGGTGAGGGCGGCCCCGGGCGGCAGGCCGCCGGCCAGCACGATGTGCCCGACCTTGTGGTCGAGGCAGACGTCGACCAGCTGCAAGAGTTGGGGATGCATCGTGATGAGGTTGACGCCGAAGGGGCGGTCGGTGAGGGCGGCCGTGCCCGCGATCTCCTTAGCCAGCAACTCCGGCGACATCGAGCCGGAGGCGATGACGCCGAAGCCGCCGGCGTTGGAGAGGGCCGACACGAGGTGCCGCTCCGACACCCAGGTCATGGCGCCGCCCATGATGGCGAGATCGCAGCCGAGGAACTCGCGGCCGCGCTCCCACAGCTGGTCGAGGCGCTGACGGGCCGCCTGGCGGTTCATCGGCTCAGCTCGCGTCCAGCCCGTAGGCGGTGTGCAGCGTACGCACGGCCAGCTCGGTGTACTCCTCGGCGATCAGCACGCTGATCTTGATCTCGGAGGTCGAGATCACCTGGATGTTGATGCCTTTCTCCGCCAACGCCCTGAACATGCGCTGGGCGATGCCGGCATGGCTGCGCATGCCGACGCCGATGACCGAGACCTTCACGACGTTCGAATCCGGCGACAGCGCGGCGTACTGCGTGGTGGCGCGGCTGCCCTCGATGACCTTCATGGCGCGGTCGAGGTCGGCCTTGGAGACGGTGAAGGTGAGGTCGGTGGTGGGGCCGCCCTGGGAGCCGTGCGACACGTTCTGCACGATCATGTCGACGTTGATGTTGGCGTCGGCGAGCGGGCCGAAGACCGCGGCGGCCACGCCCGGCCGGTCCGGCACCTGGGTCAGCGTGATCTTGGCCTCGTCGCGGCTGTAGGCGATGCCGCTCACCAGTTCCTGTTCCACGATCTCTTCCTCGTCGACGACCAGCGTGCCCGGCGCATCATTGAAGCTCGAGAGCACCTGCAGCCGCACCCCGTGCTTCATCGCCATCTCGACGGAGCGGATCTGCAGCACCTTGGCGCCGAGCGACGCCATCTCCAGCATCTCCTCGTAGGTGATCTTATCGAGCTTGCGGGCCTTCGCAACGATGCGCGGGTCGGTGGTGTAGACTCCGTCCACATCGGTGAAAATATCGCAGCGATCGGCGTTCAG
>DATIXH010000257.1:0-4408 GCA_035518775.1 Candidatus Acidiferrum sp.
ATCTCGATTCTCGACGGGATCGAGTGGATCTGGGGATAGGGCTCCTTCATGGTCACCGGCAACGCGGGGCTGTCCTGCTTGCCGCCCTTCAGCAGGACGTAGGTGACCCCGGTGATGCCCTGCAGCTCGATCGAAGCATCAGTGTCGGTACGCACAGGCGTATCGGCCTTCACCTCGATGGTGACGCGGACCATCTCGATGTTGGCGGGGTCGACCCGGATGTCGATAATGCGGCCCACGGGAATGCCGCGATAGCGCACGGTGCCGTCGACCTGGAGTCCGGTCACCGACCCCGCGAACAGGATGTCGTAGCGGGCGAACTCCTCCGCGCCGCGGAACTTGCCGACCCAGATGACGAATCCGACCAGGCCGAGAATCAGGACCAGGACAAAGGCGCCGACGGCGATGTAGCTGGCCCGAGTCTCCATGGCTCAGGCCGGTTCGCGCCGCGCGGCGCGCCCGCGCGGGCCGTGGAAATACTCGCGGATCCACGGGTGATCGTCCTGCAGAAGTTCCGCCATCGTGCCGACCTTGATGCGCTTGTCCACGAGCACGGCGATACGGTCGCAGATCGTCGCCAGACTGTCCAGATCGTGGGTCACCAGGAACACCGTGAGGCCAAGGCTTTGCTGCAGGCCGCGAATCAGCTGGTCGAAGGCGGCGGCGCCGATCGGATCGAGGCCGGAGGTCGGCTCGTCCAGGAACAGAATCTCCGGGTCGAGGGCGAGCGCGCGCGCCAGCCCGGCCCGCTTGCGCATACCGCCCGACAGCTGTGACGGCACCTTGCCGCAGGCATCGGCCGGCAGCCCCACGAGCTCGATCTTGAGGGCGGCGAGCTCGTCCATCAGCCTGTGCGGCAGGTCAGTATGCTCCTTCATCGGCACCTGGATGTTCTGACTCACGGTCAGGGAGCTGAAGAGGGCGCCGCCCTGGAACAACACGCCCCAGCGCGCCTGCAGCCGCCGCCACGCCGCCTCGCTCAAGCCGGCGGTGTCCTGGCCGAACACGGCGACGCTGCCGGCCGTCTGCCGGTTGAGGCCGACGATCGTGCGCAGCAGCACCGACTTGCCGGTGCCGGAGCCGCCGACCACGCCCAGCACCTCGCCCGGCATGACCTCGAGGTCGAGATTGTCGTGCACGACCTGCCGCCCGAACTGGGTCCGCAGGCCGTTCACCCGGATGATCGGCTCCACCGTCGCCACGCCCGACCCGTCAGTAGCCCATATAGGAGAACAGGATGGAGAAGGCGGCGTCGAAGACGATCACCAGGAACAGCGACTCCACCACGGACTGAGTCGTCAACCGCCCGACGCTCTCGGCGCTGCCGCGCACGCGCATGCCCTCGAAGCATCCGACCATCGAGATCAGGAAGGCGAAGACGGGCGCCTTGATCATGCCGACCCAGAAATGCGTCAGGGTCACCGCCTGGTTCAGCAGGTTGAGGAACTGCTGGAACGTGACGTCGATCGCCCAGGTTGCCATCATGGCGCCGCCCAGGATCGCCATCATGTTGGCGAAGAAGGTCAGCAGCGGCAGCGCGATCATCAACGCCAGGATGCGCGGCAGCACCAGCACCTCCAGCGGATCGAGCCCGAGGGTGCGGATGGCATCGACCTCCTCGTTCACCTGCATGGTGCCGATCTCCGCGGTGAAGGCGCTGCCCGAGCGACCCGCAATGACGATGGCGCTGATCAGCACGCCCATCTCGCGCAGCACCGAGATGCCCACGAGGTTCACGACGTAGATCTCGCCGCCGAACTGGCGCAGCTGGTCGACCCCCTGGTAGGCGATGACGATACCGACCAGGAACAGAAGGATGCCGACGATCGGCATCGCGTTGAGGCCATGCTGCTCGACGTGATTGGCCAGCGAGATGATGCGAATGCGGCTGGGGTGCCGGAGCACCCGCCCGACGGCGAAGATGAGGGCGCCGTAGAAGGCAAGCATGTCGCGCGCCTGCCGCCCGCCATGGACCAATGCCTCGCCGGTATCGGCGACGACGTCGATGAGATGGAAGTGCGGCTCCGGCGCCAGCGGCGGCGGCTGGCCGGCCTCCATGATGCGGCTGAGCAGCGCCTGGTGCCCCGGCTTGGCGCCGCCGATGTCGACCGCGATGCCGCGCGCCTTCAGCTCGCGCTCGGTGCGCGCGATCAGCCAGGCGCCGGCGGTGTCGAGGGCGGTGAGGTCGGCCAGCACGATCAGCACCTTCTTGGCCCCGGCCGACGCCAGTTTCCGCAGCTCCCCGTCGAGCGCCCGCGCCGCCTGGATCGTCCAGGCGCCGGCGGCCGTAAGAACGATGTCCTCGCCCCGCCGCGTCGTTTCCATCAGCCCTGCCGCCATACCCAGATCCTCGATTCGCCCCCCTTGCTGGGTAACATTGCCTGCGCCGCTGCGAAATTGCACGCCCCTCCCGGACCCGCTAGATTGCCGCGCCATGCCGAACACCCCCGCGATCCAGATCAAGGACCATATCCGGCAGATCCCCGACTTTCCCAAGCCGGGCATCCTGTTCTACGACATCTCCACCCTGCTGGCGCACGCCCAGGCCTGGCATGCCACGGTCGACGTCCTGGCAGCCGCGGTCGCCCCGCACAAGCCCGACCTGCTGGTCGGCATCGAATCGCGCGGCTTCCTGGTGGCGGCCCCGCTGGCCCTGAAGCTCGACTGCGGCTTCGTGATGGTGCGCAAGAAGGGCAAGCTGCCCGGGCCCACCATCCCCTACAGCTACAACCTCGAGTACGGCACCGACATCGTCGAGATCCAGGCCGACGCCGTCACGCCCGGCCAGCGGGTGGTCGTGCTCGACGACCTCCTGGCGACCGGCGGCACCATGGAGGCCGCCATCGCGCTGCTGCAGAAGGTCGGCGCCGACGTGCGCGCCGCCGCCTGCATCATCGAGCTCGCCTTCCTCAACGGCCGCAGCAAGCTCAGCGTGCCCTTCGTCTCCGTCGTGTCCTACGATTCCTGATGCTGCTGGCGCAGATCAGCGACCTGCACGTCGTCGCCAGGGGCCGCAAGCTCTTCGACCGCGTCGACACGCCGGCCTTCCTGGCCCGCGCCGTCGCCCATCTGAACGCCCTGGAGCCGCGCCCCGATTTCGTCTGGATCACCGGCGATCTCGTCGATCAGGGCAGCGCCGCCGAATACGCCAATCTGCGCGAGCTCCTGCAGCCGCTGCAGATCCCGTGGGCCCTGATGCCCGGCAACCACGACGACCGCGCCGGCCTGCGGCAGTCGTTCGCCGACCAGCTCTACCTGCCGCAGAGCGGCGAGTTCCTGCAATACGCGATCGAGCACCTGCCGCTCCGCCTGATCGCGCTCGATACGCTGATCCCGGGCGAGTCCGGCGGCAGCCTCTGCCAGGCCCGCCTCGACTGGCTCGCCGATCAGCTGGAGCGGCACCCCGAGCGCCCCACCATCGTCGCCATGCACCACCCGCCCTTCCTCACGGGCATCGCGGAGATGGATACCATCAACTGCGCCAACAGCGCCGCCCTCGGCGCGCTCGTGGCGGAGCATCCGCAGATCGAGCGCATCATTTGCGGCCACGTCCATCGCTCGATGGCGGCGCGCTGGAACGGCACGGTCGTGACGACCGCGCCCGCCACCGCCCACCAGGTCGCCCTCGACCTCCGGGAGGGCAGCCCCACCGCCTGGATCATGGAGCCGCCGGCCTGCCACCTGCACTACTGGCGGGAGGACACGGGGCTGGTGACCCACACGAGCTATGTCGGCAACTACGGCCCGGCGACGCCGTATTGAATTGTAGGGGCCGCCCCTCAGATATCCGCGAATTCCGGCTCGTCCGGCCGGGTGAACGGATCGAACCCGCGCTCGCGCGGAGCGCGGCGGATGATGATGTCGCCGTTCTCGTCGATGATCGGCGTCTGGTAGCGCGGGATCGACTGCAGCAGCTCGTCCATCCCCTGCATCAGCTTGTCGAGATCGTCGAGCCGGAAATGGAACTGGTCCCGCCAGTCGCCGCCCTGGTCGTCGGCCCGGGCCGCCTGGCCAGCGCCGACCAGCAGCCCCACCACTCCCATCGTCAGCAATAGCTTGCGCATGGGTTCCTCCATTGCCGGCGAGCATAGCGCAAGTCGGCCCCCTTCCGGAACCGCTGGTTTGCAATGGCCGCTGGCCGCGGGGTAATCTTGCGTCCTGGTTAAGGCCGGTCCGATCCACCTGTTGGATCGCCATCCCGCGTGCTTCGACAAGCTCAGCATGAGGACTTTTCTTCATGCCACGCATGATCTCCCTCATCCTGAGCCTGTCGAAGGACGCACGCCGGTCCTGCCAGCCACAGCAAGCACGGGAATAGACACATCATGGCCAAGACGCTGCATCATTGGATCAACGGCAAGCTGACCGAGGGCGCCTCCGGCCGCTTCGGCGACGTGTTCAACCCGGC
>DATIXH010000258.1:0-22665 GCA_035518775.1 Candidatus Acidiferrum sp.
TCGGCCAGCCGCTTCAGCTCGTCGACATCGTCCCAGGCCAGGTTGAAGTAGGCCGAGATCTGCTGGACGAAGCCGGAGGAGGGGCGGCCGCGGTTGCCATGCTCGAGCGCGCTCATATAAGCCGAGGAGACGCCGAGTGCGGCGGCCATCTCCTTGAGCGTCTGGCCGCGGGCGGCGCGCAGCTCGCGCAGGCGACGGCCGAAGGGCGTCATTTCCTGTAGACCGCGCCCAGCACAGAAAACCCGCCTTCTCCAATCACTTGCGAGGCCGATCTGCGCGCCATGCGGCGCACCATCGCACGGGTGCATGTCCGGCGCAACGACAGGGAACGCGGCGCCAACGCTTGCTGAGCGCACAACGGCGGCTGCCGGGAGCACGGCCGCATCCTGCTGCTTGCGCCTGGTGGCGTTGTTGGATTCTGCAGAGTGTGACCCGCATCATATTGGTCTCGCCCCTTATGGGGTTTAGTCTCGCCGGCCGGATCAAGATCGTGCATACAAGAGTCAGGCCGGGCGATATGGTTTGCTGGCTGTGGCTGTGACTCTGATGGAGGCTTCGCATGGGTGGCATACGTCCGGGACCGCTTGGTTCGGGTCCGCCAGTCGACATTAGAGACGGAACCAGTGCGCTCACCGCTTCGCCCACGCCGGGTCCAACCCGTGGCCCCTATATACGCGGCGACAAGTTTTCGGAATTGCCATTTGCCGATGCAACCGGACCCTCTGATGCAAAACCGCGCTACAGCATTAAAGTCGAGATAGACCAAGAAGACTTGTCTGTCGGCGCCGGCGCGTACAAGGATTCGATCCACCTCAACAAGAACCTGGCGTTCCGACGCGCTGTCGGCGGCGGCACCGGCGACGTTACGCCTCATGCCAGCGTAAAGGTCGTTATCACGGACGAGTCGTCGGGAAAGACGCTGCCGATGACAAGACGATTGGTGCGCTACTGGTTTCTCCGGCCAGACCAGGATGCGACGGCGCAAAATCAGAAGCCGTGGCACAAGGTGGCACCAGAGAAGAGCAATTTTCTGCGCGATCATCCCAGTACAAAGGACGCGCCCGGACTCCGGGCCTTCAAGGCAGAGAAGAACCCGGTCGGACAATTGCAGGAGTTTCTGGCGGGAAATCTGAAGGCGGGGGGCGTCTACTATCACGTCATAACGCTGATGGACCCGGACGGGACGTCAAGAGTCGTCACGGCCAATTGGCGTATGCTTGATGCGGCCGAGTATCATGCGGCACTGCAAGCGACGACAAGCGCGCGATATGCCGAGAGCCACGAGGACAAGTTTCTGTTTGACGTGGACTTTCCGCCGACTGACTGGTCGAGCGATAGCGGCGTCATGACTCTCCCGCACAAGAAGGCGGGACCCAAAATAAAGTAAGCGCTGGCTTCTGCTGGGCAGACTGCTTATCGCGCGTCTTCACTTCTCGTACAGCCCACGCGTCTTGTGCCAGTCCTCGATCGACTGGTCGGGATACTCGGCGAACCTGCGGTTGCCCTTGCCGCCGGGCACCGCCACCCATGACGCCCTGGAGTCGATCATGATGTGGGCCAGCTCCTTCGGCTTCGGCAGCGGCGTATCGATGGCCGAGGCGTGCGGATACACCCACTTCGGCCAGCGCGGATCGGAGATGAAGAGGGCGCTGCCGCAGCGTTTGCAGAAATGCCGGCGCGCCGGGCTGTGCACGGTCTTGCCATCCTCGGGCAGCTTGGCGCGGTAATAAGCGAGATGCTTGCGGCCGCTCACCTTGAGCGTCCTGGCCTCGCCCATGATGTTGATGGCGTAGCCGCCCCCGCCAGCCGTCTTGCGGCAGATCGAGCAGTAGCAGTGCATGTAGGGCTGAGGCGTGTGCGACTTCACCGAGAAGTGCACGGCGCCGCAGTGGCAGGAGCCTTCCAGCGTTCGCATGGCCTTATCCCTTCATGATTCGCGCCGCCGCTTCAAGAGAACGTAGAGGGCGCCGCTGCCGCCATGGCGCGGCTGGGCCGCGGCGATGGCCAGCACGCGGCCGCGATTCGGCGCCTCGTTCAGCCAGCGCGGCACCATCTCCTTGAGGATGCCGCTCTCCTCGCGCCACACGCCCTTGCCGGTGATGACCAGGACGCAGCGCCGGCCGGTATGCGCCGCGTGGGCAAGGAAGCCGTCCAGCTGCCGATGCGCCTCCTCCTGCGTCAGCCCGTGCAGGTCGAGCATGCCCTCGACCGGCAGTTGCCCGCGCTTCAGCCGCTCCGCCAGCCGCTTGTCGACCCCGGCGGCCCGGCCGACCGCCAACTCCGGTGGCTTGGACGGCGGCGGTGGAGGCGGGGCCAGGGCCGGCAGGATACGCTTCGCTGCGGCGGGCGCCGGCTTCGGTTCCACAGGTTCGGAGGGCGCCTCGGCGGCCTTCTTTGCCGCCGGCCGCTGCCGCCGGAGCGGCTTGGCATCCCGCATGGCGCTGCGCCACAGCTCGGACTCCTCAGGGCTCGGCGGTCGCTTCGCCATCGACGAGGATGATGTGGAGGCGGCGCGGGCCGTGGGCGCCCATCTGCAGGGTCTGCTCGATATCGGCGCTGCGCGAGGGCCCGGTAACCAGATTGACCGTGCGCGGCATGACACCCCGCCCGTAGCGCTCGCGCAGGCGATCCCAGGCCTCCTCCATGCCGCCGACGACCTGTTCGGCCGTCAGCATCACGATATGGGTCTCCGGCAGGAAGTTGAGGGTGGTCGGCCGCTCCGGCCCGGACGTCAGCATGAGCGTGCCGGTCTCCGCGATGCCCGCCAGCGCCGGCGTCAGCGAGACCTCGTCGGAACCGTCGCTGCGCCCCGTCGACACCTCCAGCAGGGGTCGCGTCGACCAGGGCAGATCCGCTACCGCCGGGTCGGGCGCGACGCGCAGCTTCGCCGGCAGGTTCTCGCGCGCCAGGTAGTCGGCCACCGCCGACGGCACGGTCGCGACATCGGCGACCCGCACGATCGTACAGGCCGCTTCCTTCGCCATCGCGACGAACAGCTCGAGGCGGGCCCGCGGCTCCAGCTGCCCTCGCGCCGGCACGGGACCGCGGGGTGGATCGGCGAGCCGCGCTTGGATCTCAGCCTGCATCTGGGGCGAGGGTGCCTCGCGCCGCAGCGACTTGCGGATGGCGCCGAGGATCTGGCCGCGCGTATCGCTCATGGCCGACTGCGCTCGGCCCACAGCTGCTGGAAGGTGCGCCCCTCCGGCGCCGGCATATCGCGATGCGCGGTCCAGCCGCCGGCCAGCGGCAGGCTGGCGATGCGCCCGCTCTGCCCGCCGCGCAGCTTCAGCAGCCGCGCAGCGATGCTGGCTCCCAGCCGATAGAGCGCCGGCCGCTTGGCGGCAAAGGCCCACAGCCGCAGCGCCCAGCGCGCCGCCGGCGGCGAGAGGTGCCGCTCGAACTCGCGCTCCCGCCAATGCCGCATCATCTTCGGCAGCGGGATGCGCATCGGGCACACGCTCTCGCAGCGCCCGCAGAAGGTGGAGGCGTTCGGCAGGTGCCCGGCCTCCTCGACTCCGATCAGGCTCGGCGTCAGCACCGCGCCAATCGGGCCGGAGTAGACCCAGCCATAGGCATGCCCGCCGACCGCATGGTAGATCGGGCAGTGGTTGAGACAGGCGCCGCAGCGGATGCAGCGCAAGGCCTCGCGGAACTCGCTGCCGAGCATGCGGCTCCGCCCGTTGTCGAGCAGCACGACGTGGTACTGCTCGGGCCCGTCGAGATCGTCGGCGCGCCGCGGCCCTGTCGAGACCGTCGTGTAGACCGACATCTCCTGCCCCGTAGCCGAGCGCGCGAGCACACGGAGGATCGTGGCCGCATCTTCCAGGGCCGGCACGACCTTCTCGAGCGAGGCCAGCACGATGTGGATCTTCGGCAGGGTCTGCGTCAGGTCGCCGTTGCCCTCGTTGGTGACGATGATGCTGCTGCCCGTCTCCGCCACCAGGAAGTTGGCGCCGGTGATGCCGACGTCGGCGGCGAGGAAGCGGCTGCGCAGCTTGGCGCGCGCCTCCGCCAGCAGCGCCGGCGGCTCGGTCAGCGGCCGCTTCGGATCGAGGTCGGTGTGCGCTGCGCGAAAGGTCTCCGCCACCTGCTCCTTGTTGACGTGGATAGCCGGCGCGATCAAATGGCTCGGCGGCTCGTGGCGCAGCTGGATGATGTACTCGCCAAGATCGGTCTCGATCGGCGTAATGGCGTTGGCCTCAAGGAAATCGTTGAGCGCGATCTCCTCGCCGATCATGGTCTTGCCGCGCGTCACCAGCTTCGCGTTCACCGAGCGGCAGATGCGCAGGATCGTCTGGCGCGCCGCCTCGGCATCCGCGCACCAATGCACCTGCCCGCCGTTGGCGACCACCTTGGCCTCGAAGCGCTCGAGATAGACGTCGAGGTTCTCGAGCACATGGTTCTTGATGTCGCGCGCCCGGTCGCGCAGCGCCTCGAACTCCGGCAGCCGTGCCGCCGCGGCCGCGCGCCGCTCAACGAAGTTCTTCTTCACATGGCCGAGCGCGCGCTGCAGCTGCGCGTCGTCGAGCGCGCGCCTGGCATTCTCCTTGAAACGGCGACTGCTGGCGTGCTGCATCACTCGGCCTTCGACTCCCCGATCGGAGCGATGTCGGTCATGCCCGCCAGCACTTCAGCGACGTGGCGCACGGCGATTGGGCGGCCCTCCCGCTTCAGCTTGCCGGCCATGTTGAGCAGACAGCCGAGATCGCCGGCGAGGAGGGTGGTGGCGCCGGTGGCGGCAATATCAGCCGTCTTCTCGCTGACGATCTTGTCGGAGATGGCCGGGTACTTGATGCAGAAGGTGCCGCCGAACCCGCAGCAGATCTCGGCCCCCGGCAGCTCGGCGAGCCGCAGGCCCGCGACGGTCGCCAGCAGCTTGCGCGGCTGCTGCTTGACGCCAAGCTCGCGCAGGCCGGAGCAGGAGTCGTGGTAGGTGATGGTGCCGTCGAAGCGTGCCGTCACTCCCGACATGCCGCGCACGTCCGTCAGGAACGAGACCAGCTCGTAGGTCCGCGCCGCCAGTGTCTGCGCGCGTTTCTGCATCGCCGGATCGTCGGCAAGGAGCGTGGGGTAGTGTTCGCGGATCATGCCGGCGCAGGAGCCGCTGGGCGCCACCACGTAGTCATAAGGCTCGAAGGCAGCGATCACGCGCGCTGCAATCGCCTTGGCATCGGCCCGGTCGCCCGAGTTGTAGGCGGGCTGGCCGCAGCAGGTCTGCGCACGCGGCACCTCGACCGTGCAGCCGGCCTCTTCCAGCAGCTTGACGGCGGCGAAGCCCACGGTCGGCCGGAACAGATCGACGAGGCAGGTGACGAACAGGCCGACGCGGGCGGGCCTCTCGCTCATGGCGGAAACGACGCTACTCCCACTGGTGGCGCGACAATGCGGGCTGGCCGTCCCTTTGGCAAGCGCGCGGCCTATTGCCGGTCGGCCACGGACTTCGGCAGCAGCAGGTAGTAACGCCCCGGCTGCTTCATCGGCCCGGCATAGCGCAGGGCCGCGTCGCCGCTGCCCCAGTAGAGGTCGCCGCGCACGGCGCCCTTGATGGCGCCGCCGCTGTCCTGCGCCACCACCAGCCGCCGCAGCGGCTGCCCGGCCTCGGGCGTGCCCGCGGGATAGGTCGTGTCGAGCCACAGCGGCGCGCCCAGCGGCAGCAGGTCAGCATCGACGGCCAAGCTGCGACCGGGTGTCAGGGCCACGCCGAGCGCGCCCAGCGGCCCGTCGCCGGGCACCTCGCGGAAGAAGATGTAGCGGGCGTTTTGCTGCATCAGCGCGGGCGCTTCTGCCGGGTGGTCGCGCAGCCACTGCCGCACCGTCTGCATGGTCGCCGCCTCCTTGGTCAGCTCGCCCCGCTCGACCAGGATACGCCCGATCATCGTCGGCGGCAGGCCGTTGCTGGCGGCATAGCCGACGCGCAGGTTGCCGCCCTCGGCGAGGCGGACGCGGCCGGAGCCCTGCGTCTGCAGGAAAAAAGCGTCGATCGGGTCAGCCAGCCAGAGCAGCTCCAGACCGCGCCCGGCCAGAGCGCCGTCGTCGATCGCCTGGCGGCTGTAGTAGGGCGCCTTGAGGTCCGGCGGCGGCCGATAGAGGGGAACCCCGTAAGCCGCGCTCCGCTTGCGCGCACCGCGCAGCTCGGGCTCGTAATAGCCCGTGAACAGCCCGTCCGGACCCTCGGCATCCGCCACCGCGAACGGCACGAGCGCGGCCTCGATGATCGGGCGTAGCGCCGCATCCTGCGCCTTGACCGCCGCCAGGGCCCGGCAGACGGGACGCCAGGCGCCGACCGTACCCGCCATGCCCTTCCAGCCCATGGGCGTGTCGGCCGGCTCGGTCGCCAGCGCGCCGCATGATGCACGCAGGGCCGGCAGCGCCTGTGCGATCGTATCGTCCCGCCAGCCCGGAAGCTCGCGAAAGGCGGCCCGGCGCAGGTTTACCGCGCCATCGGCCGCGAGCGCGCCATGCGCGGCTAGGAGCGCAGCCGCCAGCACCGCCCAGCATAGCGCCGCGCGGGAACGGCCGCTCATCCCTCAGTTCGGGCTGCGGGTGGCGATCAGGATCCAGTTCAGATCACGCGCGCGGGTGTTGCGCGAGAAGGTCCAGATATCGGTCACAGCGGTAACCGCCGCGGGATCACCTTCGATGATCTTGCCCTCGGCGCTGCGAGTGACGTTGATCTGATCGGAAACGATCTTCACGGTCGCGATGGCATTGCGACCTTGCAGATCGGCCTCGATCAGATCGGCCGAGGTGATTCCCACGAGGGTGGTCTGCAGCGTCTCCCCAGCGGTCTGGCGGGCCTTGATCGCCCGGTTGAAGTTGTCGAAGACTTCGTCGTTGAGGAGCGGCCGCAGGCTCGCGGCGTCGCCGTTGGCAAACGCCCCGATGACCCATTCGAAGGCCGTGCGCGCGCCGGCCAGGAACTTCACCGGATCGAACTGCGGATCAGCGCTGCGGATCCTCGCGATGCCGGCCTGCAGCGGCCCGCTCGCCGCATCCGTCGCCGTTGCGGAGGCGGATGCCGCCGCTCCGTCGTCGCTTCGGGTCGGGCGGGTCCGATCCGGCATCGGCAGCACGGTGTCGCGTCGCTGATCATCATTGGCGGTGCCCGGGAAGGGATCGGGGCGCCGCTCATGGCCGGTGCGGCGCCCCAGCACCTTGTACAGCCGCGCGATGAGAAAAACGGCCACCATCGCCAGAATGATGATGCTGATGCCGCTATCCATAATCCTGCCCTATATCTGCACGCGCGCAGCGAGGTTCGTTAACGATTGACGGAGCGGCCGCAATGCAGGCGGCTGGACCGGGCCGGACGGTTGCAGTAGATCACCCGGGCATAACCAATATCGGCCGCCGGCCATGTGCCGGGGTCTCCTATGGGTAACATGGGCAATCGCAGCGGAAAGAGCAAGCACGGCGGGGCCGGCGTCGCCGCTTTTGGCAGAAGAAGCGGCCGATGATCCTCGTTCGCCACGGCCAGTCCGAATGGAACGCGGTATACAATCGCACCCGCGTCGATCCGAACATCCCTGACCCTCCTCTGACCACCGAAGGCCGCCGTCAGGCCGAGGCGGTGGCGCAACATCTGGCGCGCGCCGGGATCGAGCGGTTGCTGGTCAGTCCCTACGTCCGCACCCTCGAGACTGCCGAAATCATTGCGGCCGGAACGGGGATCGCCATGACGGTCGAACCGATGGTGCGCGAGCGGGCTGCTTTCAGCTGCGATATCGGCACGCCGCGCAGCCGGTTGGCCGCGCGTTGGCCACACCTGTCCTTCGATCACGTCGAGGAGATCTGGTGGCCGACCACGGTAGAGACCGACGCTGAGCTCGGCCGACGCTGTCACGGCTTCCGGACCGCCGCCCAAGGCCTGCCAGACTGGCGGCGCGTGGCAGTCATCACCCACTGGGGCTTCATCCGGGGCATCACCGGGATCGAGGCGCGCAATGGGGAGCTCGTCCGGTTCGACCCGCATGTCCTGCCGGCCGCGCCGGCCGCCGTGTCCAGCGATTGAGCGGGCGGCCGTTCCGTGCTAGCCACACGGCCAACAACCTAGGAAGAGTTCATGGCGGACCAGCCGACCGATCCCAGTTTCGGGCCAGCCACGATCCGTGGCGTGCCAATCACCGTAATGGCCCAATATCTCAAGGACCTGTCGTTCGAGAGCCCGGGTGCCCCCGCAACCATCGGGGTAGCCACCGAGCTGCGCGAAGGCTCGGTCAACGTCGACGTAAAGGTCGTGCCGCTGAGCGGACCGAACTATGAAGTCGTGCTGCGCGTCAGGGTGGAGGCCAACCACGAGAACAAGGTCATCTATCTCCTGGAGATGGAGTATGGCGGCCTGGTGCAGATCGGCGACGTAGCGGCCGAGACCGTGGAGCCTATCCTGATGATCGAAGGCCCGCGCCTGCTGTTCCCCTATGCCCGCTCGATCGTCACCTCGATGACGCGCGACGGCGGCTTCGCTCCTCTGTTGATCAACCCGATCGACTTCGCTGCCATGTACCGGGACTTCAAGCGCAAGAACCGCGAGGCGGCAGCAGCAGCCACGGCAAACCGGCCATAGGGTTCCAGACTTAACTCAGCCAGATCGGATCCTTCAGCCTCGCCACCAGCGCGGCATGCGCGATCAATTCCTCCGCGGTTGCAACGTGCAGGCGTGCCGGCCGGGGCGTCCGGCCGCTGGCCGCCAGCACAACCGTCGTCTGTGACGCTGCCGTCAGCAGTTCCAGCCCGGCCTGCCGTCCGCCGATCAGTTCCAGATAGACGTCGGCCAGCAACTCCGTGTCGAGCAGCGCGCCATGCTTCGTCCGTATCGAGTTGTCGATGCCGAATCGCCGGCACAGCGCGTCCAGGCTGGCCGGCGCCCCCGGAAACTTCTGGCGCGCAATCTGCAGCGTATCGACGATGCGCCCGCCATCCAGGGACGGGCGCGCCAGCCGCACGAGCTCGGCATTGAGGAATCGGATGTCGAACTCGGCGTTGTGGATCACCAGCGGCGCGCCGTCGATGAACGCCATCAGGGCATCGGCGATCTCGGCAAAGCGCGGCTTGTCGTTGAGGAACTCGGCCGTCAGGCCATGAACCGCCTCGGCATCGGCCGGTACGTCGCGCTCCGGATTGACGTAGCTCTGATAGCTGCGGCCGGTCGGGATGTGGTTGAGCAACTCCAGGCAGGCTATTTCGACGATGCGGTGGCCGCTGGTCGGATCGAGACCTGTCGTTTCCGTATCGAGGACGATTTCACGCATTGCAATGGGGTCCCCTCGCTGGCCGGCGCCCCGAATCACGCGCCAGTCTGACGACGCGGGCCAACGCCTGCAAGGCCGTGCGCCGGTCGAGCCCCGTCGGAATCACGAAATCTGCTCGGCGCTGTTTGGCGGCATCGGGCATCTGGCGCTTCAGGACGGCCGCCAGCCGCTCACGCGTCATGCCCGGCCGCTGCAGGACCCGTCCCGCCTGGACGAAATCCGGCGCGCTCACGACCACTACGAAGTCGCAGCGATCTTCGCCGCCCGTCTCCAGGAGTAGAGGCACGTCGAGCACGACCAGCGGCAGACGCGCCGCCGCTGCACGACGCAGGAATCGCTCGGTGCTTTGACGAACGCGCGGGTGAAGCAGCGATTCCAGACGCGCAAGCGCTGCGGCATCGCCGAAGACGCGACGTCCAAGATCGCGGCGATCGATCCGCCCTTCACGTTTGACGCCGGGAAACGCTGCATCCACTGCGTCTATCGTCGCGCGGTCCTCCCGCAGCAACCGATGAATCTCCGCGTCCGCGTCGTGAACGGCGATGCCGAGGCGGCGCAAATGCTGGGCTGCTGCCGATTTTCCCATGCCGATCGAGCCTGTGAGTCCGAGCACCGTCATGCGTTGCGAGGTCATCGGCGACTCAGCCCGGCGCCTCCAGCACGAAGCGCCGGAGCTCCGGTGTCACGGCCGGCTCGACGCCGAACCAGGCCGCGAACCCCGGCCGCGCCTGATGCAGCAGCATGCCGAGTCCGTCCACCACCGCATTGCCGCGCGCCTTCGCGGCCGCCAGCAATTCCGTCTGCAAGGGCGAATAGACGATGTCGTTCACGACGGCGCCGGTCGGCAGCCGGTCGAGTGCGAGGACGAGCGGCGGCTGGCCGCTCATGCCGAGTGTCGTCGTGTTCACGAGCAGCGCGGCGTCGACAAGCGCACCGGTACGATCCGCCCAGTCATGAATGCGCAACGGACCACCGATGTCCTTGCTCAGCCGTTCAGCCCGCTCGATCGTGCGGTTCACGATGCGAATCTCCGGCGCGCCGGCATCCAGCAACGCGACCGCAATGGCGCGGGCGGCGCCGCCGGCGCCAAGAAGCACGGCCGGTCCTGCTGCAGCCGACCAGTTTGGCACGCCCGCCCGTAGATTCTCGATGAAGCCGAAGCCGTCGCTGTTGCGGCCGTCGAGAGTCCCGTCGGGCGCGACCACGACAGTGTTGACGGCACCGATGCGCCGCGCTGTCGGATCGCTGCGGTCGACGACGCCGAGAGCAGCTTCCTTATGCGGCACCGTCACATTGACGCCGGCAAATCCCAGCATGGGAAGCGCCCGCAGCGCTGCGGCGAAATGCACCGGCTGGACGGGCAGCGGGACATAGGCGCCATCGATGCCGTAGATGCGCAGCCAGTAGCCGTGCAGCCGCGGCGAGCGCGAATGGGCGACGGGCCAGCCCATGACCCCGGCGACGCGGCTGCGGCCACTCAGCGTCAGGCCGATCGTCCCGGGCCTCTGGACCTCGGTCACGGCAGCAAGACCCCTTGCTCGCGAAGGATATCGAGCAGCGGCAACAGGGGTAACCCCAGGATCGTGAAGTAGTCGCCATCGACGGCCGCGAACAGCTGGGCACCAACGCCCTCCAGCTGATAAGCGCCCACAGACGACAGGGCTGCCTCGCCGGCCGCGTCCAGATAGCGATCGAGAAACCCCGTACTGAACTCCCGCATCGTCAGTTCGGCGCGGTCGACATGATGCCAGATTCGCCCGCCATCGCGCACCAGCACGACCGCGCTCACCAGCCGATGGCGGCGTCCGCGCAAGGCCAGCAGTTGCGCCCGTGCCGCCGCGGGCTCCAGCGGCTTGTCGAACAGCACGCTGTCGCACTCCAGCACCTGGTCAGCGCCGATGACGAGGCTGCCGGCATGCCGCCGCGCAACGCGCTGCGCTTTGAGCTCCGCAAGGGTCTCGGCGACCGCGGCCGCACCGGCCCCCGCGGCCCGCAGCGACGCCTTCACCTCGGCTTCGTCGATGGCGGCCGCATCGACCAGAATGGGAATCCCGGCCGCGCGCAGCAACGCGGCGCGCGCGGAACTCGCCGATGCCAGCACAATGGAGGCCGACGCTGCCGCGAGCTGAGCCTCTGCAGTCGGACCGAGGATCGCCGTCTTCACGTCTCGAGCGCGGCCTCCTCGCCCCGATGGCGCACCAGCATCTGGATGATCGTTGCCGCCGTCTCTTCGATCGAGCGGCGGGTGACATCGATCACGGGCCAACGATTCTCGGTGCAGAGCCGCCTCGCCGCCACAACCTCCTGGCGTACGATCTCCGGATCGACATAGTCGGTGGCCTCGGAGTGGGCAAGCATGTTGAGGCGGTTGCGGCGGATCTGCACCAACTGCGCCGGGTCTTTGGTCAGGCCGATGACGAGCGGACGGCGGGTTGCCAACAGCTCGCTCGGCAGCGGGCAGCCGGGAACGATCGGCACGTTCGCCGCTTTGATGCCGCGGTTGGCCAGATAGATGCAGGTCGGCGTCTTGGAGGTGCGCGACACGCCGACCAGGATGACATCGGCATCATCGTAGCTGAAGCTGGACTGGCCGTCGTCATGGCTGAGGGCGAAGCTCATGGCATCGATGCGGCTGAAGTATTCGGCGTCGAGCTCGTGCTGGAGGCCTGGCAGGCCACTGCTCTTCATACCGAGATAGCTGCCGAGCGCGCCGATCACCGGATCCAGGACGGGGATGCACGGCACCTGCAGCCGCCGGCACCCATCCTGGAGCAGCGCCCGCAGTTGTTCGTTCACCATGGTGAACAGCACAGGTCCCGGATGGCCGGCGATAGCGCCCAGCACCTTTTCCATCTGCCCGGGCGTACGGATCAGCGACCAAGTGTGCTCGACCGGCTCGATACCTTCGAACTGCACGAGGCAGGCACGCGCCACGCTGTTGATGGTTTCACCAGTAGCGTCCGACACGAGGTGGAGGTGAAAGCCCTTATGCTCGGTCAACGACTCCTCGGCCATCCAATCCTCTGCATTCTGGGGATATCTGGCAGTTTCGCGCTGGACCCGCCTTTTCATTACCACATCCCCGAAAATCCTGCCGATGGTCATTCGCCAGCCCTGCGATCCCACCGAACACCGGGGATTACCGGGGTTGCGGATAGCTCATGGCCTGTTCTCCAAGGACTTATCCACCAGCGCTGCCCACGACTCTCCGCTCCGGAGCAGCTCTGCGATTGCCTATGCCCCTAACTCACAGTCCCGGCCCGCTCCTCTATCTGGCAATGCTGAGTCTCGGGCATGGTTTGAGGGTCTTCTTTGATCCCCGGTTTCTGCCCTCCAACTATCTCCTCCAACCTTCTATTAGAAATATAGTAGGAAGAGGAGAGCAGTGCCTCAGACAGCGAGTTCTTCGCTCATGGCTCCCGGAAAAACCGTCATTGCCGCCCTGCGGCGCCATGCCGCGCCGCATGTGCCGATTTGGCTGATGCGTCAAGCGGGACGCTATCTGCCGGAGTACCGGGAGGTGCGCACCCGCGTGAAGACTTTTCTCGAATTGTGTTTTACGCCGGAGCTCGCGGTGGAGGTGACGCTGCAGCCGATCCGGCGCTTTCCGCTGGATGCCGCCATCATCTTCTCGGATATCCTGGTGGTCCCCCATGCGTTGGGTCAAAGGGTGTCCTTTGAGGAGGGGCAGGGGCCGGTCCTGGCGCCGATTCGCTCGGGGGGTGAGGTTCGCCAGCTCTCACTGGCGCGGCTGACGGAAACCCTGGCGCCGGTCAGTACCGCGATCGCTGCCGTCCGGCGGGAATTGCCGCCGACCGTTGCCTTGTTCGGCTTTGCCGGCGCACCCTGGACCGTGGCCAGCTACATGGTCGAGGGCGGCGGCGGCAGCGATTTCGCGCTCGCCAAGGGCTGGGCGTACCGTGAGCCGGAGTCTTTCATGGCATTGATCGATCTGCTGGTCGATGCCACCAGCAGCTATCTCCTCCAGCAGGTCGAAGCCGGGGCCGAGGTTCTGCAGATCTTCGATAGCTGGGCGGGCGTCCTCTCATCGGCGGCGTTGGAGCGCTGGGCTCTGCAGCCAACGGCAGAGATCGTGCGGCGCGTAAAGGCCAAGCATCCGGATGTCCCGGTCGTCGTATTTCCCCGCGGCATCGGCGCCTCCTATGCGCGCTATGCCAGGGAATGCGGCTGCGACGGGCTCAGCCTCGACACGACGGTGGCACCTTCATGGGCGGTAGGCCTGCAATCGCACGTCGCCTTGCAGGGGAACCTCGATCCGCTGGCGCTGGTGGCAGGCGGAGACGCCATGCAGGAAGAGGCGGCGGGTATCCTCGAGCGGCTGAGCAGCGGGCCGTTCGTCTTCAATCTTGGCCATGGCATCCTGCCCCAGACGCCGCCCGAGCACGTCGCGGCGCTGTGCGAGCTGGTTCACGGCTGGAAGCGCTAGCGTGGCGGCGGCCAGGCGCATCGCGGTCGTGCTCTTCAACCTCGGCGGCCCGGACTCGGCAGCGGCTGTCGAGCCATTCCTGTTCAACCTGTTCAATGATCCCGCCATCATCGGCCTTCCCTGGCCGCTGCGGCCGCTGCTGGCCCGGATCATTGCCGGCCGCCGTGCGGCGACTGCCCGCGGCATCTATGCCAAGATCGGCAACCGCTCGCCGATCCTGCCGAACACCGAGGCCCAGGCCAACGCTCTCGCGGAACAGCTCGGCGGCTTCGGCGAGACGCGGGTCTATTGCTGCATGCGGTACTGGCACCCCATGAGCCCGGAGGTGGCGGCGGCGGTAAAGTCGTTCGCACCGGACGAGATCGTGTTGCTGCCGCTCTATCCGCAGTTCTCTTCGACGACGACCGCATCGTCCTACCGATCCTGGCAGGCGGCGGCCGCGGCCGTCGATCTGCGGGTGCCGACAAAGCTGATCTGCTGCTATCCGACGCAGCCCGGCTTCGTTGCCGCTGCCGCGGCGCTCATACGGCTCGGCATCACGGAGTGCGCAGCCAAGACGGGAAAGCGGTTCCGGGTGCTGTTCTCGGCGCATGGCCTGCCGAAGAAGATCGTCAGCCGCGGCGATCCCTACCCGTCGCAGGTCGAGCGGTCGGCGCGCGCGGTCGCGGCGGCGCTGGAACTGGCCGACGCCGACTGGACGGTCTGCTATCAGAGCCGCGTCGGTCCGCTCGAATGGATCGGGCCCGATACGGACGCGGAGATTCGCCGCGCCGGGCGCGCCGGCATCGGCGTCGTGCTGTTCCCGATTGCCTTCGTGTCGGAGCATTCGGAGACGCTCGTGGAGCTCGATATGGATTACCGGCACCTGGCGGAGCAGTGCGGCGTGGCCGGCTATGTGCGCGTGCCGACGGTGGGAACGGCGCCGGCCTTCATCGCCGGTCTGGCCGAGCTGGTCCGAGCGGCCCTGGCGTCAGCGGCGCCCGTGCGCTCTGAGGGCGGGCCACGCCTGTGCGCAGCCGGCGACGCCTGCTGTGTCAACCGCGTGGCATAAGGACGCAGGATGGACTGGCTGAGCGGCTTCTATCCCTGGCTGAAGGCCCTCCATATCATCAGCGTCGTTGCCTGGATGGCGGGGCTCCTCTACCTGCCGCGGCTCTTCGTCTACCACGCGGCCACGACGGTCGGCTCCACGCAGGCCGAGACTTTCAAGGTCATGGAGCGGCGTTTGCTTCGGGGCATCATGAACCCCGCGATGATCGCTGCCTATATATTCGGCATTTTCACCCTGTTGACGCCGGAGATGATCGACAACTGGCGGAGCAGTTGGTTCCACGCCAAGGTTGTGCTGATCGTGCTGCTGACGATCTACCACCATGCCTTGGCCCGCTGGCGCAAGGCCTTCGCGACCGACGCCAACAAGCACCCCGTCGGCTTTTACCGGCTGATGAACGAGGTGCCGACGGTGATCCTGGTCGGCATCGTCATC
Source organism: Candidatus Acidiferrum sp. (assembly GCA_035518775.1). Classification (GTDB taxonomy): domain Bacteria; phylum Pseudomonadota; class Alphaproteobacteria; order Dongiales; family Dongiaceae; genus JBGPEQ01. The sequence goes on from DATIXH010000258.1 coordinate 15,182, forward strand.
CTGGTCGTCGTGAAACCTTTCTGAGAGCACGGGTGTTAAGAGTTTGTTGACTATGCCGGCCTAGCATCAATCTCGGTTTGACTCGACCCCGGACATCCGATAGAGATTGGGCCGACTCCTCACGGGTTCCGCCCGTCGCGCCCCAATCCCGAAAAGCACGATTCGAAGTCGCCCGAGGGGCCCGTCTATCGTCCGGGCATTGGCGCAATCGCTGGCGGGACCAGCAACCACTCAACGGCCACGCCATTTCTTGTTCCGTTGTAGCCCACCCCTGAAAGCACGATGAATCTCCAGGAACTGAAACGCAAGACACCCGCCGACCTGCTCGCCTTCGCCGAAGAGCTGCAGATCGAGAACGCCAGCAACCTGCGCAAGCAGGACATGATGTTCGCCATCCTGAAGCAGCTGGCGGAGAACGACCAGGCGATCTACGGCGACGGCGTGCTCGAGATCCTGCAGGACGGCTTCGGCTTCCTGCGCTCGCCCGAGGCCAATTACCTGCCGGGGCCGGACGACATCTATGTGAGCCCGAGCCAGGTGCGCCGCTTCGGCCTGCGCACCGGCGACACGGTCGAGGGGCAGATCCGCTCGCCCAAGGAAGGCGAGCGCTATTTCGCCCTGCTCAAGGTCAACACCATCAACTTCGACAATCCGGAGAAGGTGCGCCACCGCATCAACTTCGACAACCTGACGCCGCTCTACCCGGACGAGCGGATCAAGATGGAGTTGCCCGATCCGACGAAGAAAGACCTGACCACCCGCATCGTCGACCTGATCGCGCCCCAGGGCAAAGGCCAGCGCGCCTTGATCGTCGCGCCGCCGCGCACCGGCAAGACGATGATGCTGCAGAACATCGCGCACGCCGTCGCCGCCAACCACCCGGAGTGCTACCTCATCGTGCTGCTCATCGACGAGCGGCCGGAGGAAGTGACGGACATGGCGCGCACGGTGAAGGGCGAGGTGATCAGCTCTACCTTCGATGAGCCGGCTTCGCGCCACGTGCAGGTGGCCGAGATGGTGATCGAGAAGGCCAAGCGGCTGGTTGAGCACAAGCGCGACGTCGTGATCCTGCTGGATTCGATCACGCGGCTCGCGCGCGCCTACAACACGGTGGTGCCGTCGTCCGGCAAGGTGTTGACCGGTGGCGTCGATGCCAACGCCCTGCAGCGGCCGAAGCGCTTCTTCGGCGCCGCCCGCAACATCGAGGAGGGCGGCTCGCTCACCATCATCGCCACCGCGCTCGTCGACACCGGCAGCCGCATGGACGAGGTGATCTTCGAAGAGTTCAAGGGCACCGGCAACTCGGAAATCATCCTCGACCGCAAGCTCTCGGACAAGCGCACCTTCCCGTCGATCGACATCACCAAATCCGGCACCCGCAAGGAAGAGCTGCTGGTCGACAAGCCCACGCTCTCGAAGATGTGGGTCCTGCGCCGCATCCTCATGCCTATGGGCGTGGTGGATGCGATGGAGTTCCTCATCGACAAGCTCAAGGTCAGCAAGACCAACGCCGATTTCTTCAGCTCGATGAATCAGTAACAGGACCGGTGTCCGCTTATGCTGACGGGGGTCCGCCAGGCCGCACGCGCTTGGCGACGTCGGCAAACAGCCCGACCGTCCCCAGCTCTTCCCGCCGCATGCGGTCCGCCTCATCGAGGTACAGCCGCAGCAGATCGGCCTCGTGCACGCACCCGATCAGACGGGGGGCGTCCTGGCGCGCCACGACGGGCGCGACCACCGACTCGCTGGCCTCGAAGTAGTGCAGGGCAGCGGTCAGCGGATCGGCCGGCGTGAGCAGCTGCGGCGGGCGCTGCGCCAGCTTCTCGGCCTCGATGGCGTCCTCGGCGCTGTCGCGCAGGGCGGCGGTGAGGTCGGCGGCGTCGATCATCCCCACGAACTCGCCGTTGTCGCGCTGCACGAAGGCGACGGGTTGGCGGCTCGGCGCCAGGGCAGCGTAGACCTCTGCCGGTTTTGCCGTTGCGCTTACCTTCACGATCTTGCGGTCGAGGATCCGGCGCACCTTCAGCTCGTCGAAACGCCGGACATCGTAGGCGCCCCGCAGGTCGACGCCACGCACGTGGAACCGCCAAGTGGCGAACGAATAGCCGAACCAGCGCCGGGTGATCGCCGTAGCCGCCAGCACGCCGATGCCGACACCGATGGCGACGGGGTAGTCGGAGGTGGTCTCGAAGACCAGCAGGATCATCGTCAGCGGCGCGCCCACGACCGACGCAGCCACGGCGCCGATGCCGACCACGGCATAGGCTGTGTATCCGGCGATGCCCCAGGGGAGGATATACGTGCCGACCGACCAGAAGACGGCGCCGAGCAGGCCGCCCAGCAGCAGCGACGCGCTGAACAGGCCGCCGCGAAAGCCGGAGCCGACGCTGACGGCCGACGCCAGGGTCTTCGCTCCCAGCAAGCCCAACAATATCGGCAACGAGAACTCGGCCTGGATCGTCTGGTCGATGGCGCCGTGGCCGCTGCCGAGCGTCTGCGGGAAGATCATGGCGATGCTGGCCAGGATGACCCCGCCGGCGGCGGGCCGCAGCCATGACGGCACCGATTTGAGCCCGACCTCCACCAGCGTGGCGCCCCGCATGACCAGCACGCCGATGCCGGCCGCCATGATGCCGAGCAGCCCGAACAGGGCGTAGTCCCTGGCCCGCAGCGCCGGTACCGTGAAGATGTAGAAGATCGGCTCGGTCCCGAAGATGAGCCGGGCCATCAGCGTTCCCGAGATCGAAGCGACTGCAACCGGCACCAGGGCCGCGACGGCGTAGCCGCCGATCACCAGCTCGAGGGCATAGAACAGGCCGGCCATGGGCGCATTGAACGCCGCTCCGATAGCCGCGGCTGCGCCGCAGCCGACCAGGGTCCGCAGCGATGTCCGGTTCAAGGCCAGGCGCTGACCGAACCAGCTGGCGAAAGCGGCGCCCAGCTGGGTAACGCCCGCCTCGAGCCCGACCGAGGCCCCAAGGCCGACCGATCCGACGGTCATCCCGGCGATCACGACGCTGTCCCGCATGGACATGGCGCCGCCATGGAGCGCATTGGCCTCGATGGCATCGAACGGCTCGCGCTTCTGCCGGCGCTGGATGAGCAGGGCGAGCAGCCCGTACAGCAGGCCGCCGCCGATCAGCGCCAGGTCGATCCGCCACCACGGCACGGCGACGCGCAGCAGGGCATGCTCCTGGAGGGGAACGCCGAACACCGCATAGTGGCACACCACCACCAGCCCGCGCAGGGCAATCACGCCCATGCCGGCGGCTGTTCCTGCAATCACGGCGAGCGCGATGATGAACAGGTCATCGTTGCCGAGCCGGCGGCGCAGCCAGCGCCACCGTGAGTTGAGGCGGCCGAGTCGATCGGTCCAAGCCATTGTTCTTATGCACGCCAAAGCGACAAGCGCAGCCACCGGCGTTCCGCTGCCGGCCCGAGCGACAGGTCGGGGTTCCCCTGGGGAATATAGTGACAGGCCCGGCGCAGTCCAGCCGCGCCGCGGTGAGCGCTACGCCTCGCGGTCCAGCGAGTACCCGGCCGAGCGCACCGTACGGATAAGATCGGTCTCGTCGCTGGCGTTGATGGCCTTGCGCAGCCGGCGGATATGCACGTCGACTGTGCGCGGCTCGACATAGACGTCCTGGCCCCAGACCATGTCGAGCAGCTGCTCGCGGCTGAAGACACGGCCCTGGTGCTCCATCAGATAGCGCAGCAGGCGGAATTCGGTCGGGCCCAGATGGATGTCGCGCCCGCGCCGCCGCACGCGGTGGGCGGCGAGGTCCATGGTCAGGTCCTCGAACTGCAGCGATTCGCCGTTGCTGGTGGGCCGCGACCGCCGCAGGGCGGCGCGGATGCGCGCCACCAGCTCCGACGGGCTGAACGGCTTGGTCACGTAGTCGTCGGCCCCGCTGTCGAGGCCGCGCAGCTTGTCGCCCTCCTCGCCGCGCGCCGTCAGCATGATGATGGGCACGCTGCGTGTCTCCGGCATGCGCCGCATCTGCCGGCAAACCTCGAGCCCCGAGAGCAGCGGCAGCATCCAGTCGAGCAGCACCAGGTCCGGCTTCTGCTCGCGCGCCATCAGCAGCGCTTCCTCGCCGTCGCGCGCCTCGGCGACGCGGAAGCCTTCGCGCTCCAGGTTGTAGCGCAGGAGCGTGACGAGCGCCGATTCGTCCTCGACCACCAGGATCAGTGGACTCAAGGCTGCACCTCCTCCGGCTTGCCTGCTGCCCCGGACCCGGTCGTCACCACCGTGAAGCTGGTCTGGTCGCCCTTCGGCCGTTCTTGTCCGAGTGGCCGGCCGTGAACGAGGAAATAGACGTCCTCGGCCACATTGGTCGCGTGGTCGCCCATGCGTTCGATGTTCTTGGCGATGAACAGCAGGTGTATGCTCGGGCCGATGTTGCGCTGGTCCTCCATCATGTAAGTCAGGAGCTCGCGGAACAGGCTGGTGTACATCTCATCGACTTCCTCGTCGCGCTGCCAGGCTGCCACGGCCTTGGCTGCGTTCAGCTCGACATAGGCGTCGAGGACGTCCTTTATGATCTGCTGAACCAGGCGCGCCATCCGCGGGATGGCGTGGATCGGCCGCACATGCGGCAGCTGCGAGAGCGCCACGGCCCGCTTGGCGACGTTGGCGGCGTAGTCGCCGATGCGCTCGAGGTCGCTGGAGATCTTCAGAGCGGATACGATCTGCCGGAGGTCGACGGCCATCGGCTGGCGCAACGCCAGCAGGCGAAGGGTGAGCTGGCTGGCCTGCTGCTCCAGCTCGTCGATGCGCGCGTCCTCGCGCACGACCTTGGCGGCAGCGTCGGCGTCGCGCTTCACCAGGGCATCGACCGCGGACTGCAGCTGCGCCTCCACCAGGCCGCCCATCTGGCTGATCACCTGGTTCAGCCGCTTTAATTCCTCGTCGAATGATTTGACCGTATGATCGGCAACCATGGCCCGTCAGTCCTTTGCTATACTTGCTGTGCGGTCATCCGAAGCGGCCCGTGATGTAGCCCTGGGTCTGCTCGTTCTTCGGATTCGTGAAGATCGCCTCGGTCGGCCCATATTCGATCAGCTGGCCGAGAAACATGAAGGCCGTGAAATCGGACGAGCGCGCGGCCTGTTGCATGTTGTGGGTGACGATGACTATGCAGTACTCGGTCTTCAGTTCATCCATCAATTCCTCGATCTTGGAGGTCGAGATCGGATCGAGAGCCGAGCAGGGCTCATCGAGCAGCAGCACGCTCGATTTCACCGCAATCCCACGTGCGATGCATAGGCGCTGCTGCTGCCCGCCCGACAGGCTGAGGCCGCTGTTGTTGAGCTTGTCCTTCACCTCGTTCCACAGCGCAGCCCGGCGCAGAGCCGCCTCCACACGCTCGTTCATCTCCGACTTGCTCAGCTTCTCGTAGAGCCGCACCCCGAAAGCGATATTGTCGTAGATCGACATCGGAAACGGTGTCGGCTTCTGGAAGACCATGCCGACCTGCGCGCGCAGCAGGTTGAGATCCTGACTCGGCAACAGGATGTTCTTGCCGTCCAGCAGTACTTCGCCGGTGGCGCGCTGCTTCGGATAGAGGTCGTACATGCGGTTGAGCACGCGCAGCAGGGTCGATTTTCCGCAGCCGGACGGGCCGATGAAGGCGGTAACCCGCCGGTCGTAGAGCGGCAGGTTGACGCTCTTCAGCGCGTGGCTCTTGTCGTAGTAGAAGTCCAGGTTGCGGATGCTGATTTTCTCCACCAGTTCCTCCCGAGATGCGGCCGACGGCCGCTCCTGTACATTGGCGTCGGCGGGCATCCCCTGCTCCCTTGTTCTTTCGATTGCGGCGGAAAGCATGTTCACCTCTTCGCCGTGCCAATTGTCGCCAGCACCCGCGCCACGATGTTGAGGATCAGGATGGTCACGGTGATCAGCAGGGCGCCGCCCCAGGCGAGCTGCTGCCAGTCTTCGTAGGGGCTGAGGGCGAACTGGAAGATGGTGACCGGCAGGCTCGCCATCGGCGCGTTCATGTTGGTCGACCAGAACTGGTTGTTGAGGGCGGTGAACAGCAGCGGCGCCGTCTCGCCGCTCATGCGCGCGACTGCCAGCAGGATGCCCGTCAGGATGCCGCTGCGCGCCGCGCGGTAGGCGATCAGCGTGATCACCTTCCACATGGGGGCGCCGAGCGCCGCGGCGGCCTCGCGCAGGCCGTTCGGCACCAGGTTCAGCATGTCCTCGGTCGTGCGCACCATCACGGGCAGGCCGATGATGGCGAGGGCGACGACGCCGGCCCAGGCCGAGAAGTGTCCCATCTGCGCAACCATCACCTCATAGACGAACAGGCCGATGACGATCGAGGGCGCGCTCAGGAGAATGTCGTTGATGAAGCGGATGGTCTGGGCGAGGCCGTTGGTCTTGCCGTATTCGGCGAGATAGGTGCCGGCCATCATGCCGATGGGTGTGCCGAGCACTGTTCCCCCGACCGTCAGCACGAGGCTGCCGAAGATGGCGTTGAGCAGGCCGCCGGCGCTGCCGGGGGGCGGCGTCATCTCGGTGAACAGCGCCAGGTTGACCGAGGTCAGGCCGTTGTAGAGCAGCGTCCACAGGATGGCGACCAGCCAGAACAGCCCGAACAGCGCCGCCGCCAGCGAGATGGTCAGCGCGATCGAGTTGACGGTGCGGCGGCGGGCATAGCGTCCCATCTTCGATCACCTCCCCGGCTGGCGCTGCATGCGCATCAGGTTGAGCTTGGCAAGCGAGAGGATCACGAAGGTGATGATGAACAGGATGAGGCCGAGCGCGATCAGCGAGCCGGTGTAGAGGTCGCCGACCGCCTCGGTGAACTCGTTGGCGATGGTCGCCGAGATGGTGGTCCCCGGCGCCAGGATCGAGGCGCTGATCCGGTGCGCGTTGCCGATCACGAAGGTGACCGCCATGGTCTCGCCCAGCGCCCGGCCGAGGCCCAGCATGATGCCGCCGCTGACGCCCACCCGGGTGTAGGGGATCACCACCTTGGAGACCACCTCCCAGGTCGTCGCCCCCAGCCCGTAAGCCGATTCCTTGAGCATCGGCGGCACGGTCTCGAAGACGTCGCGGGTGATCGAGGTGATGAAGGGCAGCACCATGATCCCCAGCACCAGGCCGGCGGTGAAGATGCCGATGCCGTAGGGCGGCCCGGCGAACAGGTAGCCGATGCCGGGCACGTTGCCGAGCGTGTCGATCAGGAAGGGCTGCACGGTGCGCTGCAGGAACGGCGCCAGCACGAACAGGCCCCAGATGCCGTAGATGATGCTCGGGATGCCGGCGAGCAGCTCGATGGCGATGCCCAGCGGCCGCTTCAGCCAGGCCGGACACAGCTCGGTGATGAACATGGCGATGCCGAAACTGACGGGCACGCCGAACAGCATGGCCAGCAGGGAAGTGACGAGTGTGCCGTAGATCGGCGCGAGGGCGCCGAATTTTTCGGTAACGGGGTTCCACACCTCGGTGAACAGGAAGCCGAGACCGTAGGTGC
>DATIXH010000259.1:0-32652 GCA_035518775.1 Candidatus Acidiferrum sp.
CTTTTACTCGCGTCGCAGCCCGAACAGCCGCAACGCGTTACCGTTTGCAATCCGCTGCGCTTGATCGGATGGAAGCTGGGCGAGCCATCCGCGATATTCCTTGAAGATCGTGTCGTAGCCGAACCAGCGCTCATTGATCCAGGTGTCGGAGCCGAGCAGGAACCGGTCGGAATAACGTGCAAATAGGTTGCGCCAATCGCTTGTCAACTTGCCGTCGCCGCCGGTAATTCCACCCCGGTATGACAGTTCACCCCAAAGCGCGTCCTTGTGCTCGTCGAGCAGCTCGGCCACCCGCGCAGGCGCTACCGAAAACCCGGTATGCGCCCAGATGATCCTGGCCTTTGGATTGTGCCTGAACAGGATCAGCAGGGCCTCTTCGTCGCAATGCGCATGCAGATACAGGTTACGCTCGACAGCGAAGTCGACCATTTTCTTCACCCAGTCCGATTGGGCCGACTTGCCGTAGATATGGAACTCGCCGATGCCGCGGTAATAACCGCGGGCATATTCTTCTTTGATGAGCTCAAAAATCGTCGGATCGTTGAACCAAGTCTGGATGTCGCTGCGCACGCGATAGGGACGGATGAACGGCACGACCTTGAGCTCGGGCCACTTTGCGTCCACCAGCTCATGCGTGCCTTTGTTGGGCCGGCTGGTCGCGATGATGCCGGTGATGCTGTTGCGGCGGAATACGTCGCGTACCTGGTCGAGCGAGTGAAAAGGTTTAGGCTCCTGGTTGTAATGCAAATGCGCGTCGAAAATTTCAATCCGCTGCTGTGCCTGCGCAGACGAAGACCAGCTCGCTAAAGCGGCCAACGCCACAATCCACTTGAAACGCCTTTTCATCGCAAATCCTCCGCTATGGGATCGGAGCCAGGCCTGCTGATCTTATTTTAGCCGATTATTAACCATGACGGCGCGGACGGTGTTTTTTCCAGCGTTAGCTGGGGTTACGTGCCCTTAAGCTTAAGGTTGTCTTTACGGCGGCGTGGCTGACTGGCGAGGCACCAGGATGGGGGCCCCCTGGCTGGAGGCGGGATGGGGTTTTTTGTGCGCGGAGTCTCGCGCCGGAATTTATTTGCGATCGTCGTCGGCGCCGTGCTCGCCGGTGGCCCGTTTGTCGCCTTTAACCTCTGGCTCGACAATCTCATAGAACGGCAGGGGCAGTCGGAGGTGAGCACGGCTGCCAAGCGCGCAATCGCGCTTGCCGAGGCCCGCGTGCGGGACGCGGTCGGTACGCTCGACACTCTGGCTGTAGTGGGCGTCAGCTCATGCGATGAGCAGGATATGGAGGCCATGCGCCGTGCAGCCTTCAGCACGATTCCTGTCAAGGAAATCGCCGTCATTGGCCCCGACGGCAAGACGGTTTGCAATCATCTCGGCCTGCCTCCCGGCGAGCGGGAGGTGGTCTCATCCGAGCCATTGGTCGGCGCGGGCGGCTATCGCCTTGACATAATATCTCTGCCAGGCGGCGATCGAATGGTGCGCCTACGACGTGATGTCGGCTCTGATCACAATAGTATCAGTGCGCTGGTGCCGACGGTGTTGTTTTTGCCACAAGTGTCGACGGGTGGTGGGCCATTTAGCGGCTACGCGCGTATCGTGACCGCACAGGGAGCTACGATCGGGGAGGTCGGGGGCCGGACCGCCGACAGCGAAAGTGCAAATTTCAGTGCCAACATAAGATCGAACAAATTCGGCTTTGATGTCGAAATCCTCAGTCCGAGGGCGCGGGTCGAGGCAGAGCACGCCGACCTCAAATGGTTTGGTCTGTTTGCGGCCGGCATCGTCATGATGACAGTCACTGGATTTGTGCTGCTGATCCCGCGCCGCGCGCCCCGAAACCCCGTGGCGGAAATTGAGCGCGCGCTCGAAGCGGGCGAGTTCATCCCGTATTACCAACCGATCGTCGACATCCGCTCGGGTCAGCTGCGCGGCGCAGAAGTGCTCGTTCGTTGGCGTAAGCCCGACGGCACGCTTGTCCTGCCGGGTTCATTCATCCCGCTGATGGAATCGAGTGACCTTATCGACGATCTGACACGCAGCCTGATGCGCAAAGTATGCATCGAAGTCGGGCCCGCGCTCGGGCGCCGCCCGGACCTGAGGATTTCGTTCAACTTTGCAGGCAAGCTTTTCAGCGAGCCGTCAATCGTCAAGGATGTGCGCGATATCTTTGCGAGCTCGCAGATAAAGTTCTCGCAGGTCGTACTCGAAGTCACCGAGCGCGATCCGATTGAGAATTTCACCGAAACCCGTCAGACCATTGCCGCCCTGCAAGGTCTCGGCGTTCGCATTGCAATCGACGATGTAGGCACGGGCCACAGCGGACTTTCCTATATGCTCAAGCTCGGCGTCGACATCATCAAGATTGACAAGATGTTCGTAGATGCCATCGGCACTGATCGCAATTCGACGACTATCGTCGAGACACTTGTCGATCTCGCACGCAACATGCGCATGGATGTGGTGGCGGAGGGGGTCGAAAATTTCGAGCAGGTCATGCATTTGCGTACGCTCGGCGTGCGTTCGGCGCAGGGTTACGTTTTCGCACCACCTTTGCCTGGAAGCTCGTTCCTGCAGCTTGTTGAAGCTCTCGACCCCTTACAGCCGGCCGCACTCGAGTTCGGCGTCGTCGAGCGCATGGCTGCGTCCGCTTAGAAGCAATTGTCGACCATTTGCTGACGTGAAAAGGGGCGGCCTTGCGGCCGCCCAGTTAAAACGCCACGCGGGAGGAACCTCTTTACGGATCGGCATGTTGATTGCTGCCGACCCACGTGACCGAATGTCGTGTTGACAATCCGTCATGCGCACGCCGATTCGTCAATCGAATTTTTCAATATTGTGACAAAAGATTTCCGCTTGCTCGCGGAGGGGTAGCCTGATGATCCAGTGATTCGCCCGGGTTATGCGCCCGCCAGTTCTCTTTCGATGGCTGTGATCACGAGCGGATCGGTCGGCTCGACCGCCGAAGCGAAAGCAGCCTTGAGTTGGCCATCGCGCCCGATGAGGTACTTGTGAAAATTCCAGCGCGGCGCTTCGAGGGGTCGGTCGGCCGCCGCCCATCTGAAGAACGGATGAGCGTCCTTGCCCTTCACCACGACCTTTTCGGTTATTGGGAATGTGACGTGGTACGTCCCCTGTGCGGTCGCGTGGATCTCGCTTTTGCCGCCGGGCTCCTGCCCGCCGAAGTCGTTCGAGGGCACGCCTAGTACGATCAACCCGCGGTCGCGGTAGCGTGTCCAGATTTGCTGGAGGCCCACATATTGCGGGGTATAGCCGCATTGGGAGGCCGTGTTGACCACGAGCAACGGGTGGCCTGCATAGGACGATAGCAGGATGTCGTCCCCATCCAGGCCCTTGAACATGAAGGCGTAGGCCGTCACGCGGCTCATGCCGGTCGCCTGGGAGGTGTGAGCACCAAGCCCCGCGAGGGGAATGGCGGCAAGCGCAATGAAATGTCGGCGGTCGATCATGGCGGCACTATAGCGTGCCGGCATTCAGCCTGCTGCGCAAAATTCCGTGAAAAAATCTGACCGATCGGCGTAATTTACGCCGCAGCGACGCGCACCGTGGTCTCGAACGACGTGCCGCACATGTCGCATTGCCACAGATGGCGCACGCGGCTCCCGTCAAGACATTCAGACCATTCCGGGATGTAGATGCGTTCACCGCACTGGGCGCATTCAATCACCGGTCGCGAGCGCGCAAACTTTGCGATGTCGCGGGACACTTCCATGGGCCTTCCTCCCGACCAATTCTTTTGACGTGGCCCCGTACCCCACGCTGTTTGTTAACGCTAGTACAATGGCTGCGCGAATGAAGCAGAAGCGTTGACATACCTTACCTGCGTCTCGTGAAATTTTTGCGGCAGAATGATCAACTCGAATTGAATGTTCGATCTTAAATTTACTGCGCTGCATCAAAGCGTGATGCCGAATTTTCCCGACGTCCAGATTGTCGCGAGATAAAGCACGAAGGTCAGCACGCAGCACACTGCAAGCGTTGACCAAAAACCGATTCCGTGCCGCAGCATTGTCGGCATCACAAGAAACATCGGAAGCGTTGGAAGAACATACCAGAACGTCGACTGCGCGTGCGCTGCAATGCGCTCGGCATCGCTGGTATCATGCCACAGCCACAAAATGCCAAGGATCGAAACCAGCGGAAACGAAACGATCAGTGCACCAGGGGTCGGCGAACGGCGCGCCACTTCCGAGACGATAGCAATGATGAGTCCGGACAACGCGGCCTTGGCGGCCAGATAGAGCATTTTGAGCCTCCGTCTGATGGAACCCGGGGCTGCGGTCAGGCTATAGACTCAAAAGAGCGATAACCATGTGCATTGTATTTATTGCGCTTTGTTTGGTTTGCTTTGGCACTTTTACATCCGCGCCAGCGCGGGCCGACGACAAGCCAGCCGACAAATCAGGCTACAGCACCGGCCACCAACAGACCCCGGAAACGACCGGTCAAAAACAGCCGCAGGGCTGGACCGCCCCGCTCGAGACCAGGTCGGGCGGCGCGCCCCCGGAAAGTCCGCAAGGTCAGAGTCCATCCGGGATGCAATCGGCCCCCGAAGACTCATCGAAGACGACGGTCGAACCAGACAAGAGCAAATAGCGCCACCTTCGGCATAGCAATGGCGACCGCGGTGTTGCCGCCCCGCATTTCGTGGAAATTTCCAACGGATACGGAAGCAGTGGAATGCGCTGCGGGTTGGAGGCAAAATACCGGCTTGTGACAGGATGCCGGCTCAAGAGGATACTACGTGAGCCAGAAGACCCTCGAGAAACCGCGGACCAAGGTGAAAATAAAGACGCAGCGGCCGCCGCTGTGGAAGGTAATTCTGCTCAATGACGACTACACCCCGCGCGAATTCGTCGTTTTGGTCCTTAAGGCGGTCTTCCGGATGAACGAAAGCCATGCCTACAAAGTCATGATGACGGCGCACCAGAAGGGCGCCTGCGTGATCGCCGTCTATACGCGCGACGTGGCGGAAACTAAGGCGAAGGAAGCGACCGAGATGGGCCGCGCAAAGGGCTATCCACTTTATTTTACGACCGAGAAGGAAGAGTAGCGCCATTCTTCGCATCGGCGGAAGAAGCGGTAAACTTCCGGAGCCCGCATCCAGACAAGCTCATGTGTCAGGCCGCCGTGTCGGCTGAGCCAGACCTTGATGTCGGTCGGGTAAGATCGCCAGAGCGCGGCCGTTCCGCGGGGCAGGTCAGCGAGGCGAAATCCAAAACTGCCCCCCGGGGTGACACAAATATGTTCACGGTTGAGATGGCCGATGACCATTGTGCACTCGGATTCACATGGGCCGGCAATTCGTACATGAACCCCATCTCGGCGATACTGAGCCCAGCGAGCAACGTAGTTGGCGCTGCTGCCGCCACGATCGCCAACGATGTCGATTGTCTCAGCTTGCGATGGCCACGCGTTCGACACCGCAAGTGCCGTTGCAACGATGCTGTTTCTTATCGCGTGACTTCGGCCCACCATTCTCAGACGTTTGACCTATTTTTTGACGCTTGGCGTCATCCAAGTGGTCGAGGACACGCGCTAGGCCCACATTTTTTGTCCGCTATCCTCGCGTGCGTATTTCATGAGTCACGCGCCGCGCGACTTTTTTCACATCAGCAATCGGGCCCGTTATTGCTTCACGTTTCTACATCGCCTCCACCGGGGGGCGGCCCATGGAGCCTTGATGCGATCCTGGCCCGACGGAAGCCAAATTCCGCTCTAAGTTCGGTGGAAATAAGGGTGTTTTTCACCGTTCGACGGCGAGCCGGGCCCCTGCGAGGGTAGCCGGGAGGTTTTTTGGTGCCCATGCCTTGAACCGGGATGCGGATTATTGAATGATAATTTTATGAAAAGGATCCCATTTGCGGTGACTGCCATAGCGGTTCTGTTTCTCGCCCAGCCGGGCACTGCCGTGTCCGGGCCTGGCGGCGGGAAGGGCGGACCCGGTTTCAAATTTGGCGGCCATGGCCACCACGCGATGAGCAACAAAGGCCATTGGTGGAAGAACAACAATAACAACTGGTGGTACGCGATGAATAACGGCCAGATTTGGTGGCAGAACAACAGGTGGTGGTACGCCGGCTATGCCGGCTATGGTGGCGTGTACGCGACACAGCCTGCCGCTACTGAAACGGTTGCTGTGCCGGTTGCAGTCGCGGTCGAAGTATCCCGGCCGTGCCAGCGCGTCCAGCAGCCGGTGACGGTCCGGTCCGAAGATGGCGGCGAGCGGACCATCTCGGTCACGCGCTGCCAGAACTGAGCCCCGGTAACCATTGCACTTAACGCTAACGCGCATTTTGTGCGTTCGGTCGATTTGTCGCGCGTGTGCCCCTTGATATCGTTCCTGCGAATTCGCCCGGAGCAGGTCGATGGTTGAAAAACGTAAAGCCGCTCGCTCGCGCACGCTGCTTGGTGGCGTGATCGCATTCAACAATCGTGCATCGACGATGGATTGCCAGGTGCGCAACCTGTCGACCGGCGGCGCCAAGGTTACCTTCAGCAACACCGCCGCCGTGCCGGATCAGTTTGATCTGAAGATCGCACCCAAGGAGCGCTCATTCCGGGCCCGCATGATATGGCGCGCTCCCAATGAGGCGGGTGTCTCATTCCTGAGTGAATACAACCAGGATGTGCCGGTGCCGCTCGAATTGGCGAAGCGGCTGCGCGACTGCGAGGCTGAAAAAGCAACCTTGCGCAAGCGCATCGCGCAATTGAGCGAAAGCGGCGGCGTGTAGGCCGAGCTTATTTTGCTTCGATCAGGGCGACCGGCTGGCGTCCGTCAGGTCCAGCCGCGGGCTCGGGCGGTCGTGACGTTTGCTGTGCCAGGGCCGCTGGCGGGGCTGCCGGCGTAATCGCAGCAGCCTGAGGTGCCAACGCCGCCTTGAACGGCGCCATGATGGCCGCGATAGCTGGCGAAAGGCTTTGTAGCAGCGCCGCCTGCTTCTTGTTCTGTGCATAGAGGTAGAGGCCGCCAAGCACGATCACGATCACCACCAGGATGACCAGTGTGTTGACGGTCTGATCCGCGCTCGCGCGCCGGCGGGCGGGACGCCTGCGACTTGCCCGTTTGTTTGCCGCCGCCTTTCGTTTCTTCGCCATGGCGTAGAGCTCCCTCGATGGTGTTGCCAACGCACGGCACTGCACCTCAATTCACTCGAACCAGGGCACTTCACTCCAATACAAACCCGCTCCAGGGCCAAGCCGCCCGGGCGCACAAGTAACGGATACCGAATCAACGGCGGGAGCTTAGCCGATTCGGTCCTTTCAAGGGTGAACGCAGTACCGGCGAACCGCGGACGGCCGTTGTCCCGTGGTGATCGGTATGGTCAGATTACCCCGAATCATGTCGCAACGCGTCCTGATAACGGCCGGGGCTGCCGGCATCGGCCGTGAGTTTGCTCGCGCCTTCGCTGCGAACGGCGCCAAAGTCTTTGTCTGTGACATCGACGAGAAGGCTCTGGCCGCAATTGCCAAGGAAATTCCCGGCATAACCGCGCGACGCTACGACATGGCGAGCCGTGCCGAGATCGAGCGGATGGTGCCGGAGGCCGTGGAGGTGCTCGGCGGGCTTGACGTGCTCATCAACAATGCCGGCATTGCCGGCCTGACGCTGCCGATTGTCGACTACCCACCTGACGATTGGGACAAGGTCGTCGCGGTCAACCTCACGGCCATGTTCGACGTCTCGCGACTTGCCATCCCGCATTTGAAGAAATCGAAGGCGGGCTGCATCATCAACATGTCGTCGGTTGCAGGCCGCTACGGCTTTCCCAATCGCAGCCCCTATGCGGCGACGAAATGGGGTGTCATCGGGCTGACCAAGACGCTGGCAATGGAGCTCGGAGAATGGGGCATCCGTGCCAATGCGATAGCGCCCGGCGCCGTCGAAGGCGACCGTATCGTGCGCGTTTTCCAGGGGCGCGCGCAGATCAGCGGGCGCTCCTTGGAGGAGGTGAAGGCCGATGCCCTGGCCGCGGCCTCGATCAAGGCCATGGTCGATCCGAAGGATATTGCACAGCTGGCGGTGTTCCTCGCATCCGACGCTGCGAAGGCAATCTCGGGGCAGGTGATCGCGATCGATAACGACCGTCAGAATGCCTAGACGGAAAACGGTGAAGACGACCAACATGGGGTCGCGGTTAGGACGACCACATTTCGCACGGTAAGATGCTCG
The DNA here is from genome assembly GCA_035518775.1 of Candidatus Acidiferrum sp. GTDB lineage: Bacteria > Pseudomonadota > Alphaproteobacteria > Dongiales > Dongiaceae > JBGPEQ01. Next base: position 8,198 of record DATIXH010000259.1, read on the forward strand.
CACTTAACCCGTTTATGAAGAAAAATGCCGCGCTGAGGCATTAAAATTGCTCCGAGATTGTCGCGCCTAGCCAATTTACCAAAAAAACTGTCGCGTTAGGCCGCTTGCTATTCACATTTACCTTACCTGGTCAGCTTACCGAACGGATTTGCTAGCTGCCGCAAACGCGAGCGGCTACGGCTTCATCCATCACATGAAAAGGAAAAGCGGAAAACACCGTTCGCACGGCCGAACCGCTTTTGATGGATGGAGTAGCAGTGTTGAAAAAGCAAACGAAGTTGATTGCAGCGCTTCTTTCAATTGCGCTTTCGATTGCATTCGCGGTGAGCGCCAACGCAACGCCGCGGCATAAACAGCAGCGCCAGACGATTGTTTGCGACATGCGGGGCTGTTCCGATCAGGTAAGTCAGGCACGGGCTGCGCGGGCCGAGGCTAGTGCCGTGGTCGATGCCAATGGTGGCGCGGTGGTGAACCGCAGGCCGCAAGGTTGCCCGCATGCGTTCTGCGGCTGCGAGGCCTCGCTCTATATGTTCGGAAAAATTCGGCCTGAGCTCAATCTGGCCTCCAACTGGATCCGGAAATTCCCTCGTACGTCACCGGCGCCCGGCATGGCGGCCGCACGCAGCGGTCACGTCATGGTCCTCATGAGCCATGTCGAGGGCAACAACTGGCTCGTCCACGACGGCAATTCCGGTGGCGGGCTGACCCGCGAGCACGTCCGGTCGATCAGCGGCTACGTGATTGTCAACCCGCGCGGCTCCTATGCCGAAAATCCCTCTGGCGGGAGTTCGAGCGTAAACTAGGAAATTTCGGGAACCGGGCATCCGCGTCAAGACAAGAAACAGGGCCGCCCCTAAAGCGGCCTATTTTCTCTGCTGTTTGTGTCTATCCGACTGTCCATTGCGAAGATGGCCTTAAAGGCGTCCGGTTTGGGTTCTACGTTTTTCCGACATGCGGCCGCTGCGTGATGGCTGCGGCGGAATCGCCCGCAGGCGGATCATTGAGGCGATGACCATGAAACGTCGGATATGGGTGTTTGCCGCCGCAATGTTGGCGTTGATCTATGCGGGCCTTCAGTCAGGAGCCCACGCGCAGGTTTTCGATTTCGGCCAGATCGAAGAATTTGAATCGCTCGGCTCCGGCACGCAAAAGGGTGGCTCGCCGCCCAAGACAATCATCGATGACGGCGCGCGGCACACGGTGCTGTTCACGATCCTCGAATCGAATACCGAGGCGAAGATCTACTGGAAGTCGAAAGACGGAAGCCAGACAACGATCATGCGCGGCCAGGGCTTGCGGGCTTTTCAGACCGTCGGTGAATTCAGGATCGAGGCCACCGGCGATGACAGCCGGAGCTTCAGATATGGATACGTGCTGTTTCGCCTGAAGAGCGAGAAAAGCGCGCAGGAAGACAAAATCTGACGTGAGCGTGTGTACTGTCACCGGTCAGTTGCGAACCACGCTCATTCGGGCCTTTGTGTTCGGGCTGTTTTGGATCGTCTGAAAGATCACGCAATAGCGTTCGGTCATTTCAAGCAGTTGTGCAAGGTCGCTGCGCGGCATCCGTCTCGACACGAAATGCAGGCGGATCTCCTTGAATCCGACGGGCACACCCTGCGTGACGCCGAGTGTGCCACGGAGATCGACATCGCCTTCGGCCGAAATAGTTGCTGATTTGACCGGAACGTCAAGCACGCTTGCGGCCGCTTTTAGCGAAACCCCTGCACAGGCGATGAGCGCTTCAAGCAGCAGGTCGCCCGAACACAACTCGAGGCCCGATCCGCCGCATTTCGGATGGATGCCTGCGACGGCGAGGCCGCGCCCGGTTTCGACCTTGCAGGTTACGGTCGAGTCGTCGTCGGTGCCTTTCGCTTTCAAAGTCAGGAGTGCGGCTTTGGCATCCGCCCGGTAGCGTTCCTTGAGGGGCTCCTGCGCTGCCCGGAATTTCGAGGCTTCCATCGTTTTCTCCTTGTGCCGAATTCGGCGAGCGGCGTTGTGCCGCAGGAGAGACCTCCGGACCAGACGGCGGTTTTGACAATGTTAGTAGGCGATAGCGACTCGGCTATCGGCCCGCGCTACGCGATTTCGCCGCGCGTTGCCGGCACGCGAGATAGTCGCTTGACCCAGGCGTCGCAATGGCGCGACAGCGCGCATCGTCGATCGACGCGAGGGTTTCCTGGCCCTCCTGCTCCTGCGTCATCTGCTGGTGGCCCAACGTGCCCGTCGCGCAGTCTTTGGTGCCGGTGCCGGTGACGCACTCGGGAGAATAGCCCGCGCATCCGGCAAGAAGCAGGACTGCGAGCGTCATCAGCGTGATCGGGTGCATTCGCAAGCCGTCGTGGTGCTATTTCTTCTCGATCGTAATCCCGCTGGGGCCGACGTTTATTTGCACTCCCTTCGGCTCCTTGCGGTCCTGGTAGAGTTGATAACCAAGCACCGCAACGACAACGACAAGCGCGCCGACGAGCACGTAGAGTACGTTCCGGCTGAGCCCTCGCTGCATCCAGTACTTCTCCCAACGACGGTCACCAATCGGATCCACCACAACGTGTTAAACGCGGTTCACCGTCGGGTTACGTTGGCTTTTTCTTCGCCTTGCCCTTTGCCACCGGTTTTGGCGGCGCAGCTGCCGCGGCCTCGCGGTCGGCTGCTTCCTTGGCGATACGAAGGGCGCGCAGCCGCTCGGTCTTGGCGCGCTCGGCGTTGCCGGCCGCCTTGTATTCAGCCATCGCGGTGGCGCCCTCGCGGGCCTGGATTTCCTTCTTATGGAACGCTGCCTGCGCGCGTTCCATGTCCTTTGTGCTTTTCTGGTTACTCACGAACACCCCGTTGTTGATCCGCAGGTATCGCACTTCATGCAGGTGCCGTTGCGCACCAGCGTGAAGTTGCCGCATTCGCCGCAGGCTTCGCCCTCGTAGCCTTTGGCGCGGGCCTCGGCACGTTTCTCGGAAGCTGCGGCCTTGGCGTGCGCGCGGGCGTCCTGCGGGTCGATGCGCTGTTCGAGCTGCTCGGCGGGCGAAAGCCTCGCCTCAGGTTCGGCCTTGAGCGCAGCGGTGCCGGCCACCTCGGCCCGCGCACCGCCAACCGCGGCGAGCGCGGTGACGTTGCCGCCGGCCGCCGGTGCAGGCGAAGCGACGCCGCGCACCACCGACAGGCGGTCGGTGCGCGAGCGGGTGAGGCCCTTCGACACGTAATTGGTCGCGGGCGCCGGCTTGCCTTCTTCCACGCCCTTGCCGAGTGCGTCAAAGCCGCCGGCCTCGCTCGGGTCCACATGCGCGAGATCAAACCGCTCCAGATAGGAAACGGCGAGCTCGCGGAACACATAGTCGAGAATTGAGGTTGCGTATTTGATCGAGTCGTTGCCCTGCACCGGGCCCTGCGGCTCGAAGCGGGTGAAGGTGAAGGCATCCACATATTCCTCGAGCGGCACGCCGTATTGCAGGCCGAGCGAAACCGCGATCGCGAAATTGTTGATAATGGAGCGCAGCGCAGCCCCTTCCTTGTGCATGTCGATGAAGATCTCGCCGAGCCGCCCGTCGTCATATTCGCCGGTTCGGAGATAGACCTTGTGGCCGCCGACGACCGCCTTCTGGGTATAGCCCTTGCGGCGGTCGGGCATGCGCTCGCGCTCGCGCATCACGACGATACGCTCGACGACCTTCTCAACCATTTTCTCGGCGAGCGCGGTGGCGCGCGCCGCGGCCGGGCGCTCGAGGAAAGCCTCGACCGCATCGTCCTCATCATCTTCGTCGGCGATGAGCTGCGCATTGAGCGGCTGGGACAGCTTCGAACCGTCGCGATAGAGCGCGTTGGCCTTCAGCGCCAGCTTCCACGAAAGCAGGTAGGCCGCCTTGCAGTCTTCGACCGTTGCCTCGTTCGGCATGTTGATGGTCTTGGAGATGGCGCCCGAGATGAAGGGCTGCGCGGCCGCCATCATGCGGATGTGGCTCTCGACCGAAAGATAGCGCTTGCCGGTGCGCCCGCAGGGATTGGCGCAGTCGAAGATCGGCAGGTGCTCGGTCTTCAGGTGCGGCGCGCCCTCCAGGGTCATGGCACCGCAGCAATAGGTGTTGGCTTCCTCGATCTGCTGCTTGCTGAAGCCGAGCGCGCCCAGCATGTCGAACGACGTCTCGTTCAGCTGCTCGTTGGTGAAGCCCAGCCCCTTGGTGCAGAACTCCTCGCCCAGCGTCCACTTGTTGAAGGCGAAGCGGATGTCGAAGGCGGCGGCGAGGCTCTCCTCGAGCTTCTGCAGCGTGCCCTCGGTAAAGCCCCGGGCGCGCAGTTCCGCATGGTTGATGCCGGGCGCGCTGTCGAGCGTGCCGTGGCCGACGGCGTAACTGATGATGTCCTCGATCTGCTCCTCGCCGTAGCCGAGCGTCTTGAGGGCCGAGGGCACCATGCGGTTGATGATCTTGAAGTAGCCGCCGCCCGCCAGCTTCTTGAACTTCACGAGCGCGAAGTCCGGCTCGATGCCGGTCGTGTCGCAGTCCATCACCAGACCGATGGTGCCGGTGGGCGCGATGGTCGTGGCCTGCGCGTTGCGGTAGCCATAGGTCTCGCCGACGAACAGGGCGTCGTCCCAGGCCCGCTGCGCCGCCGTCACCAATGCCGGCTCCGGGCAGTTCTCGGCATCGAGCGGCACCGGCGAAACCGACAGGCCTTCGTAGCCCGCGGCCTCGCCATAGGCGGCGCGCCGATGGTTGCGGATCACCCGCAGCATGGCCGAGCGGTTGCGCTCGAAGCTCGGGAACGAGCCGAGCTCGCGCGCCATCTCCGCGGAGGCGGCGTATGACACGCCGGTCATCAGTGCGGTGATGGCGGCGCAGAGGGCGCGGCCCTCCTGGCTATCGTAGGGCAGGCCCATGGCCATCAGCAGCCCGCCGATATTGGCGTACCCGAGGCCGAGGGTGCGGAACTCGTAGGAGAGCTTGGCGATCTCCCGCGACGGGAACTGTGCCATCAGCACGGAGATCTCGAGCACGATGGTCCAGAGCCGCGCGGCGTGGGAGAAGCCGACGATGTCGAACTGGCCGTCGCCTTTGCGGAACGCCATCAGGTTCAGCGACGCCAGGTTGCAGGCCGTATCGTCCAGGAACATGTACTCGGAGCAGGGATTGGACGCGTTGATGCGGCCGCTCTGCGGGCAGGTATGCCACTCGTTGATCGTGGTGTCGAACTGCACGCCGGGGTCGGCGCACAGCCAAGCCGCCTCGCCGATCTTCTCCCAGAGGTCGCGCGCCTTCAGCACCTTGTGGACTTTGCCGTCGGTGCGGCGGATCAGCTTCCACTCGCCGTTCTCCTGCACCGCCTTGATGAAGTCGTTGGTGACGCGCACGGAGTTGTTGGAGTTCTGGCCGGAGACGGTCAGGTAGGCGTCGGAATCCCAGTCGGTGTCGTAGGTCTTGAAGTCGATCTCCGTGTAGTCCTGGCGCGCGAACTCGATCACCCGCTGGACGTAGTTCTCAGGGATCATGGCCGCGCGCGCGGCCTTCACGGCCTTCTTCAGCTCGCGATTCACCTTGGGATCGAAACGATCATCGCCCCCGCTCATGGCGTGGCAGGCGCGGATGATGGCATTGAGGTGCAGCTGGCAGAGCTTGGAGCCCGCCACCATCGAGGCGACCTTCTGCTCCTCGCGCACCTTCCAATCGATGAAGTCCTCGATGTCCGGATGATCGAGGTCGACCGTCACCATTTTGGCCGCGCGTCGCGTGGTGCCGCCGGACTTGATGGCGCCGGCCGCGCGGTCGCCGATCTTCAGGAAACTCATGAGGCCCGACGACCTGCCGCCGCCCGAGAGCCGCTCGCCCTCGCCGCGCAGCTTGGAGAAGTTGCTGCCCGTGCCCGAGCCGTACTTGAAGAGCCGCGCCTCGCGCACCCACAGGTCCATGATGCCGCCCTCGTTCACGAGGTCGTCGGCGACCGACTGGATGAAGCAGGCATGCGGCTGCGGATGCTCATAGGCCGACTTGGAGGCCACGAGCTTGCCCATAAGGAAGTCGACGTAGTAGTGGCCCTGCGCCGGCCCGTCGATGCCGTAGGCCCAATGCAGGCCGGTGTTGAACCATTGCGGCGAATTGGGCGCGCCCATCTGGCAGGCCAGCATGTAGCGCATCTCGTCATAAAAGGCGCGCGCATCTTCCTCGGCATCGAAGTAGCCGCCGCGCCAGCCCCAGTAGGTCCAGGTCCCGGCCAGCCGATCGAAGACCTGGCTCGCCTTGGTCTCGCCGACCGTGCGCTGCTCCGGCGCCAGCTCGGCCAGCGCTTCCTCGTCCGGGACATGTCGGCACAGCCACTCCGGGATATCGCCCTCATGGACGCACTTCAGGCGCGCGGGCACGCCGGCCTTGCGGAAATATTTCTGCGCCAGCACGTCGCAGGCCACCTGCGACCACTCGGCGGGCACCTCGATATTGCGCAATTGGAAGACGATCGAGCCGTCCGGATTCTTGATCTCGCTGGTGGTCGTGCGGAACGCGATCTCCGCATAGGGCGATTGATCTTCGTCCGTGAATCGGCGCTCGATTCGCATGGTCTTCCCCGTCTACTGCGCTGGTGACAAAAACACCGGCCCTCTCAACCCCTGCGTTAAGAAATGCCGGTATACCCTTGTGTTGGCGCTAGTAATAGTGCCCCGTCCCCACCGCCAACCCAGCTATAGTGGGACATGCTTAATCGAGTTGCAACAGATTTTGTGTTAAAAATCGCGGTTGCCACAACATATGGTATGCTGCGGCGCAGCGACCGGCGGAATTCCGCCAGCATGTTTTCCCGAGGAGGCGGCACACCGCCGCCAAATCGTTATCGCTTATTGACCCATCGCCGCACGACTCGCGGGCTGCCGGGTCTGGGCCCTGCTCGAAGAGGACCCCTTACTCCTCCGGCACCACCATCTGGCGCGGCGGATTGCCGGCTAGGTGGTTGTCCCAGACCATGCGGTAGGCGCGCTCGAGCTTGCGGGCGTAGCGCGCGGTGTCGAACAGCCGGCAGCTCAGGCGCTGCGCCGTCAGCTTGTCGCGGATGGCTTTCATCTCCTCCGGATGCGTGCCGAGGCGCACCGCCAGGCGCTCATAGGCGTCGAAATCGGGCACGATGAGTTCCGGCAGGCCGGTCGCCCGCAGCAGGCTCGCGGCGTAGCGGGAAGCGAAGGTCTCGCCCGGGCAGGTCAGGAGGGGCAGGCCACCCCACAGGGAGTCGCTGCCGGTCGTATGCGCGTTGAAGTAGCGCGTATCCAGGAACAGGTCGGCGAGGCGATGGCGGGCGAGGTGCTCGTCCTTGGCCATCTTGGGGGCGAAGATCAGCCGCTCGGCCTCGATACCGCGTGCCTCGGCCTCGCGCCTGAGATTGGCTTCGAACTGATCGTTGAAGCGCAGCAGCCAGAGCACGCTGTTCGGCACCTGGCGTAGGATGCGCATCCACACATCGAAGATGAACGGCTCGATCTTGTAGTTGTTGTTGAAGCAGCAGAAGACGAAGGCGTCGTCGGGCAGCTTGTGGCCGGCCCGCGTCATCGGCTTGTCCGAGATCTCCTGCTTCCAGTCGGTGGGCTCGATGCTGTCGGGCAGGAAGATCAGCTTCTCCGCGTAGTCGGCCTGATCCTCGGGCGTCGTGACGATGTGGTCGGTCAACATGTAGTCGATGAAATCGGCGCCGCTGGTTCCGGGGAATCGCAGCCAGCCGATCACGATCGGCGCCGGCCGCAGAGCGACGATGCCCATCCGGTGCTCTTCGGTGAAGCCCATGAGATCGACGAGGATGTCGATCTCGTCGTCGTAGATGCGCTTGGCGCCCTCCGCCATCGTCATCGTGTCGATGTCGGTGAAGTGCTCGACGCTGGCCTTGATATGGTCGCGGTACTTGCCCGGGTTCTCGCGGAACACCGAATAGAGAAAGATCTCGAACTCGTCGCGGTCGTGCTGCCCGTAGAGATTGCGCGTCAGGTGGCCCATGGCCTGGTTGCGGAAGTCCTGCGAGACATAGCCGATGCGCAGCCGCTTGTGCGTGCGTCCCCGCGGAAACTGGAAGTTCAGCTTCGCCTTCCACGGCGCGACCGACCGCGCGGTCTCTCTCGCCCAGGTGCGGGCCATGGCCAGATGCACGTCCGGCGTCAGCGGCCGCGCCAGGGAGGAGAAGGTCGCCAGCGCCGTGCGCTCGTTGGCCGCGATCTGCCGCATCGTCACCTGTTTCAACCGTGCGAATTCCTCGTCGCGGCCGCGCCAGTCGCCGGTCGTCGCCCTGATATGGCAGAGGGTGGCGAGGCCCTCCGCATGGTCCGGCACGATCGCGAGCAGCCGTTCGCATTCCTGCACCGCGGCGGCGAAGTCGCCCTTGCCCTTGATGGCCTTGATCAGCCCCTCCAGCGCCGCCTGATTGTTCGGTTGCACCGCGAGGGCGCGCCGATAGATCGCCGCCGCCTTGTCCTGATCCTTCTTCACCTCACGGAGCAAGGCGCCGAGGCTGAGCAGGCAGCCGATATGGTCGGCCTTGTGGGCGAGTCCCTGCTGAAACGCCTTCATGGCGGCGTCGGCCTGCTCGGTCCTGCGCAGGGTCCGGCCGAGGTTGTAGTAGGCGTCGGCGTAGGCGGGGTCGCAGGCGATGGCCTTGCGGAAGGCCGCGGCCGCCTCCTCCAGCCGGCCAAGCGTGAAGAGCACCTGGCCGCGATTGTTGTGGGCGCCGGCGTTCTTCGGCTGCAGGGTCGTGACCTGATCATAAACGGCAAGCGCCTCGTCATAGCGGTCGAGCGACGACAGGGTGAGGCCCAGGTTGAAATACGGCCCGCCCATCTCCGGATTGCATTTGATCGCCTGCCGGTAGGCCTCGACGGCCTCCTGCAGCTGCCCGCCCTCTCGCAGCAGATTGCCGAGATTGAAGTACGCCGGCGCGTAGGTCGGCTTGGCGGCGATCAATTTCTGCAGCGTGGCCCGGGCCTCGCCCCGCTGGCCCTGCGCCGAGAGCACGTTGCTCAGCTCGAGGAGGGTCTCGGGATGGTCAGGGCTGACGGTGAGGATGTCGCGCAGCGCGAACTCCGCCTCCGGCAGCCGCTGCATTTCGCGCAGCACGATGGCAAGGACGAGATTGGCTTCGATGCTCGTGGGATCCAATTCGAGCGATCGCCGCAAGACGACGGCGGCTTCGGCACGCTTCTTGTTCTCGCGCAGCACGCGCCCCAGCAGCAGGTGGGCGGCGGCATGATTCGGGTCGGCCGCAATCAGGCGCCGCAGCGTCTGCTCCGCCGCCTTGAACTGATTGACCCGGGTTTGCGCCTCCGCCTGCTCGAACAGGGCCTTCCCGTAGGACCCGTCTGCGCGCGCGGTCTTGGCTCGCCGTGCGTCGTTCATCCTGCACTCTCCCGAGTTGTCGCTCGCGGCGCCCGGCCGCCCGGAGGCCGATGCTTATCGCGCGCGCTGGACCGCGCCCAGGCTGCCGCGCACGGCCCGCCCTATGTAGACCACCTCGTCGTCCGTCAGCTCCGGGTACATGGGCAGGGACAGAACGTGGGCCGAGATGGCGTCGGCGTTGGGGCAGGAGACGCCGTCGGTGAAGGGGGCGAACAGCGGCTGGCGGTGCAGCACCGGGTAGTGCACCTTGGTCTGCACCCCGGCGTCGGCCAGCGACTGACGCAGCCCGTCGCGATCCTCGGCCCACACGACGTATTTGTGGTCATTGTGCAGGTTGCCCGGCAGCGTCGTCATCCGGCGGAAGCCGGGAATCCCTGCCAGGGCGTCGTCGAGGACGTTGGCGATGACGCGGCGGCGGGCCTGCCAGGCCTGCACCTGCTCGAGCTTCACCGACAACAGGGCCGCCTGAATGCTGTGCATCTGGCAGTTGAACCCCGGCCGGACATAGCGCTGCTTGCCGTCGTCGCCGTGATAGCGCAGCTGCCGCACCGTCCGCGCCACGCGCTCGTCGTCGGTGACGAGCGCGCCGCCGGAGCCAAAGGCGCCGATCACCTTCATCGGATCGAAGCTGATCGCCGCGCAAATCCCCGAGCGGCCGGGCTGAGCTCCGTTGCGCGAGGAGCCCACCGCTTGCGCGGCATCCTCGATGATCGGTATGCCGCGTTCTCGCGCCGCGGGCGCGATGCGATCCATATTCTGCATCTGCCCGTAGAGGTGAACGACGATCACGGCGTCAACCGCGCGCCGCTCGATCAGGTCCAGGAGCGCCGCCTCGTCGGCGAGGCCGGTCTGCGGGTCGCAATCGACGAACACGGGCCGGCAGCGGACGTGCAGGATCGGTGCCGCCGACGCGATGAACGTTATGGCCGGCACGGCGACTCGGCTGCCCTCGGGCAGGTCGAGCGCGTGCATCGCCAGCAGCACCGCATCGGTGCCGCTGCCGACAGCCACGGCATACTTGGCGCCGAGCATCGCCGCGAGCTTGGCCTCGAAGGCAGCCACCGGCGGTCCCTGCAGCACGGCACCCCCCTCCAGCACCGGCATCATCGCCGCCATGAAGGCGTCGCGATGCGCGGCGAACTGGCGGTCCAGCCGCATGAACGGGATGTGTCGGATCGCGCTGTCGTCCATGTCTGCCTTCGGCCGCGGAAACGAGCGGGCCGCCCGCTAGTAGATGTTGTTCCCCATGTGCTTGACGTAGCGGGCGATGCCTTCCTCCAGGCTCACCTTCGGCGTGTAGCCGAGCATCCGCTCCGCCTTGCTGATGTCGAGCGTGCCGCGCAGTGGCACGTGATCCGGCTTGGGGCGGTGCTCGACCTTGAGGTTCGGGAAGTGCGTGCGCAGGATCGCCACGAGGTCGGCCAGCGAGCGCGCTTCGCCGCGCGTGACGTTGAAGACCTCGCCGCGCGCGCCCTGATGCATGGCGCAGGCGACGATAGCGTCCGCGCAGTCCTCCACATAGGTGAAGTCCATCCGCATGCTGCCGTCGCCGTGAACGAGCAGCGGCTGTCCCTCGCGGGCGGCGCGGATGAATCGCTGGATGACCCGGTCGTTCGCGTCGTAGGGGCCGTAAACCGCCGATGGGCGAAACATCACGGTATCGAGATTGTAGTTCTTCGCGTAGGCGCGGATCATGATTTCTCCGCACAGCTTGAAGGCACCATAGACGTCCCGCGGGTTCGTCGGATGGTCCTCCGCCACGCGCTCGCTCAGGAAATCGCCGTAGACCATCGACGATGATGCAAAGGCCAGCCGGCACGAACTCTTTTCGAGGTCGCGCAGGATCTCCAGGATGTTTCGCGTGCTGGTCAGGATCGAGTGGAACGCTTCCTCGCTTTTCTCGATCGCCAGCGCCGCCAGCGGCATCGCCGCCATGTGGATGATGACGTCGGGATGCTCCGCGGCGATCACGCGGCGCAGGTCGTCCTTGTCGAGCGTGCTGCCACGGATGAGGCGGATCTTGTCCTGCACGCCCCGCAGCCGCAGCGCGAAGTTCGGCTGCTCGCGGTCGGCATCGGGGATCATGTATTGGACGAAGGAGTCGTAGACGATGACGTTGTGTCCGTCGCGCAACAGCCGGCGCACGATATAGCTACCGACGAATCCGGCGCCGCCGGTCACGAGAACCTTGCGCGCGCTCATGCTGCTCTCCGCCTCGTGAGACCGCAGTCGATGTGCATGGCTATGTTTATCCCCACCCGGCGCTTATCGTTTGTGTTGCGGGTCAGTGGTTCGTGATCCCGCGCGCCAACTTCGAATCATATTGAGACAGGTTTGTCCGAGTTGCAACAGATTATGTGTTAAAACCAGCACCAACCACTAGGCATGGTAAATTTGCGCAACCGGTTACCGCACATGGTAAGCGAACGCCGTCATCGACTCGACGTCGGCCGATCGCACTCGGATTAACGGCTGACCGGCGCGGAGAGCCGGCTCCCGAACTGCGGGTAGACCTCGGCAATCTCGCGGCCGACGGAATCGCGGATCAGCCGTAGCGACTCCGGATCGGGCGGCGCGGTCGGCGGCACGGCGTCGGGCAGGTCGAAACTGAAGCCGGTGTTGGCGCGCACCTCGTCGAGACTGTGGCCGGGATGGATCGAGGCGAGGCGGAAGCGCCGGCGCTCGCGATCGAACTCGAAGAGGCAGAGGCCTGTGACGAGCGCATGGGGTCCGCCCGGCCGGTAGATGTTGTCCGCGCTGGCGCCGGGCGCGCTGATGAAGTCGACCTTCGGCACGAGCACGCGCGCGCTGTGCTCCTCGCGGAACAGGATCACGCGCGGCACCAGGAAATAGAGATAGGCGGCGCCGAAGCTGCCGGGCCAGCGCACGGTCGCGCGCGGATAGTCACCGATGCCCACGAGGTTGACATTGGCCTCGCCGTCGATCTGGCCGCCGCCGAGGAAGAAGGCGTCGATGCGACCTTGTGCCGCACAGTCGAACAACTCGCGTCCGCCGTCGGTGAAGAAGTTGTGGTCCTCGCTCCCGAGCAGCGACACGCGCAGCCGTCCGCCCGAGCGCGCCCGCGCCAGCAGCGCCGCCGCACCCGGAATCGGCGAGGAAGCGCCCACCGCCACATGCCCGAGGCCCTCGAGCAGGCGCGCGATCGTGCAGATCAGCAGTTCATCCTGCGAGTAAGCGGACATGCACCCGGTCAGCCCTTCTGCTCCATCGCCAGGATAGCGCGCTCGAAGGCGGTCACCGCATTGTTGATGCGGGCCGCACCCCGGGGCGAGAGCCAGAACCAGTACTGCGATTGCTCGGCCTCCGGCGAGAGGCCCTCGACGATATGCTCGGACACCGGCATCAGCCGGATGTTGGCGACCGGCGGCGTGGTGATCGTCTTCGGGCGGTAGAACACGATCCCGGTCTCCGGCTGCCAGCAGCGCAGCAGCTTCCTGGCCGCCTCCGCCACTGCGGCCTCGTTGGAACCCGGCGCGGCCTTGGTGGCGCCCACATAGGGATGCACGCGCGCCTTCGCTGCGTTGTCTCGGTCCGTCCCCAGGGCGTCGCGGAGCTGGCGATACAGCCCCATCATCATGTCGCTCGGCGCTTCGAAGCCGCTGGTGGCGTAGTGATGGATCACGCCTGGCGCGGCGGCGCCGCGTTGTCCCTTGTGCTCCGCGGCCGTCCGCCGCTCGATCTCGGCGATGATGGCGATCGCCGCGCGAAAGCTCTCCTCCGGCACCAGGTCGAGGAACCAGACGAGGTTGTAGTCGATCCCCCGGCCGAGATTCGCGCGCCAGCGCTCCTGTACGAACGTGCTCTCCATCACCGACAGGTTCGTCGCGCCCAGGATCCAGATCGAGAGGTTCTCGGCTCCATAGCGCTTCACATGCTCGGCGGCCTGGGCATGTATGCGGCCGAGCGAGCGCGGCGCATAGCTCTCCTCGGATTCCGCCTTCTCGAAATAGGCCTCTAGCTGGTCGACGCCGACGCCCAGCACGCCCGCGATGCGCTCGATCTGCGGGCGCGGCGGCAGGGTCTGCCCGCTCTCCCAGGCGCTCAGGGCCGACTGCGAGATTCCGAGATCGCGGGCGACCTGCTTCTGCGTCAGCTCGCGCTCCTCGCGCAGCCTGCGCAGAAAGGCGCCGAGCGATCGGACGGGAGAATGCATGGCGCTCATGGCATCGGCCTCACGGGTGATCGGCAATCCCGGTATATGGCATCACCGGTCGATCTCTCCAGAGATATTTCAGTCATCGACCCTGATATCTGAGCGGATTCAGACTTTTCGCAGCGCGGTCAGAGCGAGTCTTTGGCCCTCGGCCGCCGCGAGTTGTGCGCGGAAAACGGCCCTCCTAAGCCATGCGAAAATAGTTAATTGACATTCAGTGGAATATCAGTGATATTGCATCGCACGATCTGCACAAATTGTCCGAGTTACTGAGGCTGCGTTCCAACCAGGACATGAAGGAGAAAGCGCCATGCCCTCCAACAGTGACCTCTGGCAGCGTATCCAGGACTTCCAGATCGACGATCCCGACGACGCATTCCCGTTCTCGGCACGGCTCGCCCGCGAAAACGGCTGGTTGGTCGTGACGGCAGCAGAAGCGATCGAGGAATACCGGAAGTTCGTCTATCTCCTCTGCGTGACCGACACGCCCCTGACCCCGTCGGAGGCCGTGGACCAGGTCTGGCATCTTCACCTCGTCTACACCCGCTCCTACTGGACGGCGTTCTGCGGCGGCGTGCTCGGCCGGCCTCTGCACCATGAGCCGACCCGCGGCGGCGAGGCCCAGGCCGCGCTGTTCAAGGATCAGTACGCGCTGACGCGGACGCGCTATCAGGCCGAATTCGGCGTCCCGCCGCCGGCCGAGTTCTGGCCGGCCGAGCCGTTCGGTGCGCCGAGCCAGCGCTGGGTCGACCGTCGCACGCACTGGATCGTCCCGAAGCGGTTCGGTCGTCAAGTCGCCCAGGGCGTTGCGGTGATCGGTGCGATCGTGCTGCTGGTGAGCTGCAGCGCTTTGTCGAGCGCTCATGCAACCGGAGCGTCGCACAAGGGCTCCTGGGGCGGCCTGCTCGCTCTTGCGATCCCCTTCGGGCTGATGGCGTTGCTCGGCATGGTCGGGCGGCGAACGGGCAAGGCTGATGACGGCGGCGACTCCCACATCGGCTTCGGCTTCGGCGGCTGCGCCGGCGGCGGCTGCGGTGGCGGGTGTGGCGGCGGCTGCGGCGGCTGTGGCGGCTGCGGCGGATGAGGGCAGGGATGGGCGGAGTCGAAGTCGATCCGATGCGCAAACTCAAGCCCTGCACGATACGCGGCGTGGCCTACCCGAGCCACGCCGCGGCGGCGGCGGCGCTCGGCGTGACGCGGCAACGCGTTCACCAGCTTGCGGCGCAGACGCCGAACGGCCGCAAGATCCGGACGGGAGGCAAGCCGGTCACGATCGGCGACGTGACCTATCTCAGTACGGCCGAAGCGGCCGGGGCGCTCGGCGTGTCCTATTGGGTGGCGCGCTACCTGGTCCGGTCAGGAACGGCGGCGGCGGCGCGGCGCGGCAAGCGGCCGCCCCCGGGCGACGCGAGCGCGAGGCCGGAGCGTCCACCGACGCGCAACGCCGTCAAGCTGCTGCGCCGGCTGGCCGGCATGCTCGAATCCTCGGTCTGGATCCGGCGGCTGTCCCCTGCGCACCATTGCGAAATCGCGAAGGCCCGCCATATCCTCCAACAGCAGGCCGATCTGCTCGCCGAGCTCGAGCGAAGCAGCGGCGATGAGACAGGTACAGGAGGGTAACGATGCAGGCGGTTTGGCACGGACAGGTGATTGCCGAGAGCGACAAGACCCTCGAGGTCGGCGGCTACCGCTACTTCCCGCGCGATGCGGTGCGCATGGACCTGCTGCAGGCGGTGCCGAAGACCGAGAGCGACCTCGAATGCCCGCACGGCGTTCAGTTCTACGACGTCGCCCAGAACGGCGCGCGCAGCGAGCGTGCCGCCTGGTCCTACCTGTCGCCGCGGCCCCAGATGAAGCAGGTCGATCACTGGATCGGCTTCTGGGAGGACGTCGAGGTCAAGTGACGGCATCGGCGCCGCGCGCCGGACCCGTCAGGGGATCTCGTACACCGCAACCTGCGCCATGATCCCGTCCAGGGCTGCGCGCTGCGGCTCAGCGCGCAGGCCGGCGGTCTCCAGCAGCTTCGACGATTGCGGGTTCCCTACCACCTGCTCGGTCGCGAAGATCGCGCGCGACACGGCCATGTTCTGCACGCGCGCCGCGATGTTCACGGTCTGCCCGAAATAGTCCTGCCGGTCGTTCAGCGTGACGGCCAGGCAAGGCCCCTCGTGGATGCCGATCTTCAGCAGCAGGTCATCGCCGCCGCGCTGCGCGTTGAGGCGCTGCATGGCCTCGCGCATGCGCAGCGCCGCCGCCACCGCCCGGTCGGGCGTCGCGAAGGTGGCCATGACTGCGTCGCCGATCGTCTTGACGACCGCGCCGGCCTCCGTCGCCACGATCTCGTTGAGCACATGGAAATGCTGGCGCACGAGGTCGAAGGCCGCGAGGTCGCCGACGCGCTCGTAAAGCTCGGTCGAGCCCTTGAGGTCGGTGAACAGGAAGGTGAGGCTGGTGATCTTCAGCCGCTGGTCGACGTCCAGCGTGTTGGCCCGGTAGATGTCGCGGAAGGTCTGGTTGGTCAGCAGCCGCTTGGCCGTGAGGAACGGCCGGCGCCGCCCGAGCAGCTCGTGCAGCTTCTCGCCGGCCACCCACACGGCCGGCAGCACCCGCACGTCGGCGCGGTTCTCCAGCGATATGCGCAGCGGCCCCGGCCGCAGCTCCATCTTCCCCGTCGGCGCCTTCACGTTGTCGAACAGCAGCGTCAGCACCTGCCGCTCGCGCGTCGGTTCGCCCTTGACGTCGAGGAAGTGCGTCGCGTGCGTCACCGGATCGAACAGGATGAGGAACTCGGCCGGCAGCTGGAGCGAGAGGATGGCCTTCTCGCCCGCCGGCAGCTCCAGCGAGTCGAGCGTGATCTCCTCGATCAGCGCATCGTAGTCGTCGGGCAGGTCGACGCCCGAGCTCCAGAGGATCTGCCGGCAATACTCCCAGATCGGCAGCGTGTGCGGATCGTGGGCGGCGATGCGCCGCACCCGCGGGCTGACGGTGAAGGTGACCTCCACCATCTCGTCGAGGGTCGGCTCGTAGCCGGCGGCGCACAGCGCGCAGTCATACTCTCCCTCCTCGACCGACTTCAGGGTCGTGCTGGCATCGAGCACGCCGCCGCAGCCCGGACACAGCACGTTCCAGGAGAGGTCGAAGAGGCCCAGGCGCGTCGCATGCAGGAAGGCGCCGATCAGGCGCTGCTCGTCGATGCCGGTCCGGGCGGCGAGCGCGGGCACGTTGACGCGGTTGAGGGCACGGTCGTCGCCCTCCCGCACCAGCCGCTCGATCGCCTCGACCGCGCCGGCGTCCGCCGACTGCCGCAACGCGGCGAAGAGACTCTGCGTTTCGCTCATGACCCGCAGTCTACGCCAAAACGCCGGCCTGCCAAGGCCGGAGACCGACGATGGGCGCGGTCGCTCGGAGGGAAAAGGTGATGCCGATGTAATGCCAACGGCGTGGCCTCGCGGGCGGGGCCGCGGTCTGGAGTGGCGTCTCGCCTTGGGACGGTTCCTAATAGGGTCAGAGAACGAAGCCGTGCGGCAGGCCGCCGAAGTGCGGCAGCCATTCGCCCGGCTTTGTCAGGGCGGCCGCCACGGCCTATTCTTGGTCGACGCCGCGGGCCGTGGCCGGCGGCTGCCTTGGCAACTTCGGATCTGGAGCTCCGGCCATGAACCGGCTCGACGGCAAGATCGCGTTTCTCTCCGGCGCGGCGCGCGGTATCGGCGCCGAGACCGCCCGGCTCATGGTCGAAGCCGGCGGGCGGGTGGCGATCGGCGACGTGCTGGACGAGCGCGGCCGCGAGACGGTGCGCGGGCTCGAAGCGGCGGGCGGCGAGGCGCTTTACGTGCATCTCGACGTGACGCGCGCCGACGACTGGGCGGCGGCCATCGCCGTCGTGACTGCGCGCTTCGGCGGGCTCGACATCCTCGTCAACAATGCCGGCGTCTTCATCGCCAAGGGCATCGAGGAATCCACGGCCGCCGACTGGGAGCGGCTCTGCGGCGTCAACCTCACCGCCGTCTTCCTCGGCACGCGGGCGGCCCTGCCGGCTCTGCGCGAGCGCGGCGCCGCGAGTGCGCAGGGCAGCGCCATCGTCAACCTGTCGTCGATCGTCGGTCTGGTCGGCTCTGCGCGCGCTCCCCTCTATTCCCTCACCAAGGGCGGCGTCACGCTGTTCACGAAATCGACCGCGCTGGAATGCGCGCGCAAGGGCTACCGCATCCGCGCGAATTCCATCCATCCCGGCATCATCGATACCGAGATGGGCGCGCAGGCCATTGCAGCCCGCGGCGAGAGCGACATCGCGGCCGCCCGGGCGCAGGCCGGCGCCGCCCATCCGATCGGCCGTCTCGGAACCGCCGCCGACGTCGCCAAGGGCATCCTCTTCCTGGCCTCGGACGATGCCGGCTTCATGACCGGCTCCTCCCTCGTCCTCGACGGCGGCTGGACCGCGCAGTGAGCGCCGCCGCGGCGCGGCGGCAATTCTGCAACACAGTATGTCGGCCAGCGTCGCTGTTACCGGCCGTTACCCGAATTCACAGAGCGGAAATCCGCCGGCCACTGCGTCGAGCCAAACCTGACGTCATCTTGCGGGGCCGGCGCCGCGATGTCTGATGCTCGTCGATCGGCCCGCGCGACCCCGCAGCACGATCATGCGAAAGGAGAAGATCATGCGCGTGCCCATCATCATTCCGGCCGCTGTCGTCACGTTGATGCTGGCGCCGGGCACCTACGCCGCGCCGGTGAATGCGAGTCAGACCTGCTCGGCCTTGGAGAGCCAGTTCGATCATGCCGCCCAGCGGCGACCTGAAGCCGCGCAGATGGCCGACGCCAAGGTCTTGCGCACAGAAGGCGCGAAGCTCTGTTCGACCGCGATGGCGAGGAGTGGCGTCACCTATCTGCAGTCGGCGCTCAAATACATCGGCGAGACTCCGCGTACCTAGGCTGGCGCGGATTCCCGGACGGAATGCCGCAATCGGTTCCTCTCGGAACTGTCACGGGGTGGACCGGCCCCAGCCTCGCCTGGGGCCGGTCTGTTCGCGTGAAGTGGCGAAGGCGTCCCGCGTCCCGCATCCCGCATTCTAGCTTGAGCCGCCGGCGGCCGCTGGCGGCGGAGCTGCTGTTGTCAGCAGCTGATTCACACAGAGATCGGCGGCGCCGCGCACAGGATCCTTGGCGCCGGGCAGCGTGACCCAGCCGCCCTTCTCGATGAAATACTCGCGGTCCCAGGTCGCGGCCTTCTTCAGCTGCGCGAGCTGCGTCGACGCATCCGGACTCTTTTCGAAGCGGTTGACGCAGATCTCCGCCACCACCTTGTCGGTAGCGTCGTCGGCCGCGGCTTTGGCCATTTGCGCGGCGGTGCCGCTGGTCGCCCAGCCGCCGGCCGTGAAGCCGACGATCAGCGTGGCGATGACGCACGCGACGCAACTCCAGAACCATGTCGTCTTGGAGGGACGATAGCTTTCCCAACGTCGCCACAGGCTCGGGTTGTCTGTCATTGCTTGCCTCCTATGGAATCAGTGCGGGGCGACGGCCGCGGGCGCGGCGGGCGCCCCTCTCTGGCTCGCACGAAACACGTGGCCCCGGCGCCGGGGAACGCGACGCGAGGTCCCGCGGTCATTGGTCGCAGCGGAACGTCTCGATTTTCGCCGCAGTTTGCCCTCAAGTATCGGGGTCCGGGCAGATGCTTAGCATGACCTCACGGCTGCACTGTTCGACGACTGCTGCGACGATCGAGATCAGCGGCGGGCGGACCTCCGGAACCTCCTCGCCCCCGCTGGTCTCGATCGGCGTTGATACGCCGATACAAGGCGAGACGGCGGTCGTGCCGCGGCGGTCGCGTCTGGGAGCGGATGGGAGGCCTGCCAATCCGGGCCTCCCATCGGCGATTGAGTCACCGCAAACCACAGTCAGTTGGCGCTGACCTCGCGCGACGCGATGCGCTCCGGCCGCAGGGGCGCATCGTCAACAGCCGCATCGGACGATGATCTCGCAAATCTGATCCTTGCTCCCGTCTCTCACGAGCACCGTTATCGATAGCCCGTGCCGACAGGCCCGCAGGACCAGTTCTCCGATTCCCTTCTCCCGCGACCCGAAGTGATGAGTCTCTCCGCAGCTTCTCAGGACGAATCCTTCGAAGTCGCCGAAGCAGTCGAAGATCACCTCTCATCGGCCGGAGCGACCTCGCCCGTGCGATGCGTCCTATTGAGCGTTGCGTATGAATCCGCTCCTCAGGATTGTCCCGGCTGCTCCATCAGCAACTCCTCGACGTAGCGCCGAAATCCGTCCTCGGTCTGGGCCATCTCGACATAGCGCTGCAGATGCGCGGCGTCGGCCGGGTACCGGCCGCGCAGGCCCACCGGCCAGGCCCCGTTCCTGGCAACCGCCAACGCGCTGACGTAGAGCGCCGGGATGGTGCCCGCGGCCCAGCGGTCGTCGGCGAGCAGATCGCCGTCGAATATCTCCTCCACCGTCACCAGCGTCGTCTTGGACGCATGCGCCGCCGTCATCAGCTCGCGCCGCACGCCGATCCAGACGTTGCCCTGGCGGTCGGCGAGCGCGGCGTGGAAGAGCGCCACGTCCGGCTCGATGGCCTTGACCAGCAGGATCGGGTCGTTCGCGCCGAAGGCGTTGTCGGCGATTTTCCAGTCGTCGCGATGCGCCACGAGATCGGAGCCGATGATACCGCGCAGCGGCATGAACGGAATGCCCTTCTCGGCCGCCTGCAGGCCGGCGTGGATGGCCGGGCAGGTGCCGTCGATGACGCGGATCGTACCGGCCTTCACCGCTGCTACGAAGCGCGGCGCCGGCCCGTACTCGCCGATGGTCACGGCCGCGCACTCGATCGTCGCCACGCAGCCGGCGCCGATCAGCATGTCCGCCTGGAAGCCGAGGGTCGGGATGCCGATCAGGTGCAGGTCGCGCGCGCCGCGCGCGATCAGTCGCCGCACCGCGGCCATGGCGCAGCCGCTGTAATAGTCCGCCGCCAACGCCAGTCGCGCGCCGCCGGGAATGCGCGCCGCCAGCGCGTCGAGCGCGAGGAAAGGCGGGGCCGCGCCGTCGGCCACGGCGCTACACCTTCGGCAGCGGCGCGAACGCCATGCTGACCACGTCGTGCGCGGCCCAGAGGTTCACCGTCTCGCCCTGGCGCACCTCGAGCGGCCGGGTGAAGGGATGGAACACCTGCCGCCAGGCCGAGGGCGTCACGGTGTCGGCCGGCCGGTTCTCGAACGAGGTGGTCTCGTCGAGCTGGAGCCGCAGCCACTGTAGCAGCCCGATCACCGTGCCGGCGCGTCGTGCCGTGACCGCCAGCTGCCGCTCCTCCGGCCGGTGGCTCTCCGCCGCGAGTTCGAAGCGGAAGACCTCGATGTCGTCGCTGTAGCTCTCGATCTGCCCCGCCTCCATGCTGAGCGACACCGATTTCGGCACGAAGCGGTTGAACGGCGTGAGGTCGAAGCCGTCGATGCGGTCGACCATCGTGGCCGCGCGCAGGAAGTCGCCGCCGGCCAACCGCACCACCGCCGCGATGGCGCGCGGGATCATGACCGCGTTCGGCTTCAGCAGGTGACGGCGCGCATGGACCGTGCTCGTGAGCACGCCTTCCTCCAGCAGCTTGTCGCTGAGGATCTCCGAGATCAGCAGGTCCGCCCGCTCCGGCAGGTCGGCGCCGACCGCCACCTGGGTGGAGCGCTTGGGGATCACCCTCACGCGCTCGCCGAAGCCGTTGCGCTGCACGATCTCCGCCGCCGTCTCCGCGATCGACTCCACCTGCTCGCAGGTGCTGACCAGGCGGGCGCCGGCGCGCGCCGCCATCATCGAGAGCAGGCCGGAGCCGGTGCCGATCTCCAGCACGTGCGTGGTGGGCCCGACCGCGCGGCGGATGGCGGCATCGTAGGCGCGGTTGCGGGCCGCGTCGTTCATCATGCGGAAATGCCAGGGCCGCACCTGGCTGGTATAGAGCTCGCGCAGGAAGGCCTGGATCTTGAGATCGGCGGGCCGCAGCGCCTGGGCGCGCCGCAGCGTCCGGATGGCGGCGTCCGTCTGCTGCAGGTCGCGATAGGCGAGTGCGGCCCCCAGCAGCGCCTGCAGGTTGTCGCCCGCGCCGGCGACGGCCTGGTCGAGCTCGCCGAGCGCCGCCCGCCCGTTGCCGGTGGCGGCCAGCACGCCCGCCAGCGCGATGCGCGCGATCACGGCGCGGGGATCGAGCGCCAGCGCCTGCCGGTAGAGCCGGATCGCCTCGGCCGCCTTGCCCGTCAACCGGTAGTGCTCGCCGAGCTCGAACTGATGCAGCGCCGTGCGCGGCGCCAGCTCCGCCGCCCGCTGCAGGGCGACGAGGGCGTTGGCCGGGTCGCGGTTGCGCATGGCGATATGGCCGCGCAGCCGGAAATACTCGGCCCGCCCGCCGCAATGCGGCGCCAGGCGGTCGAGCAGCGCGCTGGCCTCGGCGAAACGGTTGGCCTGGTAGTGCTCGACCGCCTTCTGGAAATCGCGGTCGATATCGTCGGCCGAGGGGGAAGCGTTCACGCGGTCACCATCGGTAAGCGGCCGGCGCCGGGCGCCGGAGCCGCCTAGCACCTATCAGACATCGTCCCGCCGGCTCAACCCCCGTCTCCCCAGCCCGCGCCCGATGACGGCCGTCACTCCCGGCCGCGTTTTCAAGCCCCCGCGCCGCGCGATCGGCCGGAACCGTGACGGCCGTCACGTAGCGCGTTTCAACTGTTGCTTATGTTTCCCTGAACGGCAGGCCGCGTTGCGGCCACCCGTTGCACCGCAACCCAGCGCAGGCTGGCCGGTGCCGGAGGCTGAAGTCGGAGGGAGCAACAATGAACGCGCAATTCGTCCGGAGGTCCCGCGCCGCGGTGATCGCGACGGATTTACGGGACCGCTTGACCGCATCGCTCTGGATGCTGCTGCCGCTGCTGGCGGCAGCGGTCGTTTTCGCGTCGGCGGCCAACGCCAGCACGGGTTCGGAGCGCCGGGTGGCGCTGGTGATCGGCAACTCGAACTACCAGTACGCGCCGCACCTGCCCAACCCCAGCAACGACGCCGAGGCCATGGCGGCGACGCTGCAGAAGCTCGGTTTCCAGGTTACCAAGGGTATCGACCTCGACCGCACCGAGACCGAGCTGCTCATCCGCGAGTTCGCGAAGACCCTGCCGGGCGCCGACGTGGCGCTGCTGTTCTACGCCGGCCACGGCATCCAGTATCAAGGCAACAACTACCTCATTCCGATCGACGCCAAGCTGAGCGACGAGACGGATCTCACGTTCGAGACCACGCAGTTGAACCTGGTCAAGGACCTGATGGAACGCGAGCAGCGCGTCAGCCTGATCTTCCTCGATGCCTGCCGCGACAATCCGTTCTCCCAGCAGCTGGCGCGCTCCATGGGCACCTCCCGCTCGACGTCCCTCGGCCGCGGCCTCGCCCTGATGCCGGCCGCCGCCGGCACCTACATCGCCTACGCCACCCAGCCCGACACGGTCGCGCTCGACGGCGAGGGCAACCACAGCCCGTTCACGGCCGCGCTGCTCGCGCATATGGAAACGCCGGGCCTCAGCCTTTCGGACATGATGACCGAGGTGCGCAACGACGTGAAGACGCAGACCGACGGCAAGCAATGGCCGCGCGAAGACAACTCGCTGACCACCAAGTTCTACTTCGCCCCGGCCGTTGCGGTCGACATCGTTGCGCCGGGCGCCGGCCCGACGCCGTCGGGCGACGCCGCCGCGACCGCGCCGGCGGTGCAGCCGGTCGACAAGGAAGTGGTGTTCTGGCACTCGATCGAGAACAGCACCAACCCGAGCGACTATCAGGCCTACCTCGACCAGTACCCGAACGGCTCCTTCGTCGCCCTGGCGCGCTCCCGCATGGAAGGGCTGAAGACCAAGACGGCCGACGCCACCACCCGCTCCGGCGAGCAGCTCGCCAGCCTGACGGCGCCCGACGCCACCATCTCGACCGCCGAGCAAGCGGAGAGCGACCTCGGTCTCACCCGCCAGGGCCGCAGCCGCGCGCAGCTGGCGCTGACGCTCCTCGGCTACAAGACCGGCGGCACCGACGGCAGCTTCGGCCCGAAGACCCGCGCCGCCATCTCCGCCTGGCAGAGCGACCAGCACGAGACCGTCACGGGCTACCTGACCGCCAAGCAGCATGCCGTGCTGCTCGACGCCGCCGGGCCGAAGCTCGCGGCCTGGGACGCCGAGCAGAAGCGCAAGGCGGCCGAGGCGCAGCAGCAGGCCGCGGCGGCGGCGCAGCAGCAACAGCAGCAGTATCAGGCTTATCAGCCGCAACAGAACGGCAGCAACGGCACCGCCCGCAGCACGACGCAGAGCCAGGATGCCGCGAAGGCCGCCGCCGCTCAGGCCGAGGCCGACCGCCTGCGCCAGGAGAACGCGCGCCTGAAGCAGCAGCAGGCCCAGGACCAGGAAGACCAGCAGAACGTCCGGACCGGCGTCGGCCTGTTCAACACCGTCGTCGGCGGCGCCATCCCGTTCTTCAAGTAGCGCCCTCTCTCATCTGCATCCTCCCTGACTGCCCCCTTCCCGGAAACGGGAAGGGGGCTTTTCTTTCTTGGCTGTTGCGCTGCATGCCGATCCCGCGTCCTTCGAGACGCGCGCTTCGCGCGCTTCGCGCGCTCCTCAGGATGAGGCGGGATCTTGGTGGCACGAGGATTATTCCTCATCCTGAGGAGGCCACGAAGCGGCCGTCTCGAAGGACGCGCGAGGGCGAGCCCGCTTCCCGCCCAAATGAAAAGGGCGCATACGCGTCCGCATGCGCCCCGGGAGGTTGGGAGTCAGACTCTTCTATTTTGTGGCACCGTCAGGCTGCTGCCGCGCTCCTCAGCAATTGGACCAATCGCCGGCGTAGTAGCAGCCGTTGCTGTCCCCGCCCACCCACGAGCCGGACATGTTGTCGTAGTGGCTCCAGCCGTTCGAACCCTGCTCGCCGCTGCCATAGCG
>DATIXH010000260.1:0-2381 GCA_035518775.1 Candidatus Acidiferrum sp.
ACGAAGACGTCGCCGGGCGCCATCGTGCCCGCGCGTTCCCGGATGATGGTCTGCACGCTCTCGCCCATGGAACCGAGATGCACGGGCATGTGCGGCGCGTTGGCGATGAGCTGGCCGTCGCTATCGAAGACGGCGCAGGAAAAATCGAGCCGCTCCTTGATGTTCACGGAGTGGCTGGTCTTCTCCAGCGTCGAGCCCATCTGCTCGGCGATCGACATGAAGAGGTTGTTGAAGATCTCCAGCATCACCGGGTCGACCTTGGTGCCGACGGCCTGCCCGCGCTCGGCCGGGACCGCGCGCGTCAGCACGATATGGCCGTGCCCTGTGAAGTCCGCGCGCCAGCCGGGCTCGATGACGTTGGTCGAGTTTTTCTCGATGATGATGGCCGGGCCGTCGATGCGGTCGCCGGGCGCCAGCTCGGCGCGGTCGTAGAGCGGCGTGTCGCGCCAGGCACCGCCGGCCCACATGCGCACGGTCGTGCGCGGCGCCAGCGGCGCTTTGCGGTCGCTGCCTGCGAAGAACGAGTCCTGGACCGTCTCGGTCTTGCCGATCACCTCCGCCGAGACAGCTTCGACGATCTGCGCCTTCTCCGGCACAATGAAGCCGTAGCGCTGGCGGTGCGCGGCCTCGAAGGCGGCAACGATCTCAACGTGGCTGCCGAAATTGACGATCAGCGGCGCGTCCGTGCCCTCGTAGCGTAGATGCACGCGGCGCACGATCCGCATCTGCGCTTCTGCAATGCCTTGCCGGCGCATCTCGGCGCGGCCATCGACCTCGAGTGCCGCCAACCGTCGCTCGAGATCGCCGAGCAGCGCCGGATCGAGCCTGGCTTCCACCGCCTGCTCGCGCATCACCCGCAGGTCGGCGAGGCCCATGCCGTAGGCTGAGAGCACGCCCGCGAGCGGATGCAGGAACACGCTGGTCATGCCGAGCTGGTCGGCCACGGCGCAGGCATGCTGGCCGCCGGCGCCGCCGAAGCAGCAGAGCGTATATTCCGTGACGTCGTAGCCGCACTGGATCGAGATTTCCTTGATGGCGTTCGCCATATTGGCGACGGCGATGGTGAGGAACCCCTCGGCCACCTGCTCGGGCGCGCGCCGGTTGCCGGTGGCGCGGGCGATCTGCTCCGCCAGCGCCGCGAACTTCGTCTCGACAACGGCTCGGTCGAGCGGCTGGTCGCCGTTCGGCCCGAACACGCGCGGGAAGAACGCCGGCTGCACGCGGCCGAGCATCACGTTGGCATCAGTCACGGCCAAAGGCCCGCCGCGGCGGTAGCAGGCCGGACCGGGGTTGGCACCGGCCGACTCCGGCCCCACGCGATAGCGCGACCCGTCGAAGAACAGAATAGAGCCGCCGCCGGCGGCGACGGTGTGGATCTGCATCATCGGCGCGCGCATGCGCACGCCCGCCACCCTGGTCTCGAACGCGCGCTCGTACTCGCCGTCATAGTGCGACACGTCGGTCGAGGTGCCGCCCATGTCGAAGCCGATCAGGTTCTTGAAGCCAGCCTCGCGGCCGGTCTCGGCCATGCCGACCACGCCGCCGGCGGGACCGGACAGGATCGCGTCCTTGCCCTGGAACAGCTCGGCTGCGGTGAGCCCGCCCGACGACATCATGAACATCAGGCGCGCGCCGGATTTCTTCGCGTCGAGCTCGGAGTCGACGGTCGCGACATAGCGGCGCAAGATCGGCGAGAGGTAAGCGTCGACCACGGTGGTGTCGCCGCGGCCCACCAGCTTGATCAGCGGCGAGACCTCGTGGCTGACCGAGACCTGAGGGAAATTCATTTCGCGGGCGAGCTTGGCTACGCGCCGCTCGTGCTCCGGGTAGCGGTAAGCGTGCATGAACACGATCGCCACCACTTTGATGCCGTCGGCTTGCGCCTGCGACAACGCGCTACGCGCGCCTTCGAGATCAAGCTCGCGCTCGATGGCGCCATTTGCCCGCACACGCTCGTCGACCTCGACGACGCGCTCGAACAGCATTTCCGGCTTGATGATGTGCTTGGCGAAGATTTTCGGCCGGGCCTGGTAGCCGATGCGGAGCGCGTCGCGGAAGCCCTTGGTGGTGAGAAGGAGGGTGCGCTCGCCCTTGCGCTCCAGAAGCGCGTTGGTCGCGACCGTGGTTCCCATCTTCACGGCGCCGACGCGGCCCGGCGGGATTGGCTCGCCCTTTGCAAGGCCGAGCAGGTCGCGGATGCCCTGGACGGCGGCGTCGCGATAGGCCTCCGGATTCTCCGACAGCAGCTTGTGGGCAACCAGCGCGCCATCGGGCCGCCGGCCGACGATGTCGGTGAACGTGCCGCCCCGGTCGATCCAGAATTCCCACCCCCGCTGCTCACTCATCGTACTCTCCTGGCGGACGCCCATCCGGCCCGATCA
>DATIXH010000261.1:0-12582 GCA_035518775.1 Candidatus Acidiferrum sp.
AACGCGCGGGCAGTCGGAGAATTCCAGGACGATTACGCGCCTATTTCAACGACAACGCGTCCGCGAATTGCTCCCGCCAAAATCTCCGGGGCGAGCTCGGGCAAAGCCGATAGAGATACCGTTTTCGTCATTCGGTCGAGCTTGTCGAGCGGCAGATCGCGCGCCAGCCGGGCCCAGGCCTGCCGCCGCTTTTCCGCCGGGCACATCACCGAATCGATGCCGAGCAGACTGACGCCGCGCAGCAGGAAGGGGATCACCGTGGTCTCGAGCTTGACCCCGCCCGCCAGCCCGCAGGCCGCCACCGCCCCGTGATAGCGCAACGCCGGCAGAATCGCGGCGAGCGTCGAGCCGCCGACCGAATCGATCGCGCCGGCCCAGCGCTCCGACTCGAGCGGCTTGCCCGAGGGCGCGGCGATGGTGGCCCGGTCGATGATCGCGGCGGCGCCGAGCCCCCGCAGATAGTCGTGGGTCTCCGGCCGCCCGGTCGAGGCGGTCACCGCATGGCCCAGCCGCGCCAGGATGGCGGTCGCGACGCTGCCGACGCCGCCGGCGGCGCCGGTCACCAGCACGTCGCCGCCCGGTGGCGTCACGCCATGCTCCTCCAGCGCGATCACCGCCAGCATCGCGGTGAAGCCCGCGGTGCCGATCGCCATCGCCCGCCTGGTCGTCAACCCGTCGGGCAGGCGTACCAGCCAGTCGCCCTTGACCCGCGCCTTGCCGGCGAAGCCGCCCCACTGCTGCTCGCCGACCCGCCAGCCGGTCAGCACCACGCGGTCGCCCGGGCGCCAGGCGGGGTCGTCGGAGACCGCCACCCTCCCGGCGAAATCGACCCCCGGCACATGCGGATAGACCCGGACCAGCCTTCCCTGGCCGGTCAGGATCAGGCCGTCCTTGTAGTTCAGCGTCGAATAGTCGACGTCGACCGTGACGTTGCCGGCCGGCAGCTGGCTTTCCTCCAGCGACCGCAGGCCGGCGGTCACCTTGCCGTCCTTCTCCTCCAGCAGCAGGGCCTCGAACATGGCGGCGATCTCCCCTCGGCGTCCGGTCAGCGCAGCGGCTCGAGCAGGCTGACATAGTTGGCGACGGCGGCGCCGCCCATGTTGAAGATGCCGGCCAGGCGCGCGCCCGGGATCTGCATCTCGCCCGCCTTGCCGGTGAGCTGCATCGCCGTCAGCGCATGCATCGACACGCCGGTGGCGCCGATCGGATGGCCCTTCGACTTCAGCCCGCCCGACGGGTTGACCGGCAGCCGGCCGCTCTTCTCGGTCCAGCCTTCGTTGATCGCGCGGGCGCCCTCGCCCGGCGGGGTCAGCCCCATCGCCTCGTACTCGATGAGCTCGGCGATGGTGAAGCAGTCATGGGTCTCGACCAGGTCGAGGTCGTCGAGCGACAGCCGCGCGGCGGACAACGCCCGGCGCCAGGCCAGCGCCGGCCCCTCGAACAGCGTGATGTCGCGCCGGCTCAGGGGCAGGAAGTCGTTGACCTGCTCGGCGGCGCGGAAGACCACCGCCTTGCCCATCGCCAACGCGGTGTCGAGGTCGGCCAGCACGACCGCCGCCGCGCCGTCCGACACCAGGCTGCAGTCGGTCCGCTTCAGCGGCCCGGCGACCAGCGGGTTCTTCTCCGAGACCGTGCGGCAGAACTCGTAGCCGAGGTCGCGGCGCAGCTGCGCCAGCGGATTGGCGACGCCGTTGCGATGGTTCTTGGCGGCGATGCGCGCCAGCGCGTCGCTCTGGTCGCCATGCTTCTGGAAGTATTGCTGGGCGATGCGGCCGAAGACGCCGGCGAAGCCGCCCTCGATGCCGGCCTCCTCCTTGACGTAGCTCGCCTTCAAGAGGTTGGTGCCGATCTCCGGCCCCGGCGTCGCGGTCATCTTCTCGACGCCGACCACCAGCACGAAGCGCCGCCGCCGCGCGGCGATCGCGCCGAGCCCGGCATGGATGGCGGCGCTGCCGGTGGCGCAGGCGTTCTCGACCCGCGTCGCCGGCTTGAAGCGCAGGGCCCCATCGGCCTGGAAGACCAGCGAGGCGGTGAAGTCCTGCGGCGAGAAGCCGGCGTTGAAATGACCGACGAAGATCTCGTCGACGTCGGCGGCCTCGATGCCGGCGTCGGCCAGCGCGTCCCGCGCGGCGCGGACGATCAGCGATTCGACGTCCTCGCCCTCGAGGCGGCCGAACGGCGTATGGCTCCAGCCGACGATGCAGGCGGTCATGATGGCAGCTCCTGCTCCGGGGAAAGCCTCACCATAGCAAAGCCGCCGGCCCGCCGGCCATGCCGCGCCCGCAACTCAGCCCAGCGTCTCGGTGAAGCGCACCGGGCGACCCGCCGGCGCGCCGACCACCTCGTCCTCCCGCATCGCCACGGCACCGCGCAGGATGGTCATTTTCGGCCAGCCCTTGACGGTGACCCCGTCGAACGGCGTCCAGCCGCAGCGGCTGGCGATCCAGGACCCGCGGATGGTGCGCTGCGCCTTCAGGTCGACCAGCGTCAGGTCGGCATCGTAGCCGACGGCGATGCGCCCCTTGCCGGCGATACCGTAGATGCGCGCCGGTCCGGCGCTGGTGAGGTCGACAAGGCGTTCAAGCGTAAGGCGGCCGGCGTTCATATGGTCGAGCAGCAGCGGCAGCAAGGTCTGCACGCCCGGCATGCCCGAGGGCGACTGCGGATAGGGCTTGGCCTTCTCCTCGCGCGTATGCGGCGCGTGGTCGGAGCCGATGCAATCGACGATGCCCTGCCCGACCGCACGCCACAGCGCCTCGCGATGCCGGGCCTCGCGGATCGGCGGGTTCATCTGCGCCAACGTGCCCAGCTGCCGATAGCACTCGGGCGCCGCCAGGGTCAGGTGCTGCGGCGTGACCTCGACCGTGGCGAAGTCCTTGGCGGCGGCGAGGATCGGCATCTCCTCGGCGGTCGTGACATGCAGGACGTGGACGCGCCGCCCGGCGGCGCGCGCCAGCCGCAGCAGCCGCTCCGTCGATTGCACGGCCGTCTCGACATCCCGCCAGATCGGGTGGAGGGCGACGTCGGCGCCCTCCTTGACCAGGGAATGGCGGGAGCGCAGGCGGGCCTCGTCCTCGGAATGCACGGCCATGCGGCGGCGGCCATGCTCGAGGACGCGGCGGATGTTGTCCTCGTCCGCCACCAGCAGGGTGCCGGTCGAGCTGCCCATGAACATCTTCACGCCGGCGCAGCCGGGCTGCCGCTCCAACTCGCCGAGCTGATCCGCGTTCTCGGCTGCGGCGCCGACAAAGAAGGCGATATCGCACCAGACGCGGCCCTCAGCGCGCTGGCGCTTGTCGGCCAGGTCATCGGCCGTCAGCGTGCTCGGCCTGGTGTTGGGCATCTCGAACACGGCGGTCACGCCGCCGAGCGCGGCCGCGGCCGTGCCGGTGGCGAGGTCCTCCTTGTGCTCCAGGCCGGGTTCGCGGAAGTGCACCTGCGTATCGATCACGCCGGGGAGGACATGCAGGCCGCGGGCGTCGATCTCCTCGGCGGCGCTGCCGTCGATGGCGCCGATGGCGGCGATGCGGCCGGCGCGTATGGCGACATCGCCCGGCGCAATGCCGCTCGGCGTTGCGGCGACGCCGCCGCGGACGATCAGGTCAAACGTCTCGGTCATTCTTCACACTCAACGCTCCGTCTCCAACGGACGCCACCCCGCGATCCCGCAGGGAGCGATCGCCGGATCGTCAAACCCGGCGCGCGCGTTCTGGCTTGCCGGCATTGCGGCGCACTCTGGGCATTTCATCAAGGGAATTCACGCTGCCGCGAGCCTGTTGTCGCAGCGAGAGCCGCACTACGGCCGACGTGCGCATCCGACGGCATGTGATCCGAACCTGGTCTCTCCGGATCAGCTGTTCGCGGGGCTGACGCTCACTTCTCTGGCAGCCCCACCTTGCGCAATGTATCAAACGAAGGTCGCAGCACGGGCTTATGCGCAATCAACCACTGGATAGAAAGATCAGGATTGAGGCGGAGGACCTCGGCTAAAGCGGCCCTCGCCTCGTCCATGCTGCCTTTGAACCCGCAGGCCACAGCCAGATTGAGGTAGGAGTAAAAAACGCGATAACCCCCATCGATGGCCTTGTTGCACTCGTCGATCGCGGCATCGAAATTCCCGAGCCCGATCTCGGCGTCGGCCATGAAATTATGCCAATGGCTGAAAGCCGGATCGCGCGGACTCAGCAGCATCGCTTGCTGTACATCGGATTTCGCCCGGTCGAATTGGCCCAGGTACGTTTCGGCGATGCTTCGAGTAGCATAGAGAGAGGCAGCGTTTGGATTGATCGCCAGCCCGGCGTCGACAACACGAAGGGCTTCTTTTGGACGGGAAGAAACCGTCAAGTAGTAGCTTTTCACCTGATAGGCACGAATGTTTTCACGATCGAGCGCGATCGATCGGTCGGCCTGACCGATTATTCGCGCATCGTAGTCGATCTCGGAATCCCTCCAATAGTGGTACTCCCAAACATACGTGGTGGCTCCGCCCGCCAGCGCGTCACTGTTGTTGGGGTCGATCTTGAGCGCTTGCTCGAATAGGGCGCGCGCAGCATCGCAACTGGCCTTCGTGATTCGCGGCCCAGCCTGCATCAAAGCCCAGCCGCGCATGGTAAGATCAATCGCGTTCGGACTTTGGCTCGCTCTCCTTTCCGCCTCCGCCTTGACCAGTTCGTAGCGCAGAGCATTGGCCAGCCTAGCCACCACCTGATCTTGCAGCATGAACAGATCGGCCAAGCTTTCCTCGAAGCGGTCGGCCCACAGATGCGCTCCCGATTCCGCGTCGATGAGATGGGCGTTGACGCGCACCCGGTTCTGATGCCGCTGCACCGAACCTTCGAGCACGTAGCGCACACCAAGGTCCCTGCCAATCTGCTTGGCGTCGATGCTCTTGCCCTTGAAGGTGAACGCGGTATTGCGGGCGATCACAAAGCTGTTGCGGACGCGCGACAGATCGGTCGTCAAATTCTCCGTAACGCCATCGGCGAAATAATCCTGGGTCGGATCGCCGGAGAGGTTTGCGAAAGGCAGCACGATGACGGAAAGATGCGAGGCTGCGGGCGGCGGCGGCTTCGCCACAGTAGGGGCGCCGACCTCAAGCGCATACACGCGAATGGGCTCGGCAATGTTCTTCAGGGGTGTCGCGCCGAGATCGCTGACCTTGAGATCGAGCCGAGCCTTGACTTGGCGATAGGCGTCCTCGGAAAGGCAGATCTCCCCGGGCTTGGCCAAGCCTTCGAGGCGCGCGGCGATGTTGACGCCGTCCCCCATCAGGTCGCCGTCGCTCTCCTCGACGACATCGCCCAGATGTATCCCTATTCGGAATTCGATACGCCGCTCGTACGGCACGCCCGTGTTGCGCTCGGCCATGCCGTTTTGCACCTCGACAGCGCACCGCACGGCGTCAACGACGCTACGGAACTCGACGAGCGCGCCGTCACCCGTCCGCTTGACGACGCGGCCGTTGTGCACGGCAATGGTGGGATCGATCAGGTCACTCCGCAGCGCCCGCAACCGCGCCAACGTGCGGTCTTCATCGGTGCCGGTGAGCCGGCTGAAGCCGGCAACGTCCGCGGCCAAGATCGCGACGAGCTTGCGAGCATCTGGCACGACAGCCCTCCCACCACAATCCAGACCATGACGATTTACTCAGATATCGCTTCCTGGCACTAAGCGGCGGCCTCATGCACAGAGATCGGTGCCCCGGTCCGACGGTTGTGTCGACGCCGCCGAATAGGAACAGCTGCAACCCAGAGGCATAGATAACGGCTCCGGACCGGCGCCCGTCAGCCTATGCTGCGGCGTGAGACAAAGGGGTGCGACAGGCTGCCGCACGATTTGGTTGGACTGCTCGTTCCGCATGAGACAGCTCCGCCCGACCCATCGGCTCGTTCGGTTATCTCTCATCCAACCAGTCGACGCGCCGAAAATTACGCAGCGGCCGATCGGCAGATGTCGTGGATGCGGCGATAGGTTCGCTCGAGAATAGGCCAGGATTGGCCGTCGACGGCCAAGCACGGCCGCGGCGTCGGATCGCCGCGATTGCTCGCAACGGCACCGCCGTCCAGCACGGCGGCCTCGAGCAGGCGACGCCCGAACTCCGGCACCATGCGGTCGAGCATCGCCGTCCGCCATTCCGGCCGCGAGAGCGCCATGGCGCCGAGCAGCGTCGCGCCCGCCCAGTTCGACACGCCGGAGACGATGGGATGGTCGCAGGCGATCCGGCACCACAGCTGCCCGCCCCGCGGCACGCTGCGCGCGACCAGCTCGTAGGGCAGGCTGCCCATGCCCAGCTCATTGCCGAGGTCGCCGATGCCGAGCGTGGTCCACGGCCCGGCAGCGAACAGGCGCTCGAGCGGGGCGTTGCAATGCGTCATGTCCTGGCCGTGGGCGTTGCGGGCGGGGCCATCGCGCGACGGCCCGCATCGCTCGATGGCTATGACGTGAGTAATCGGCGGATCGCTCGCCAGCCAGGCATGTTCGACGTCCGCCAGAGGCGTTCCGCCGTCGCCACCGCTTTCGTGCATCGAGACGATATCGATCGGGATGCGCCCGGAGGGATCGGCCGCCGCCGCCGTGGCCCGCAGGACCCGGGCGTTCACCAGATCGGTCGCGATGCGGCAAGGGATGCCGACAGACGCGAAACCGGCGGCCAGCATTGCCGCGCCCGGCGGTCCGTCGGTCTCGCAATTGGGCGGTTGGCCGTCGAGCAGGTAGAATCCCGTGATGATGGCGATGCTCGGCGAGGGGTGCCGCGCGATCGAGCCGGCGGCAGCGGCCAGGTTACCGCGGACGTGGGCGACGAGCGGCCCGATATTGCGCTCCTGCACGTCCTGACCGGCGAGGTCCTCGATCTCGGCAATCGCGCGTTCGGCAACGCCCATGCAACGGCTCCGGGCTGCCACTGCTGTGATGAGGTATGGTGTGGCAGCCCGGGACGATTACAGGGGAGCAGCCTGGCCGATGTCAAATCAGCGCCGCTATTTCAGCCGGCCGCGCGCGACGACGGGCCAGACGGCCTCGACCCGACCATGGCGGAGGGCGACGATCTCCTCATGCAGGTGCACGGTGGTATCGGAATAGCCGACAATGAATTCGACCCGGTCGCCCACCTGCGGCCGCTCGCTCGGCCCCTCGAGCTCGATCGTCGCATGCTCGGCCGAGAGCCGCAGGCCGCTAACCGGCGGCAGACCGATCGGGGAGGGCATGGCGGCATCGCCGCTCATGGACTTCTTGCCGGCATCGAGCACGAGCCGCGTCGCCGTCGGGCGGCTGGTGACAGTCGCGATCAGCGTGAGGGCGCAGGGAAAGTCGGCGTGATAGTGCTCGCGGTAGTGCATGTCGCTGAAGATCCCGCCGCCGGCCTGGATGTCGGTGACACCGGGCTGCATGGCGCAGTAGGGAAACGTACCGGTGCCGCCGCAACTGACGATGTCGATGGCATAGCCGGCTTGGCGACAGGCCGCCGCGCTGGCGGTGAGGAGACCGATCGCGGCGGCGACGGCGCGCTCCTTCTCGCCGGCATCGGCGATGGTGACCGTGTGCGCCTCCCAGCCGATCAGCCCGCGGAGGCGCAGACCGGCGCGCCCGCCGATGGCCCTTGCGAGGGCCACGACGGGCGCGCCCGGGGCGACGCCCGCCCGCTTCATGCCGATGTCGACCTCGATGACGACCTCTTGCGTACGTCCGCAGCCGGCGGCGGCATCGGCGAGCTCGGTGGCGCCGGCGAGGCTGTCCACAGCCACGATCGGGTTCGCATCCGCGGGCAGCGCCATGAGGCGGCGCATCTTCTGCGCCCCGACGATCTGGTTGGCGATCAGGACATTCGTAATCCCGGCGGCGGCCATGACCTCGGCCTCGCCGAGCTTGGCGCAGGTGACCCCGATGGCGCCGGCGGCCAGCTCCTTGCGGGCGATCTCGATGGTCTTATGGCCCTTGAGGTGCGGGCGCCAGCCGACGCCATGCCGGCGGCAGACCGACGCGATGCGGGCGATGTTCGCCTCCATCACGTCGAGGTCGACGAGCAAGGCTGGCGTATCGAGCTCGGTCACGGGCAATCCGATCGGAGCAGAAGTATGATTCATGGGCGGCCGCCTCCGTCGTTGGTCCCGCCACGGCCGGCGCCGGCGGCGGCATAGGCCTCCTCGACGAGGCGCAGGGTCTCCAGGTTGTCGCGCACATCGGTCTCGAACGGCGCGTCGCTCGTCAGGCAGTCGACAAAATGCCCGATCGCGCCGTCGAAGCTGGCCTGGTAGTCGCGCTCGAAGACGAAGCGCTCCTGCCGGGGCGCCGGCCCCAGCAGCTGGAGGTCGACGCCGGCGAGCAAGGCGCTTGCCCGGCCGCCGACGATCTCGAACCGATCGCCGGTCCGCGGGTCGAAGCCGGGGGCCGCGAGCGTGCCGCCCACGATCACGGGCATGCCTTGCGCCGTCTGCAGAAAGATCGTGGCAAGACTCTCGCCGTCCACCTCCGGCACGGTATGGGCGGTGCGGGCCGCCACCAGACTGAGCGGGCCGCAGAGCCAACGGACCACGTCGAGATGATGGATCAGGACTTCGGCGATCATCAGCCGCTTCTCCCGCGCCATGAACGGCTGCCGCACCAGGTCGGGGAATCGCCCGCTCGCGTCGCGGACCAGGCCGGACGAAAGCATCGTCATGGCGGCGCAATGCACGGGGCCGAGATCGCCGTCCGCAACCCACCGGCCCAGCGTCCGGTACCACGGCCGGAAGCGCCAGTTCTCGTGCACCATGAGGCGGATGGCGCCGCCGACGCGATCCGCCAGCGCTGCGCCTTCCGCGAAGGTCGGCGTCAGCGGCTTCTGACAGAGCGCGTCGATGCCGCGCTCGGCCGCCATGTCAACGAGAGCCGCGTGGGTCTCGCGCGGCGATGCGATATCCACCGCGTCGAGCGCGTGCTTGTCGAGCATCGCCTCCATGCGGTCGTGGGCTGCGGGGATGCCGAACTCCGCGGCCCGCTGGCGGGCGCGCTCGATCTGCGGGTCGCAGACGGCGACGACCTGCGCACGCTCCTGCCGCGACCAGGCGATGAGGTGATGGTAGCTGATCATTCCCGCGCCCACGAGGCCGACTTGCAGCCGCGCGCGCCCCGGCACGCGCTTGGTTCGCGTCGACGAGGTCGTCATGTCATGGTACTCCGAAGCCGAACAAGCGGACCGGGTTGGTCCACAGCACCCGTCTGCGGTCGGCCGCATCCGGCAGCCAGCGCTCGAGCGTCGCCGGCAGCGCGGCATAGTCGATCCGGCCTTCGACATCGAGGAATGGCCAGTCCGAGCCCCAGACGCAGCGCTCGCTGCCGAAGACGGAGAGCAGACGCTCGGCAAACGCGTCGAGCGCGGCGTAGCCGCTGGACGCCGGCGCCAGACGGAAGGGGGCGGAGAGCTTGACTGCCGCATGTCCGCGCCGGCCCAGTTCGAGCACGGCCTGGAAGCCCGGCGCCGCCGGGCCGGAGCGGATGTCGCGTACGCCAAAATGGTCGATGACGACCTTGACCTCGTGACCGCCCAGCAGCGCGACGATCTCGGGCCATTGCGTGTCATGCGCATAGATCTGAGCGAACAACCCTGCCGCCCGAAGCCGGTCGAGCAGGCCGGCCGCGGCCGCCTTGGCGAGCGCGTCGCGCTCGTAGCTCACCAGGTTGAACCGGACGCCGACGACGCCCCGGCGAGCCAGCGCCACCAGCGCGTCCTCGGTCGTGTCGGTTGCGACCACGGCAATGGCCTTGTAGCGGCCGGGTGCGCGCGCCACGGCGTCGAGCATCGCCGAATTGTCGGTGCCGTAGCAGCTGGGCTGGACCAGCAGCGCGTGGCTCACGCCGTTGGCTTCGAGCACCGCGCCGAACGCCTCGCGTGTCCCCGTCTCATGCGGCCGCGGCCGGTAGCCCGGCCCATCCGCATAGGCGAAGCGCCCGGGATCGATGATATGAGCATGGCAGTCGATGATGCCGGCGGTCTTCATGCAGTCCTGGCGATAGCCTTAGTTGTCGTGGGATCGAAGAGATGCAGGGCGCTCGGATCGAGGGTGATCGTTGCCGCGTCGCCTATACGCAGAGCGGTATCGCGGCCGATGCGGGCGACGATCTCCTGGCTCGAGCCGCCGATGGTCAGCATCAGCAGGGTCTCGGCGCCGAGCGGCTCCACGGCCAGGACGCGCGTCGCGATCTGCTGCGCTCGTACCGAGAGAGCGGGCGGCGGCGCCTCGTAGAGATCCTCCGGCCGGATGCCGAGCGTGACCGTCGCGCCGAGATAGGGCTTCAGAGCTGCGAGCGGATAGCCCGGCAGCTCTACCGTGACGTCGGCAAATCGGGCGACGGCGCGATCGCCGGACGTCGCCAGTCGCGCCGGCAAGAGATTCATCGGCGGGTTGCCGAGGAAGCGCGCGACAAAGGCATCGGCGGGATTCCTGTAGACGTCGAGCGGCTTGCCGATCTGAACGACCTCGCCCTTGTTCATGATGCAGATGCGGTCGCCCATCGTCATGGCTTCGACCTGGTCGTGGGTGACATAGATCGTGGTCGTGCCGAGCTCATGCTGCTGCTTGATCAGCTCGTTGCGCGTGCTCACCCGCAGCGCCGCGTCGAGGTTGGAGAGCGGCTCATCGAACAGGAAGACCTTGGGATCGCGGACGATGGCGCGGCCGAGGGCCACGCGCTGGCGCTGGCCGCCCGACAACGCGTGC
This sequence comes from Candidatus Acidiferrum sp., assembly GCA_035518775.1. GTDB lineage: Bacteria > Pseudomonadota > Alphaproteobacteria > Dongiales > Dongiaceae > JBGPEQ01. Next base: position 10,695 of record DATIXH010000261.1, read on the forward strand.
GGCTTGCGCGCCAGGAACGGCGAGAGGCCGAGCTTCTCGGCGACGCCGCGCACCCGCCGGTCGATCTCGTCGCCGGGCACGCCTCGCCGCCGCAGGCCGAAGGCGAGGTTGGCGTGGACGGTCATATGCGGGTAGAGGGCATAGGACTGGAAGACCATGGCGATGTCGCGATCCTTGGCCGGCACGTGGTTGACCGGACGGCCGTCGATCGCGACCGTTCCCGCGGTGATAGGCTCCAGTCCGGCGATCATGCGCAGCACCGACGATTTGCCGCAGCCCGATGGTCCCAGCAGCACCATGAACTCCCCGTCGGCGACGTCGAGGCTCACGGCCTTCACGGCCGGCTCGCTGCCGCCGGCATAATGCTTGCTGAGCTCCTCGATGGTAACGGTCGCCACGTCGCCTCGATTCGGCCGCGCGAGCCCGGTGCTAACGCACCGCGCCCGCCGTCATGCCCTTGATCATGGTTTCGGAGAACAAGGCATAGAGAAGGATCACCGGCGCGATCGCGATGATCAGGCCGGTCGCGATCATGCCGACGTCGAGCTGGTGACCGCCCATGAAGTGCATGATGCCGAGCGGCAGCGTGCGCTTCTCGTCGTCGGTCAGCAGCACGACGGCATAGAGATACTCGTTCCACAGGATGATGAAGTTGAGCGTGATGGTCGTGAAGATCGCCGGCACCCCGATGGGCAGGGTGATGCGCCAGAAGATCTCGAAGTCTCCATAGCCGTCCATGCGCGCGGCGTCGAAGAGGTCCTGCGGCAGCTGCGCGAAGAAGCCCTCGAGGATGTAGACGGTCATCGCGAGCTGGGTGGCGACGTAGACGATGATCAGGCCGGCCAGGGAATTGTAGAGCCCGTAGTCCAGAAGGATCTGGAACAGCGAGAGGATGAGCAGCTGCGGCGGCAGGATCATGCCGCTCAGGATGACGAAGCGCACCAGGCGGCTGCCGCGGAAGCGGTAGCGCGCCAGGCAGTGGGCGGCCATCGCCCCGATCAGCGTCAGCAGCGCCACGGCCGTGACAACCACGATCAGGCTGTTCCAGAAATAGGTGCCGTAGTTCGAGTTGGTCCAGGCGTTGGCGAACTTTTCCCAGTGCAGCCGCACCGGAAGGGCATAGGGATTGTCGAAGATCTCCGGCGTCGTTCGCAGCGACATCGACATGACCCACAGGAAGGGGCCGCCGGCCAGGATCGTATAGAGGATCAGGAAGAGCACGAGCGGCGTGCGCCGCAGATGATTGAGCCAGAGCCGCATCGTCACGTCTCGCGCATCCTAGAACTCGAGCCGATCGCGCGACCGCAGCAGCCGCGTGATCAACATGACGAACAGCAGAATCATGACGAACCAGAGAACCGCGATCGCCGACGGATAGCCGAGATCGAACGTGTTCCAGTTGAAGGCCCGCTTGTAGACGTAGGTCGAGACCGTTTCGGTCGACCAGAGCGGTCCGCCACCCGTCATGATCCAGACCAGGTCGAACATCATCATCTTGCCGATGAAGGAGAGGACCAGCAGGTTCACCAGGGTCGGGCGCAGCATCGGAATGATGATGTAGACGAGCTTGGCGAACCAGCCGCAGTTGTCGAGCTCCGCGGCGCCGAGGACCTCTTCCGGCAGCGCGTGCAGCGCCGCCAGGAAGATGATCATGTTGAAGCCCAGCCACTTCCACAGATGGGTCACTACCAGCGCCCAGAGCGCCGTCGCGGGATCGCCGAGCCAGGATTGCTGCCACGACTCCAGCCCGAGCCAGCCCAGGAGCAGATTGACCAGCCCCCAGTCGTAGTCATAGAGCCAGACCCAGATGATGCCGACGACGACGTAGGACATCAGCACCGGCGTGAACCAGACGACCCGCAGCGTGCGGGCCAGCGGCACCTTGGCG
>DATIXH010000262.1:0-4232 GCA_035518775.1 Candidatus Acidiferrum sp.
CGCCGGCCGCGCCCCTTGCGGCGGCCGCCGGTGCGGCCGAGGCCGATTTTCTTGGCGAAGGCCGAGCGCTGCGCCGCGTAGTTAGGCGCCACCATCGGATAGTCCGCCGGCAGGCCCCACTTCTGGCGATACTCCTCCGGCGTCAGCCCGTAGGCCGTGCGCAGGTGGCGCTTCAGCATCTTCAGCTTTTTGCCGTCCTCGAGGCAGACGATGTAGTCGTCATGCACGGATTTCTTCACCGGGACGGCCGGAGTCAGGGGTTCGGCCGAGCCGGCCCCCGTCTGCAGACCCGCGAGAGAGGCATGAATGGTCCGGATCACTTCCGGCAGTTGAGTCGTGGCCAGCGAGTTGTTGCTGACATAGGCGGCCGCGACTTCCGAGGTCATGCGCAGCAGTTCTTCGTGAGAAATCTTGTCGGCATCCGGCATTTTCTTTGTCCTTCTCGCTGTACAGGTGAATTCGGGCGCCCACCGAAAGATGAGCGGCGTCCATGACATATTGAGGAAAGGGTGTCAATTCCAAACCATGCTGTCGAGTGGTCACGCTGATCTTGTCTCCAGCAAGCATCGTGCCTCTTCTGCCATTGAATTGCGGGAGACTGCGACAATTCGTCTGGCAAGCCGCCGCGTTCTGCCGGTGCATTGCTTTCCGACACTTGTCCAGCGGTTGCCGACGGCGGATACCTCACAGAAGCGCATTCCTGCCGCAGGAAAAGCGCCGTTGCGGTTCAGAAATCCGCTGCGTTGAAGAGGCCGCCGGCCGTCCATCCCTGCTGGGATTCCGACAGCGTCTTTTTTCTCGCTGCCAGCACGCCGGAAGCAACGTGCGGCCGTCCTGGTTATTTGGGGGGTGGGGTGTTGCCGCCAGCCCATATATGGTGTTTTATCGAGGGTGGCTCCCCGCGATATCCGAGCGCTCTCCATGTCTTTGGCCCATGTCTGAGGAAACGATCGCCATTGCGTCCGACCACGCCGGCTTCGACCTCAAGGGCGCCGTCAAGACGGAACTCGAGGCGATGGGCCACACGGTCCTCGACCTCGGGACGCACGGCCCGGAATCGGTGGATTACCCGGTGTTCGCCGACGCGCTGGCGGCGGCCCTGCGCGACGGCCGCGCCGGGCGCGGCGTGCTCGTCTGCGGCACCGGCATCGGCATCAGCATCGCCGCCAACCGCCATCGCCATGTGCGCGCCGCGCTCTGCCATGATTCCGCGAGTGCGCGGCTGGCGCGCGCCCACAACGATGCCAATGTGCTGGCCCTGGGCGCGCGGCTGATCGGCGTCGAGACGGCCAAGGACTGCGTGCGCGCGTTCTTCGGCACAGCCTTCGAGGGCGGGCGCCACGCCCGCCGCGTCGTCCAACTCAGTTGAAGCAGCCCCGTCCATCAACGCTTCAAGAGAGGATACCCTGCCCATGACACAGCCAGCGATTGCCCCGATGACGGACGGCTTCTTCAGCGCGCACTTGGCTGAGGCCGATCCCGAATTGTACCGGTCGATCACCGAGGAACTGCACCGCCAGCAGGACCAGATCGAGCTGATCGCCTCCGAGAACATCGTCTCCCGAGCGGTGCTGGAGGCGCAGGGCTCGGTGCTCACCAACAAGTACGCCGAGGGCTACCCGGCGAAGCGCTACTATGGCGGCTGCGAAGCCGTGGACGTCGCGGAGGCGCTGGCCATCGAACGGGCGAAGAAGCTGTTCAGCTGCGCCTTCGCCAACGTGCAGCCCCATTCGGGGGCGCAGGCCAACCAGGGCGTGATGCTGGCGCTCTGCCAGCCCGGCGACACCTTCCTCGGCATGTCGCTGGCCCATGGCGGGCACCTGACCCATGGCGCGCCCCCGAGCCTCTCGGGGAAGTGGTTCAAGGCGGTGCAGTACGGCGTGCGGCGCGAGGACGCCCGCATCGACTATGACGAGGTCGAGAAGCTCGCGGCCGAGCACAAGCCGAAGCTCATCATCGCTGGCGGCTCCGCCATTCCGCGCATCATCGATTTCGCGCGCTTCCGCAAGATCGCCGACGGCGTCGGCGCCTATCTCATGGTGGACATGGCCCACTTCGCGGGTCTGGTGGCGGCCGGCGTGCATCCGAGCCCGCTGCCGCACGCCCATGTGGTGACGACCACCACGCACAAAACGCTGCGCGGGCCGCGCGGCGGCATGATCCTCTCGAACGACGAGGAGATCGGGAAGAAGATCAACTCGGCGGTGTTCCCGGGCCTGCAGGGCGGGCCGCTCATGCATGTGATCGCCGCCAAGGCGGTAGCGTTCGGCGAGGCGCTGAAGCCGGAGTTCAAGACCTATGCGCGCACCATCGTGGAGAACGCGCGCACGTTGGCGGCGACGCTGGTCGAGGGCGGGCTTGCCATCGTCACCGGCGGCACCGACACGCACCTGATGCTGGTCGACCTGCGGCCGAAGAAGCTGACGGGCAAGGCGGCGTCCGACAGCCTGGAGCGGGCGGGCATCACCTGCAACAAGAACGGCATCCCCTTCGACCCGGAGAAGCCGACGGTCACCTCGGGCATCCGGCTGGGCACGCCGGCGGTGACCACGCGCGGCTTCGGGCCGGCGGAGTGCCGGCATCTCGGCCAGCTGATCGTGCGGGTGCTCGATGGGCTGGCGGCCAATCCCAACGACAATAGCGCGGCCGAGCAGGCCGTGCGCAAGGACGTGCGCGAGCTGTGCCGGCGTTTCCCGATCTATCAGGGGCTGAAATAACGATAACAGGGATGAGACGGGGAGGGGGCGGTCATGCGTTGTCCGTTCTGCGCGAACGAGGACACCCAGGTTAAGGATTCGCGGCCGACCGACGACAACGCGGCGATCCGACGACGACGGCAATGCCCGAACTGCGGCGCCCGCTTCACGACCTTCGAGCGGGTGCAGCTGCGCGAGCTGACGGTGGTGAAGACCACGGGACAGCGCGAGCCCTTCGACCGCGACAAGCTGCTGCGCTCGATGCAGATCGCGCTGCGCAAGCGGCCGGTCGATCCGGAGCGGCTGGAGCGGGTCGTGAACGGCATCGTGCGGCGGCTCGAAAGCTCGGGCGAGAGCGAGATCCCGACCTCGGTCATCGGCCAGATCGTCATGGATGCGCTGGCCAACCTGGACCAGGTGGCCTATGTCCGCTTCGCCTCGGTCTACCGCAACTTCCGCGAGGCGAAGGACTTCGAGGAGTTCGTTGGCAAGCTCAGCAGCGACGCCGGCTGAGCCTTCGAAGCCGCAGCCGGAGGACTTCGGCAACATGCGGGCGGCGCTGGCGCTGGCCGCGCGCGGGCTCGGCCGGACCTGGCCGAACCCTGCGGTGGGCTGCGTGCTCGTGCGCGAGGGGACGGTGGTGGGGCGCGGCTGGACCCAGCCAGGCGGTCGGCCGCATGCGGAGGTCGAGGCCTTGGGGCGGGCCGGCGAGGGCGCGCGCGGCGCCACCGCCTATGTCTCGCTCGAACCCTGCGCCCATACCGGCAAGACGCCGCCCTGCGCCGATGCGCTGATCGCGGCAGGGATCGCGCGCGTCGTGAGCGCGGTGGAGGACCCGGATCCGCGCGTGGCCGGCGGCGGCCTGGCCCGGCTGCGTGAGGCCGGGATCGCCGTGACGACGGGGGTGTGTGCTGCCGAGGCGAGCGAGCTCAACGCCGGGTTCTTCACGCGCATCAAGCTCGGGCGCCCGCTCGTCAGCCTAAAGCTGGCGACCACGCTTGACGGGCGGATTGCCACGCGCACAGGCGACAGCAAATGGATCACAGATGATGCGGCGCGCCGGCGGGCGCACTTGTTGCGCGCGACGCACGATGCGATCCTCGTGGGGACGGGGACGGCGCTGGCCGACGACCCCGAGTTGACCTGCCGCTTGCCCGGACTGGCGGCGCGCTCGCCCGTGCGGGTGGTGCTGGATCGTGCGCTGCGGCTGCCGGACACGGCGAAGCTCCTGACGACGGCGCGCGCCGTGCCGACTTGGATTGTCACGGCGGCCGGCGGCGATGCGACGCGGCGTGCGGCCGTGGAGCGGGCGGGTGCCGAGATCATCGAGGTGCCGGTATCGTTCGGACAATTGACCTTGCGTGCTGCGCTCTCGGCGCTCGGCGCGCGCGGCGTCACGCGCGTGCTTGCCGAAGGCGGCAGCGCCCTGGCCGCGAGTCTGCTGCGGGACGATCTGGTCGACCGCGTCTACTGGTTCCGCGCTTCGATGGTCATAGGCGGCGACGGCCTGCCGGCGACACAGTCGTTCGGCGTCGA
>DATIXH010000263.1:0-42185 GCA_035518775.1 Candidatus Acidiferrum sp.
TCGCGCGTGACGCTGGCGATGGTCGCGTCGTTGTTGGCGATCTGCGATTGCGGCCCCAAGATCCAGCCGTCGGCGGCGATCTCCCGCGCGATGCCTTCGACCGCCGGCACGAACGCGTTGTTGAAGCCCTCGTAGGTGTACAGTCCCGGCACGCCCTCGCTCAGGTCGTGGCCGTCCGTGCGCACGATCACCTGCGCGCCCTGCGGCCCGATATGGTCGACGACGCGCCACGGCGGCAGGTTCGACGCATCCTGCTTGATCATGGCATAGGCGCGCTGCGCCGGCTGGTACTGCTGGAGGACCCGCCGAGCATCACTAACCAGATTGCCGTCGAGCTGGATCTCCGTCAGCGGCCGCTCCAGCAGCGCGTCGAGGTGCGCGGCGAACTGGTTGCGGATCGGCTCCATCGTCGTGCCCGGGAACAGCACGGCCCAGTCGGCCGCCATCCATCCCTTGACCACGTCCTTGTCGAGCGGTCCCTGAACGCCGAGCATCAGGTAGACCTTCAGGGCCTGATAGACGAACTCCGGATCATTCATGTTCTGGTGCAGCTGCGACTCGAGGCGATAGAGCAGTCGCGGCAGCAGCAGCCCGTTGAGCGCGCGCCGATAGGCCGTGTCGGCATCGGCGCCGAGCTTCTTGCCCTGGTAGAGGCCGAAGCGCAGCGACCAGGGCGTGCCCTGCCGACTCTGATCATAGCCCGCCGGCATCGTGCGCAGCGTCTGCAACGGCTGCAGCACGAGGTCGAGGCGGGCATCCTGGACCGGGTTGAGCGTGAGGCCGCTGGCGGCGACCTGCTGCTTGTAAGCACCAACGGCGGTGTTGAAGTCGGCGATCAACTGCTTGTTGCCGAGGTAGCTGAAATACCAGAGCGCCCCCATGCCCAGGATGACGATCGTCGCCAGCGAGACCGAGGCCCAGCCGATGGCGACGCGCATGCGCTCGACGCGGCGGTTGCGGCTGACGATCCCGGCCTCCTGAAACACGACTTCGCGCAACAGGCGCGTCAGGAAGTAGCTGCGGCCGCTACCGCTGAAGGCCGACAGGCGCTTGCGGTCGAGACCGAAGGTCGAAGCCATGACGCCCATGAGGCGGTCGATGGGCGTGCCTTCCTGCGTGCCGCTGGTGAAGTAGACGCCGCGCAGCAGCGGGCGGTCTTCGTAGCGGGTCGGGCGGAAGATCTGATCGAGGAACTCCTGCGACACCTGCTTCAGCGACGCCATCTGCGTCGGGAAGCTGAAGATCAGGCTGCGGCGGTCGATGTCGGGTTCCTTGTGGACGCGCTCGAGGAGGCGCGCATAGAGCCGCTGCTGCAGCAGCTCGAACTCCTCGTCGAAGCCGGCCATCGGACCTTCCGGACTCTTGCCGTCATCGAGCGGGAAGGTGAAACCCCAGACCTGCTGGCGCTCTTCCTTGCCGAGGTCGTCCATGAATTCGACGAAGCCGGCCGCGAGGTCGAGCTTGGTGAACAGCACATAGATCGGAAAGCGGATGCCGAGCTCGTCATGCAGCTCGCGAATGCGCTGCTTGATGGTGCGCGCGTGGGACTGGCGCTCGGCCTCCTTCATGGTGGCGAGGTCGTTGAGGCTGATGGCGATGAGCGCGCCGTTGATCGGCTGCCGCGGCCGCGTGCTCTTCAGCAGCTTCAGGAATCCGGTCCAGGCGGCCGCATCGACCGCCTGATGGCTGTCCTGCGTCGTATAGCGCCCGGCCGTATCGATCAGCACCGCTTCGTCGGTGAACCACCAGTCGCAGTTGCGGGTGCCGCCGACGCCGCGCACGGCGTCCTTGCCGAGCTTGTCGGCGAGCGGGAAGCTGAGACCGGAATTGACGAGCGCCGTCGTCTTGCCCGAGCCCGGCGGCCCGATCAGGATGTACCAGGGGAGCTGGTAGAGATACTGCCGGTTCGAGCCCTTGCCGAGCTTGGCGCGCTTGAGCAGCGCCATGGCGTCCTTCAGCCGGTCCTCGAGGACGCCGACCTCCTCCTTCTTCCGGGCTTCCAGGTCGGCCGCCTCGGCGTCGGCGGCCGAGGCCTGGCTGATGCCTTTCACCAGATCGTCGTTCGATTTCTTAGCCCGCAGCAGGGAAATGATGTTCCAGATGCCCCAGATGACCAGGATGACCAGGACGACGATCAGCCGGATGATCTCGCTGTCCAGCGGCCGGACCTCGCCGACGGCGATCAGCGGTCCGACGAACCACACGACGAGGGCCAGCACGATGGCGCCGATGAGGGTGACGAACCAGCGCGCCGTCAGGACGGACAGGATTGCCTTGAACATGGGTGCGGTCGGCCTAGTGAGAGAAACGGAGCGTGGAGCGGTGCGTGGTCATTGCGAGGTCGTCCCGGGTTGCGGCGCGGCGTCCGCGCTCGGCGCGGCGGCATCGGGTTTCAGCACGATCAGCTCGATGCGGCGGTTCTTCCGGCGGCCTTCGGGCGTGTCGTTCGGCGCAACCGGCTCGGTCTCGCCCTTTCCTTCCGATGTCACGCGCGACGGATCGGACAGAAAGGCGACCACGATCGTTTTGACGGTTTCCGCGCGCGCGACCGACAGATCGTAGTTCGACGGGAAGCGCAACGTCTTGATGGGGACGTTGTCGGTATGACCGGTGATGCTGGCCGTGCCCGGCTGAGTCTCGAGCGCCTTGCCGATGCGCTCCATGATCGGCACGAACTTCTTGTTCAGCTTGTCGCTGCCGGACTCGAACATGCCCTCGCCGCTGATCTGGACCAGGATGCGCTGCGCGTTCTCCTGCACCGTGACCAGCCCCTCCTTGATCTCCGGCTCCAGGAACTTCGAGAACTGCTCCTGCTTCACGACCTCGATCACGACGGGCGCTACAGGGGTGGGGCGCCCTATCTGCACGCCTGCGCCGGGCGGGACGTCGGCGAGGTTGCCGATGGAGTCGGACTCGTTGCTCAGGGCGTAGGTGAAGCCCATGAAGATGAGCATGAGCACGGCGGCCGTCACGACGGCGATCACCCAGACCGGGATGTAGGAGGTGAGCGGCCGATGGACGGCGGCGAGGCCGCGCCAGTGGGGCGACAGCTCGCGCTCGAAGTCGCCGTGCCGCTCGCGCAGCGTGCGATAGATGCTTTCGCGCACGCGGCTGTGCTCGGAGGTGCCGCGCCCGGTGACCCGCAGCCGGCCCTCGAAGCCGAGCGCCAGGCAGACATACATCAGCTCCAGCACGTCGGCGCTGCGGCCGGGATTCTTGTGCAGCTGACTGAGGATCTCGTAGAAGCGCTCGCCGCCGACCACCTCGTTGTGGAAGGTGCTGACCATGCTGCGCTTGGCCCAGGAGCTCTGGCCGCCCCAGGGCGTGCTCAGCACGAGATCGTCGATGGTTGCGCTGAGCGCATAGTGCGCCGTCCGCACCAGCTCGCGCGGCAGGCCGGTCGCGGACGCGTTGGCTTCGAAGCTCTTGAGCTCGCGCACGACGCGGTCGCGCAGGCCCTCCACGTCCCTCTGCGTCGCCGTACCACGGATCCGCGACGCCAGCCCGAGCAGGACGGAGGCCGCGGCGACCACGGGATTGAGGCCGTCGCGCGTGAGGGCCGCCGCAACGTTCGGATCAGACGGCGGGGGCGGCGGCTCGCGACCCATGTCGGGCGCCACGGTGCGCTCGGCCGGCGCAGGCCGGCGGCCGCCGGGACTCGGGCGAATGACAGTCTTCTCGGTTTCGTCCGGCTCGCCAAACGGATTGTCGTCGCTCATCGGCGCTTATCCTCTGATCGCCCAGAACTCCATCTCGGCCTGCGGGAACTCGCTGGAGAGATGGATCGCGAAGGCCTGCGAATTCAGCAGCTGCTTCCAATAGGAGCTCGACTTGTCGAGCTCGAAATAGGCGGCGCCCGGGCTGTACGGGATCTGCCGCGGCGCTACCGGCAAGGCCCGCACGGTGACACCGGGCAGCGCCACGGTGACCAGCTCGCGGATCTGCTCGACCGGACCGATCTTGACCTGCTGCGGGAAATTCCGGCGCAGGGCTTCGGCCTGCATGTTCGCCTTGACGGCCAGGACGAAGGTCGCGGTCGTGAGCAGCGAGCGATCCGTGATGATGTGGACGCGGATGTTGTATTTCCGGTCCTCGAGCGGCAGACGGACGGCGTTGGTCTCGATCACCTGCGCGAGCAGCCAGCGCAGCGCAGTCATCAGCGGCGTGAAGGTCTTCTGCAGATCCTCGTGCTTGTAGACGGCGAAGGTACGCGGCCGCTTCGTCGGCTCGTAGTAAGTCGCCAGCTCGCCGGCCATCTGCAGGCCGAGAGCGTAGAAAGCTTCCGGATGGATGTCGCCGGAGGCGGCATAGTGCGCCAACAGGGGCTCGTAGCGGTTGAGGAACAGCAGGACCAGGAAATCGGCGATGTCGGCCGTTCCCTTGGCCGAGCTCGTTCCGGCAACCAGCTGGGCATAGTGCTCGCCGCGGTGGTGGAATAACCCGACCAGCTCGGTGAGAAAGGCCGCGAGCGGCGGCGCCGACGAACAGACCAGGCTGGTTGGAATGTACTTGTCGTCGAGCGTGATCGACTTGTCGGCCTTCACCTCCACGACGCGGGCGAGACCGAGGCAGAGATAGCCGGCGCGCTCCTCCGTCTCCAGCATATAGCGCAGCCGCAGGCGGCCGACGCGGAGGCGGGCGACGCCCTCGGATCCCGCGTTGGCGTCGGTAGCTTCATATTCAGTAGCGCCGTAGCGCGCAGCGGCTTCGTCCTGGCCGTTGGCAGCCATCTCGAAGCGCCCCGGTTGCCGGATCGGCAGCGCCAGGTAGACCACGCAGTTGCGGGTGTTCTCCGGCATATCCAGGGGCGGCGGATGGTCGGCATCCTCCGGGATGTTGAAGGGCGTGCCATCCTCGAGCACGCCGCGGCAGGCCGTGATCGCGAATTTCCCGGTCGTCAGCAGCTCGCGATTGATCTGCAGTTCCGTGAAGCCCCAGGCATGCGCCCGCAGACCGCCGACGCGGCCGCGCACCAGCTTTTCGACGTAGCGGTCGAACTGCTGGAAATGCTGGGCACGGAGGAACATGCCCTCCGTCCAGACGACCTTGTTATCCCAGGACATGTTTCAAACCCATGACGGCACTCGGGAGCGGCCGCAAGCGGCCGCTCCCGTCGGTGTAAGACGAACACAGACCCGCGGCGGCATGCGGCTCAGCTGCCGGGCGCCAGGGACAGGGTGACGTTCAAGCCCTGGATGGCGACCGTGACGGCCGTGGTCTTGTTGGCCGGCGGAGCGGCCGTTGCCCGCCAGTTGGCGTGCTGAATGTCGCGGAAGGCGGCAACCACACCAACGGCAGTGGTGCCCGGCTTCAGATCCTTCACCAGCTGCTGGGTGCCGCCGGGAGTTATGGTCACCTCGTCGCGGCCGAGCATGTCGGCGCCGAGCACGGCCTGATCGTTGTTGTAGAGCTGGAAGAAATCAGCCTGGTCGAACGCAGCCGTGCTCGCCAGCTGATAGATTCGTACAGTTACCGGTGCCGGCTTGCCGGCGGGATCCGGATTGATATCGGCCGCCGCAGTCATCGTGAGCGCCGCGATGGTCGGCGGCGGCGGCGCGGACGCCCCGCCGCACCCTGCCAGGGCCAGAGACGCCAAGGCGGCGACAGCCAACAACCCCGTTCTGATGCTCCGCATTGCTTTATTTCCCCCGTTCTGATGTTTACGGCTAACTCTCTTGCGTCGTCGATCACCACCTGCATCGTCGCGGCGGAAAACGCCGCGACGGAAGCCCGCTGCGGGCATCCTAGAGCAGAGGCCTGCCTCGGGATGTGCCCTGCGTCATAGTTTCTTCAGTTGCTCTTCGTAGGCGCGCCGGAATTCTCGCCCGAACGGGCCATCGAACCCCTGCTCCGCCCCCGCGGCTACCTCCTTGTAGAACGCTTCATAGATCTCCCAGGCCTTGGCATTCTTGGCGCCGGGCATCAGGTTGGCCAGGACGGACCGCTGCTGCTCAAGCCGCTCCTTGAGGTTCTCCGGATCGAATTCGCGCAGGATCGCGGTCAGGGCGACCTGCAGCCCGGCAACCACCGCGAGCTGATGCACTTTGACGTCCTCGATGGCCTGATGCACTGCCTCGACGCCCGGCATATAGCCGGGTCCCGGGCGGCGCAAGATCGCCAGCAGCGCCTCGTCGGCGCTGATCGAGAACTTGAGCGGGTTGTTCTCGCGCTGCTGGATCATCGTGCGCTCGATGCGGAACTCACTCTTGAAAGCGGTGCGTCCCATGAGGATATCGCGCAGGCCGGCGATCACCTCGCGGAAGATCTGCCCGAGCCCGTGCATCGTCTTCTCGAGGTCGGCATCGGACAGTTGCAGGTCCTCGACGCCGGCGCCTTCGAGGAACACCCTGAACAGGTCCCGGCTGCCGGCTCCGGTGGTTGCGGTCCGGGTCCGTGGCGGGGCCGGTTCTTCCAACGGCTCTGCCGGCGGCCGAGCCGCCGAGCGCTTCTGCGGCTGCGGCGCCGGGCGCTCCGCGACCTCGGCCTCCCAGTCCTCGGGGATCTCCTGCCGCACGCGCGACGGCGGCTGGAAATATTGCTGCTCCGCCGGGGCGTGGTCCTTCTGAGGGGCGCCTTCGTGCGATTCGCCCTTCGGCAAGCCGGTGACCAGATCGAAGTCGTCGGGGATCAGAGCCTGGCCGCCGCCGAGCGAACGGTTTTCCGGCCCCGCCAGTTCGGCGATCGGATCGACTCCAGGATCCGTGTTGTGAATCAGCATCTCGTCCCGGAATTCGGGCTCGGACCGCCGAGACTGCGACGCCAACGGCGCCTGCGCGGCGGACTCTTCGGGGAACGGGTCGAAATCATCCGGTATCTGCTGACTGCCGCCCGTTGCGCGGCGACGCTCGGACTCGATGCGCACTTCCAGTTCGTAGTCGCCCAACGTCAGGCGGTCGCCGTCCTGCAGCTCGGCCATGTTGCCCTGACGGAGCGGCTCGATCGAATCGTTAACGAAGACGCCGTTCTTGCTGGTGTCGACGAGGTAGTAGCGGTCGCCGCGGAACTCGATGCGACAGTGCTGCTTGGAGAGGTGGCGCTCAGGGTCGGGCAGCTGCCAATCGCTGTCGCTGCCGCGGCCGATCACGGCATTGCACCGGTCGAACGTGCGAGACATCGCCTCGCCCGGCGGCAGGTCGGGATGCTTGGCAATTGTCAGGGTGAGGATCATGACTGGATCGGTGGCATACTCCGGAGTTTAACCGATCCTGCGGCGATGATCGATGTTTCTTGCCCGCTCAATTGACCATGACCATGGGGAAGCCCATGACGACCGCACCGCCATGGGCTGTCACGCTGCCCATATAGGCGGCGGGCTGGCCCTGAAACATCGTCGTGAACGAGCCAAGGATGATGACGTCCGGCGGTCCGACACAGACCGCCAAGTCGCCGACCCGGGCCGCCGGCATGCCGCCGATCAGGGTCGTCACGGCGCCGGGGCCCGCCACCGGCCCGCCGACATGGGGCACGAGCACGGTCACCATCGGGCAAACATGCATATCCAGGAGGCGGGCAGCAGGAGGCATGGTCGCACCTCAGCGATTGGCCGGCGGGGTGCCCGGTGGCGCGGGCGCGGCCCCCTCGCTACGCGCGCGCCGCTTCCCGGTGCCGCCGTTGGCGATGTCCAGGCCGTCCTCTAGGGCGAGCTTGAAGTTCTCCGTTGCCCGCTCCGGTTCCTGGGAGCCCGCTATCAGGATCGCGCCGGCCACGGCCCCAGGCGTGAATGATGGGCCGGGTTCCATCTTCGGCAGGTGCGCCGGCACCATGCTGCCGCTGCTCCAGAACGCCCCCATACCAACCCAACAGGCGGCCTTGTCGTACCCCACTTTCTCGCCCGCTTCCTTGGCGGCCCAGCGATTTTCATCGGTCGGCTTATAGACCCAAGCCTCGGCGCTCTTCAGGGCGTCCAGATTCTTGGGCGGCGCATCCGCCGGCAGGTGGATGCGCACACACTGTGCGGCCCACCAAACGGCCTCGCGCTTCGGCAACGCGAAGGCCAGCACACGGATGGCGTCGGCCCACTGTTCCTTTTCGATAAGCCGGTCGAGATAGGCGTCGGGCGACACCTGATCATCCAGCAGTTTCCGCGCCTCGGCCGACAACTCAAGCTGGCCGCAAGCATCCACAGCGCGCTTGGCGGCGACCTTCTTCAACGGCCCAATCGCCATGTTTCCTTCTCCGAAAGCTCGTGTGTGGCCTCGATGCTCATCCAATGATCAGGGGCAGGCCATGGACCACGCATGGAGCCGTCGGTGCGGTCAAGGTGGCCGCGCCCATACCCGTCAGCGTCATCGCGCCAGTGGCCGTGGCTGCAAAGACGCCGCCCGCCGTCTGGGTGATGGCGCCCGTCGCCATAAGGCTGATGGCCGGCGACGTCAGCGTGATCGAAGCCGGCGTAATCGATATGCTGCTGGGTCCGACCTGAAGCGTGATCGACTGCAGCGCCGTGTAGGTTATGCTCCCCAGCGTTACGTTGGTCGTCTTGTTGCCCATCTTGACGGTCAAATTGTCGTTGCCCGTCTCGATGTCAGTCGTCCGGTTGCCAAAGATCTGGATATCCTGCTTTCCGGGCGACATCTTATCCATGCCGACCTTCAGGCTGTCGTTGTTCTCGACGACGCGGGTGAAATCCTTCTCCGCATGGAAGTAGACCTCCTCGCTTCCCTTCTTGTCCTCGAAGCGCAGTTCGTTGAAGTCGGAGCTGCCGCCGCCGGTCGAGCTGCGTGTCTTCCAGCCGCTCTGGGTCTTGTTACCAGTCAGTGCGTAGGGCGGCATGTAGTCGGCGTTGTAAACGCAGCCGACGACGATCGGCCGGTCCGGGTCGCCCTCGAGGAATTCGACGATGACCTCCATGCCGACGCGCGGGATGAATTGCGTGCCCCACTGCTTGCCCGCCCAGGATTGCGAGACGCGCATCCAGCAGGAGTCGTGGCCCTCGCGCTCCCAGTGGAACTTGGCGCGGATGCGGGCGTACTTGTCGGTGTGGATCTCTTCGCCGGAGGGACCGGTGACGAAGGCCGTATGCGGACCGTGGACCACGGGCTTGGGCGTCGTGCGCTCGGGCCGGAAGAGGCGCGAATCCGGCATGCAGGTGAAGGTGTTGCGGTATTCCGGCGTCGGCCCCTCGCCGGCGATGTGCGTGTAATCGGTCGCGACGTGGTGAGTGCTGAGAATCACCCAGGACTTGCCCTCCTCGTCGCCGCACTCGTGCTTCTGCATCGTGAACTTGTAGCCGGGCGAGAAGGGCTGGCAGTCGCTGCCGCCCTCGACGATCTCGAAGCCCGCCTCCTCCGCCTCCATGCGCCAGGTCGTGACGTTGTCGCCGTCGCCCTTTTTGACGTAGAGGCCGGGGTAGTCGTACATCTCGTATTTCTGCGACTGCGG
Organism: Candidatus Acidiferrum sp.; assembly: GCA_035518775.1. GTDB lineage: Bacteria > Pseudomonadota > Alphaproteobacteria > Dongiales > Dongiaceae > JBGPEQ01. Next base: position 9,382 of record DATIXH010000263.1, read on the forward strand.
GATGTTGAGCAGCGTGTTCTTGTTGGTGTTGAGCTTGTCGCTCGGTGTCTCGAAGTTGTAGTCGCGTTGCGCCCACTTGCCGGGCTTGTAGGAATGTCCGCGCTGCCAGCGCGTGATGGCGTTCGATTCGTCCTGGTGCGCCCAGAACTTGACCTCCTTGTCCTCGCAATCGAGATAGCCCGACGTTTTGTCGGCGATCACCATCGTGTGCTTACCCTGCTGGTGCTTGAAGAAGTAGAACATCCCCTCTTCTTCCATCAGGCGCGACACGAAGTTGAAGTCGGTCTCGCGGTACTGCACGCAGTATTCGCGCTTGGGGTGCTTGCCCTTGTCGACGTTCGAAAGATCGAAATCGGAAAAGCCGAGGTCGGAGAAGATCTTCTCGATGATGTCCGGGACCTTCTCATCCTCGAAGATGCGACAGTCGGTGGTGCGGGTCAGGAACCAGAGCCAGGGCACGACCTCGGCCTGGTAGTGCCGATAGCCATGCGACCACATCGGACCGGAGGCGAAGCGAATGATCCGGCCGTGAAAGAGTCGCGTCTTCCCGTCCGGGCGGCGGAGATGGATTGTGATGTCCTTGCCGAGGATGGTTTCCGGCGCGATCGAGGTCATGTTCGAGACCAGCTCGAGCCGATACGCAAACAGGCGCGATATCGCTTCATCGCCCTCGAAATAGGTCGGGATCAGCGTGTCTTCGCCGAGCGGCGAATCCACGTTGATCCAGCGTTTCGCCTGTTTGATGTTCGTGCTAGCCATTAGGCCCTCTCCCAACCGACTGCGGAACGTCCGGTGATGAGCGGCGACCGACGCTCGCCCTCGTCCGATCGCGGATGGACAGGGAGAAGCCAACCAAGGCGGCTATCGCCTGAACTGGCGCCCTTGGCGGCGCTGGTACGAGAAGGAACCGGCAGCCGAGGCTGGCCGCCGGCGCGCTCCAGAACGCATGGAAGCGGACGACATCGTCCGCTTCCCGTGCCGGTCGTCGATCCAATCGATCCGATCAACCACCCTTTGCCGTACGCAGGTCGAAGTAGCCCTTCTGCGGCGCCTCGAGATCGCCGGCGGTGCCGCCCTGCGACATCTGGTACTCGATCTTCGTGAAGTTCAGGCTCAGCGACTCCGACGGGCGGTCACCGCCGGTCGAGAGGCTGAAGCCGGAGATCATGCACTCTTCGAGCGTGAACGTCGTATAGGTCTGGGCCTGATCGCCAGCGCCGGTCGTCACGAAGTCGAACTTCACTTGCTTGCCGGGGACGGCGCCGATCATCGCTTCGCGCATCAGGTTCTGCGACGAACTGTCCGCCGGCTTGGTGATCGTGATCTCGCTGACGTTGCAGAGCGAGGCCTCACGACCCTTGGCGGCGCCCGACGCGGTTCCGCCGATCGCCCGGCCCACGCCGAACTGGCAGGAACTGCATTCGATCCACTGCTTGTGACCCTCTTCGGTCACGTCGCCGTTGATGCCGGTGTACTTCATATAGATAGGCATGGACTCCATCTCCTCGTTACTGGGTTGCCAATCGACTACTACGCGCAGGTTCGACCCTAGTCCGGACGACGCGCTCTCGGTGAGCTTGACCCGGTAGGCCTCCCTTCGGGCGACTTGTCCCCCGGAGCGCGCGAACTTTCGGCTCGGCCGCGTTCGACGTTAATATAGCGTCGCAACGGGGATGTTCATGTGACAGCGCTCACTAACCAATACGATACTGGAACTTGCCTGACTGGTCCATTGCGACATGGGCCGATTTGATCGGCAAACCGTCCGCCATGCGCGACAGGAACAGGCCGGACATCTCCGGCAGCAGCCCGCGGGTCAGAATATGGTCAATATTCCGAGCCCCGCTCTCCACCTCCTTGCAGCGTTGGGCGATGCCCTCGATCAACGCCGGTTCATAGCTGAATTCCGCCTTGTAGTTCTCGGTCACGCGGCGGGCGATGCGCTTCAGCTGCAGTTCGACGATTTGACGCATGATGTCGTCGCCGAGTGGGAAGTAGGGCACGAGCGTCACCCGCCCCAGGAAGGCGGGCTTGAAAATCTTAAGCAAGTCTGGCCGCAGCGATTCCGCGAGGCCGGCGGCGTCCGGCATGGTTTCCGGATCGGCACACAGCTTGTGGATCGCATCGGTGCCGGCGTTCGACGTCATGATGATGACGGTATTCTTAAAATCGATGTCGCGGCCCTCGCCGTCGCGCAGCATGCCCTTGTCGAACACCTGGTAGAACACGTCCTGGACGCCGGGATGGGCCTTCTCCATCTCGTCGAGCAGGACGACGCTGTAGGGGCGCCGCCGCACGGCCTCGGTTAAGACGCCGCCTTCACCATAGCCGACATAGCCCGGCGGCGACCCCATCAGGGTCGAGACCTTATGCTCCTCCTTGAATTCCGACATGTTGATGGTGGTGATGTTCTGCTCGCCGCCATAGAGCAAATCGGCCAGCGTCAGGGCCGTCTCGGTCTTGCCGACGCCGCTGGTACCGACCATCAGGAACACGCCGATCGGCTTGCGGGGATCGGTCAGTTTGGCCCGCGAGGTCCGGATCGCCTGGGCGATCGTGTCGAGGGCATGCGGCTGCCCGACGATTCGCTCGGACATACGGTCCTTCAGGGTCAGCACCGCCCGGATCTCGTTCGAGACCATCCGACCGACGGGGATGCCGGTCCAGTTCGCCACCACCTCCGCGACCGCGCCGCCATCGACGCAGGGATGCAGCAGGGGTGTCTCGCCCTGGATCGCCTTGAGGCCCTCATTGGCCGCCGCCAAGTCCTTGCGCCAGGCCTCGATCTGCGCGGGCGTGGCGGCCTCGGTTGGCGACGCCGCCGGCTTGCCCCCGGCGGCTCCGGGCGCCGGCTGCAGCTGCTGCTCCAGCTTGGTGCGGAGGTCGACGATCTTGTCGACCAGCTCACGCTCCTTCTTCAGCCTGTCTTCCAGGGCTGTCAGCTCGCCGCTGACGGTCTCCCGGCGCTGCTTCAGCGAACTGAGGCGCTCGGGATCGCCTTGGCCGATCGCGAGCTCGCGCTCGATGATCCCGATCTCGGTGGTGAGCGCCGTCACTTCGCGCTGCCGATCCTCGATCTCCGCGGGCGTCGCGCTCTGGCTGATGGCGACGCGGGCGCAGGCGGTGTCCAGCAGGCTTACAGACTTGTCCGGCAGCTGGCGCCCGGCGATATAGCGGTGCGAGAGGCGGACGGCTTCGGAGACGGCTTCGTCGAGGATGCGGATCTTGTGGTGCTTCTCGAGCGTGCCCACGAGGCCGCGCATCATGTTGATGGCGACCGGCTCGGTCGGCTCCTCGACCTTGACGACCTGGAAGCGCCGGGCCAGCGCCGCATCGCGCTCGAAATACTTCTTGTATTCAGCCCAGGTCGTGGCGGCGATCGTCCGCAGCTCGCCGCGGGCCAGGGCCGGCTTCAGCAGGTTGGCGGCGTCGTTCTGTCCGGCCTGGCCGCCGGCGCCGATCATGGTATGGGCCTCGTCGATGAACATGATGATCGGCTGCGGGGAGGATTTCACCTCCTCGATCACCGACTTGAGACGGTTCTCGAATTCGCCCTTCATGCCCGCCCCGGCCTGCAGCAGGCCGAGATCGAGGGTGCGCACGGCGACGTTCTTGAGCGCCGGCGGCACGTCGCCGGCGGCGATGCGCAGGGCGAAGCCCTCGACGACGGCGGTTTTTCCGACGCCGGCCTCGCCGGTCATGATCGGGTTGTTCTGGCGCCGCCGGGTCAGGATATCGATCACCTGGCGGATCTCGGCATCGCGGCCGAGGACCGGGTCGATCTTGCCTTCGCGCGCCCGCTGGGTGAGGTCGATCGTGAACTGGTCGAGTGCTGCGCTGCCTGGGCGCGGCGCCACGCCGCCGCCCTCGCCGGCCGGGGCGCCGCCTGCGCCAAGTGCCTCGGCGGCCGCCGCCTCGCCCGTGCTCGCTGTCAGCTTGGGAAGCTCCCGCCGCAGCTGCTCGGGCTGGATGCGCGCCAACTGCGCGGAAGCCTCGCGCGCCAGCGGCGCCAGAGCCTCCTCGGACAACAGCGCGCACAGCAGATGCCCGGAGCGGACACGCGACGCCCCATAATCGAGCGACGCGAGCATCCAGGCCTCGCGCGCCAGCTGCACGACGTGCGGCGAGAGGGCGGGGGCGCGGGTGTTGCCGGTCTTGAGCCGGTCCAGCACGCGCGTCAGGTCGGCGGCGAGCCGCGCCGGCTCGACCTCGTAGTGGCGCAGGATCGCGATCAGGTCGCTGTCCGAGGCCTCCAGCAGCTTGAGCAGCCAGTGCTCGATCTCGACGTTGAAATTGCTGCGCGACAGCGTCAGGCCGGCCGCCGCTTCGAGCGATCGCCGGCACAGATCGTTCAGTCTTCCAACCAAGGATTTGAGATCGACCGCGACCATATCTTCCGATCCTTCCTGCCTAAACGCTTGGTTTCCCTAGAGAGTCGCCCGGGCGGCGAACCGCCTGGACGCACTCTAGCGGGTGCTCAGCATCATACATGTGAAGCCAACGACTGCCCGGAGCCAGCCGCCCGCCACGGGTCGGGCCGCCTCCAACCTCCCGGTTTTCTCAATTCTAGCGACTCTCCGACCTCGCTTGCAATTCATCTCGCTCGCCGTCTCGGATGCGAACGGTCAGGCGCGCCCCCGCAGTTGGGGCAGGAGCTTCTGCCACACCGGAAGCTTGGTAGCTGTGACCTGGCGCACTTTATTGCGCACCATCTCGAGCGCCTCCTCCTCGTTCTCGACGGCCTTGCCGTCGCGGAGCACGCGGTCGCCGCGGGAGACGGTCAACCGGAAGGCCTCCTGGGCCGCACGCTCGACCAGGTTGTCGGCGCCGGCGACGGCCACGCGCAGCACGAGCGCATCCACGAGACTGCACGAAATTCCGGAGCCGAGGTCGGCGACCGCAAGGCCGATCTGGCTGTTCGGATCAAAGGCCTCCACCTGGTCGAGGAGCACCTTGTTGAGGCGATCGGCGATGGCCTGGTCGCCGGACCCCACGCCGTCCTTGAGGGGGAAGGCCTGCTTCGAGCTTATCAAGATGGCGATGACCTCGGCGGCCAGCACGCCGCCGTCAGTCTTGCTGGCCGCGAGATCGAGGAGATCGCCGACCTTGCGAGGCCGCTCGTCCAGGGCATCCATCATCGGCCCGAAGGTGGCCTCCGGCAGCTCGGCCTCGCCGGCGGGGATGGTCAGCTTGAGCTTCACCTCCGAGCGGGGGACCATGAGCGCCATCGTGACCCGGCGCAGAAGAGCAGCCTGCTTCGCGGGACTCATCCGCCGATAGCCGCGGATGAAGACGTCCTGGCGGAAACGGCGATCGATGCAGAGGTCCAGCAACGTCTCGCGCAGGGGCGAACTCTCGGCCCGCGCGACGATTTCGCGCTGCGCGGGCGTCAGGATGAACTCGAGATAGTTGGTGATCGGATCGGCCTGTCCCACGTAGGTGAGCTTGGCGGCAGCGAGATCGCGGGCCACGTCGACATGATACTGCGGCGCCCAGTTCCCGTTCAGGTACTCATGCACGAGGTAGGGATGGCGGCCGACCGTCGTGTACTTAAGGATCTCCTTGACGAAGACGTTGTTCTTCAGCGCCGCCGCCTCAGCCTCGTTGAGTTTGGCCAGGACGCCGACCGCGCGCTGCATCCGGCTGTCGCTGCGCTCCCAGCCGAGCTCGGCGACATCGTACAGCAGGCGCTGCACCGGCAGGCATGCGGCCCAGCCGGGCATGGCATTGTAGCTGACGTAGACGATGCCGCCGGGCTTCAGGGTCTTCTCGATGAGCTGCACGATCGAAGCCCGCACGCCGGGGGCGACCCAGCTGTAGACGCCGTGCAGCGTGATGAAGTCGAAGGCCGGCAGGGTCGGGCCGCGCCCGTTCACCAGGTCGTCGAAGCCGGCTTCGTGAAACTCGATGTTGGTGAGACCGCTGGCCCGCGCCAGCCGCTGGGCATACAGGATGTGCGACGGATTGAAGTCGACGGCGACGAACCGGGCCTCCGGATTGGCGGCCGCGAGGATGAGGGACGTTATGCCCGTGCCGCAGCCGAGCTCGCAATAGGTGAACCCGGCGTCGAGCGCCGGGGGCTCGACGCCGCAAAGCAGGCACATGAGCCGCAGGTGCTCGGGCGCCTGCTCCCGGTAGAAGCCGTTGGCGTATTCGAGGTCGGTGACGTAGCCGGATCCCCACGCGCTCATGTTCTCCACCATCCCATCCGAAGTGGCGGCCGCGCCGCGCCACAGGCCGTCATAGGCGGTCCAGCAGGAACACGGCGTCGGAGGCGTCCTGGCGGAATTCCTCGTGCTTGAGCCAGGTGTTCCAGCCGAGGCGGGGCACGTACTCGCCCTCGCTCGCCAGCGCCAGATGCGGCACCTCCTCCTTCGCCAGCGTCAACTGCATGTCGAAGCTGAACGTCGGGCCGACGAACAGCCGCGTGAGATCGACGAGCTGGGCAAGATCCTTGCTGCCCGGCATGAAACCGATGAACTGCCGGTACCGGACCGGGCCGATACGGATGCGGAAGCTGCCTTGGACGTCCCACACGCGCTCGCCGACGACCGCATTCATGCCGAGCTGGGCGAACGCCCCCTCGGGCATCGCGCGCGTCGGCAGAGCGGTGAATTCGTCGGCCGACAGCCACGTCCACCGCCCGTGAAACTGCTGCACCCGGACCGGCCGCTCGAAGAAATCCGACAGGATCGACTCCAGCGCCGCCACCGACCGCGGCCAATGCGCATAGTGGCCGGCGAAGTGGACGATCGCCTCGTCGTCGACGGCCATGCGGTTGCGGAGGTGCGGCGTATCCAGCCCGACGATCGCCATCAGGCACGCCGTCACCGGATCCTCGTCCGGGGCTTGGCGCTCGTAAGCGGCCGGCAGGCGGTACTTCTCCCAGGCGCGGTGGAACAGCGAAATCAACCGATGGTTGAAGAGGTCGAAGAAATCGCGGACCGCGGGATTCTTCTCGCGCAGGCTACGGATCAGAATCTCGGTATAGTGTTGCGGCAGGACGCCGGACGGACCGGTGAGTCCCATGAAGCCGACCGATAGCTGCGGCGGCTGACGCGGCGTATCGACGTCGGCCTGCGTCTGCGGCTTGGCCTCGAGCGCTTCCGCGGTCGGAAAGAGCAACGCCTGATAGGCGGAGAACCGCACCGCCTCCTGGCGCGGACTGACGTCCTCGCCGACGCGGCCGCCGCCGGGCGCGTCGGAGGTCCGCCGCGCCTCCCGTTCGAGAACCTGCACCGCCTGGAAGAAGTCGAAGGCGTGCGGCTCCTCGAACAGGCGGTCGACTACAGGAGTTCTTGATCGCCCGCGCGCGGAGACCATCTGCGAAGGATCCCTGGCCGCCCGTGCAACTTCACGGTGAGGCGTGTGAAGGAATTGATCGAGCCATAGAGGGCGACGAAGCGCTCGAGCACGGCCGCCAGCAGGTAGAGGCCGCTGCTCACGAAGCGCTGCTCGTCGAAGGTCATCTCGATATCGAGGCCGCGGCAGAAGGCGCCCATGTCGGCGCTGGGGGCGCGCGCGGTGCCGCGACGGCTGGTGATATCGAGGATGCTGTCGATGGCCGCCCGCGTCTCCGACGAATCGCGGAAGTCGTAGAGCTTGAGAATCTCGCGCAAGGCCTCGGCGCCGCTGTCGTCGTGCGTGATCGAGAGGTGGTTGAGGCTGAGATGCGAGATCAGCCGCCACAACGCCCGGTTGCGCATGGGCGGGCGCACGGTTGGCGTCGGCGGCGTGATGCAGTGCAGGCTGGCGACTCCCTGGGCCGGATCGACGAGCTGCAGGTGCGGGTGTCCGCCGCCATAGGGCAGGCGCGCCGGCAGGTCGCGGTTCAGGCAGGTGGTTTCGACGGACAGCACGGTATCCGCCGGGACGGACGGATTGAAGTCGAGATCGACCAGCGACAGGAAGACCTCGGTGCCGGGATCGCGGTCGCCGGCGGCGCGGCGCGCCGGGTGCCAGAACGTCCGCTGGCCGCGCACCGCGGCGGCATGCTTTACGGAGTAGAACGGCATGAACGGCGCTTCCGTGCCGTCGGGCGCCGTCGCCACGACGGAGTCGACGGAGTAGACCTCGGTCACGCCGGGCCGGCGCGCATCGGCGACCACACGATATTCCGATATCGAGCGTGTCAGCTGGATCGGCTCGGCATGCTGCCGGAACAGGTTGACGATCGGCGTGCAGCCGAGCGCGAAGGCCTCGGCTGTGAGCGCCCGCTCGAGGTCCATCGACGTCCGGTTGAGATAGATGAAGACCTCGAGTTTGTTCTTCGCGTCGGCCAGCACCTTGGCGCCGAGCTGCGTGAGGTCGAAGAACAGGAACTTCTCGGGAAAGGTGAAATACTCGGTCAGCAGACGATAGCCCACGAACGACCGCGCCGGATAGGGCAGCATGCCCTCCGTGCGTTCGAAACCGACCGGCACGATGCAATTCGGCCGCAGGATGACAGGCGCCGGATCGGTCGCGGAATCGGCGAGCGCCACGGACACGGTGTTGTTGTGGATCAGCTCGTAGAGCGGCAGGATCTGCTGCGGTTGACCGCGCAGGAAGAAGCGCAGCCGGTCGGGCGCAAGCTTCGTAAAGGTCATGTCCGGCGCCAAGCAGCGCAGCGTCAGCCGCAGCGCCGCGACCGCGCTCGAGGCGAAGGGGTTCGCCGGCGCCACGATCGGGCGCCCGCGCAGCGTCGCCGCCTCGACCGTGATCGGCCACAGCGTGGTCGGGAGACAGGTCCGGAAGCGGCAGCTCTCGCCGGCCAACGGCTCCGTCTCGATCTCGACGCCGGCCGGCAGCACGAACGAACCGGACAGATCGGCGGGGCAGGTAAGCTGGGCGATCGCCATCGAAGGCACGGGCGACAGATAATGCGGATAGAGGACGTTGAGCAGCGCATCCGTCAGCTCGGGAAACTCGTCGTCGAGCTTGCGGCGGACGCGGGCGGTCAGGAAGGCGAATGCTTCGATCAGGCGGGCGACATGTGGATCCTCGACGGCATCCTGGCTGAGCCGGAGGCGGCCCGCGATCTTGGGATGGGCGTCGGCGAACTCTGCCGCCAGCCGGCGGATGTAGCTCAACTCTCTGTTGTAGTAGGGAAGGAGGTCGTCAACCATTGCCGGCGTCCGCGATCTTGATTTCCCGCGCCGCCGGATCGACGAACGAGTCGAACACGATCGCCTCCGGGGCGGGATCGGCATACATCAGCGCCTCGATTCGGAAGCGCATGGTCCGATCGATCACGTCCTGATTCTTCAGGAGCGTCACGGAGACCGACACGAAGCGCGGCTCGTTGTGCCGAATCACCTCCTCGACATCATGACAGAACCCCTCGCGCTCGGCATCGGTGCCGAGGTTGAGGGATGCGAAATCCCGGATGCCGTAGCTGATCAGCGATCGATCCAGCTCGCGCAGATCGCTGGGCCAGGAGACGCAGCGCTGGCGCGTATTCAATAGCGCCTCGAGGTCGCGTCGCACGGCCCGCCTCAGCTCGGCCAGGTGCTGGCCGCGCGACTTCGGCGCGTCGCGCTTGGAGCCGGGATCGGCGTCCAGCAGGCGATCGAGCACGGAGGGCAGGAGCGGTTGATCGAGGCTTATACGGGCCATCAGCTGGCTGTTTCCGGACGTGGGCTCTGTCAGGCCTTTCCGTCGAACGTGATGCTCTGCATCTGCATGATCGGCACGCTCTCATCGCCGACCAGGAAGCTCACCTGTCCGATGCCGCGCATCGGCTCGGCGTCGCCGCCGCGCCACTCCGTGATGCGGCCGAGCAGCGCTTTGTCGTCGATTTCGGCGGCATCGGTGGAGCAATAGGTCGCCGGCAGGAAGACTTCGCCATCGGGCCCGCTCTCGACCGACATGGCCGCGCGGCGCCAGATCAGGTCGCGCAGGCGCTCCGGCTTGCGGAATTCAATCGAGTGCACGCGTTCTACCGGGATCCAGTAGTACTTGCCCGTGCTCGTGAGCACCTCGAAGACGGCCGCGGTCATGTCGTCGAGATCGCGCAAGTCGTCGAACGCCCGGCCGTTGCAGCTGCCTTTAGCGCGCGGCCGCTCGGCCTCGGCCTGGTCGAGCAGCTGCTTGGCCTCGCCGAGCCGCTTCTCGCGCGCGCGGATCGAAGCCTCGATGTACTTCTGAACATAGGGCGGGGGCACATCGATGAATTCCGGCAGCCGGCCGGCGGAATAGAAATCGCGCCGCGCCGTCTCCGCGCGGATCATCTGGCGCATGAGGGCTACTCCCAGCGCGGCCTTCGAATCCTGCTGGAGAATGACCTCGAGTTGCGCGTCGGCCCGCTCCAGGCGCCCGGTCGCGCACAACATCTCCGCCAGCAGGCTGCGGCGCTGAATGTCCGTCGGGTTACGCTTTACCTCGTCGTTCATCAGCTGAATCGCCTCGCTCAGCTTGCCTTCCTCAAGGAGTTCCTTCGCAGTGGCCATGGTTTGTATTTCCTCTTGTTGCGTCAGGCGGGGACGGTCGGCGCCAGCTCTGTCACGAGCTTGAATGCGGAAATCACGTCATCGAACTGGAAATGGGGCTGCAGATGCACCGTGCAGGCGAACACCCCGGGCTTTCCCGGCAGCTCCTGCACCTTCACCCGGCCGTCTCGCAGCGGGTACTGCGCCCGCAACTCGGGCGACGGCGAGTCGTTCCCTATGCAGTACTGGTGCAGCCAGCGCTGCAGGAACAGCTCGCACTCGGCCGGGGTGGCGAACGAACCGATCCGGTCACGACCGATGACCTTGATGAAGTGCGCGAACCGCGACACGCACATGATGTACTGCATCATGGCCGACAGACGCGCGTTCACGCTCGCCACCAGCGTAGTGTAGGTCTTCGGCACCTGGGCCGACTGGTTGCTGTAGAAGGCCGAATATTCCGTGTTCTTGACCTTGCAGATCGGCATCAGCCCGATCTCGGAGAGGTCGCGCTCCTGGAGCTCGGAAATCGAGACTTCCGTCGAGTAGCGGATGGCGATGCCGCGCTTGTCCGTCGCGAACCACTCGATCGGCAGGCTGTCGACAATGCCGCCGCCGACGAAGTCTTGCGGCGTACCGCGGATTTCCGCGAACCAGGCGGATTGAGAGTAGGCGCGGATCAAGAGGGCCGCGAAGGCATAGACGGCGTTTCCCCACAGATATCCCGGCCGACGCGGATCCTCGACCTCCTCGCGGAAGCGAAACCCGTCGATACGCGATCCGTCATCGCGATAGGGCAGCCGCATCAGCACGTGCGGCAGCGTCATGCCAATGAAGCGGGAGTCGTCGGTGTCCTGAAAGGAGCGCCAGCGCGTATACTCCGGCTGGCGCAGGATGGCCTTGAGGTCGACCGGCACGCCGAGATCGGCGAACGAATCGAGGCCGAGGAAGCTCGGCGAACAGCCCACGATGAAGGGGCTGAAGGCGGCAGCGGCCACGCCAGACATGGCCTGCAGCGCCGCGAGATCGTCGGTCGGATGCTCGCGCGTGCGTCGATGCTGGATCTCGTAGTCGCCGATCAGGACTCCGAACGGCTCCCCGCCGGGCATCCCGAATTCCTCGCTGTAGATCTTGCCGAAGAGCTGGCTCTGATCGAATTCGATCGCCCGCTCCAGGTCCTTGCAGATCTCCGCCCATGACAGGTTGAGGACGCGGATCTTGATGTTTTCCCCGCCCTCGGATTGGAACACGAGGTACTGAACCCCTCGCCACGACGCTTCCAGTCTCTGCAGGCGCGGATGGTGCAGGATCTCGTTCACCTGCTCGGTCAGCAGCGCGTCGAGCCAGGCGATGTCGCGGTCGAGAGCGCGCACGAGGCGCCCGCCGCCGCCCGGCGCCCGCATGGCCGGGTGGTCGCCGAACCACAGCTTCAGCGCGACCGCCCAGGACGGTTCCGATTGGAAGTCGTCGAGCAGGATGCGCGTCGATCCCGCCGGCTTGAAGACGAGATCGACGATGACATCCCGCAACGACTGCGCGCCGGCGTCTCGGACGGCGGAGGGCGCCGCCTGGGCTATGGCTGCGTCGCCTTCGCCCAGGTCTTCGGTGCGCTCCTCCTCCGAGATCGTCATTGCGCGGTCGGCGACCCGCGGACTACTGCGCCATCTGCGGGATGCGCGCGACCATCCGCAACGAGGTCGTCAACTCCTCCATCTGCAGCCAGGGCCGCAGATAGGCGATCGCGTTGTAGGAGCCCGGTTTGCCTGGGATCTCCTTCACCGTGATCTTGGCGTCGCGGAGCGGGAACTTTGCCTTCATCACCGCATCCGGCTTGTCGCTGGCGTTGACGTAGTTGCGGATCCAGCGGTTCAGCCAGACCTCGCAGTCCGAGGCCTCCATGAACGACCCGATCTTGTCGCGCGCCAGGATCTTGAGGTAGTGCGCGAACCGCGAGGTCGCCATGAGGTAGGGCAGCCGGGCCGAGATTGCCGCGTTGGCGGTCGCCTCGGGCCGGTCGTACTTCTTGGGCTTCTGTGTCGACTGCGCGCCGAAGAACACGGCGTAGTCGGTGTTCTTGTAGTGGCAGAGCGGCAGGAATCCGAGCTTGCTCAACTCGGCCTCACGCCGATCGGTGATGGCGATCTCGGTCGGGCACTGATGGTCCATGTCGCCGTCATCGCTGATGAACGTATGGAACGGCAGCCCCTCGACCTTGCCGCCGCCTTCGGCGCCGCGGATGGTCGTGCAGAACCCGGTGCGGGCAAAGGCGTCGGTCAGCCGCGTACCCATGACGTAGGCCGAGTTCATCCAGCAGTACTCGTCGTGAGACTGCGCCTTGGCTTCTCCGCGCGCGCCGATCGGGGCCTCCTCGTAGCCGAATTCCTCGATCGGCCGGGTCTTTTCGCCGTAAGGCAGGCGCGCGAGGGCGCGCGGCATGGTGAGGGTCACGAAGCGCGAATCCTCGCTGTCGCGATATCCCCGCCACTTCGCGTATTCCAGTGAATCGAAGATCTTCTCGAGGTCGCGCGGCTTGGACAGCTCCGTGAACTCGTTGAACCCGAACAGCTTCGGACTCGCGGCCGAGATGAACGGCGCGAACGCCGCCGCCGCCACATTGGACATCTGACCCAGCAGTTCGATGTCCTCGGGGTGATTGGTGAACTCGTAGTCGCCGATCATCGCGGCATAAGGCTCACCGCCGGGCGTACCAAACTCGTTCTCGTAGATCTTCTTGAAGACCTGGCTCTGGTCGAACTCGACCGCCTTCGACACATCCTTGTAGAGCTCGCGTTTCGAAACGTTCATGAGGCGGATCTTCAACGACGTGCTGGTCTCGGAATTCATCACGAGATGATGCAGTCCGCGCCACGACCCCTCGAGCTTCAGGAACTTCGGGTCGTGCATGATCGCGTTGAGCTGCTTCGACATCTTCTCGTCGATCATCGCGATCGCTTTGTTGAAGGTGACGGTCAGATTCTTGCTGTAGGTGACCGTCCCCTTCAGCGCCTCTTCCGTCAGCGTCTTCAGGAGCTCCTTCGCGCGGTCCGGCTCGGTCTGCTTGGTGGAGGCAATGGCCTGGTCGAGCAGGCTGAACTCTCCCTCTTTGGTCTGCGCGACCTGCGCAAGCTTTTCGGCTGTGGCCATCGATTAACCCTCCTTCTTGTCGCCCGCCGGCTCGACGCCGAGAGCGCTTCCCATCTGCTTCAGATCGTCCGTGCTCTGCAGCACGCGCTCAAGCACCTTTTCGAGGTCTTCCGAGCGGTCGACCTTGGTCATGAGATCGCGCAGCTGGTTGCGTGTTTCCATCAGCTTCTTGAGCGCCGGGACCTGGTCGACGACGGCCGCGGGCGCGAAGTCGTCCATGGAGCGGAACTTCAGGTTGACTGCCATCTGGCTGCCGTCGCCCTGCAGCGTGTTGTTCACCTTGAGGTTCAAGCCGGGCGTCAGCCGGGACATGACGTCGTTGAAATTGTCGCGGTCGATCTGGATGAACTTGCGGTCCTTGAGCGGTTTCAACGGCTCCGTCGGATCGCCCGAGAAATCGCCGAGGACGCCGACGACGAACGGCAACTCGCGCTCGACCTCCGCACCCTCGGTCTCAACCTGATAAGTGATGTGGACCCGCGGCTTGCGGACCCGTTCCAGCTTGTCATGGATACTTGCCATGTGTTTCTCCCAGTAACGGCAAAGCGCCGGCGGCCGGGGTGGCGCTGATCCCCCATCTCGCGAAAGCCGAAAGTATGGACCAATTGCGAGCGAAATTCACGGTCATTCCGTAAGCCTTCGCGAAGTTCGCCAACAACCGGCATGGAACGAAACGGCCGCCGCGAGACGCACGTGCCGCGGCCGTATGGACTGCTCTCCCCCTCCAAAGCGGCGGCGATCCTAGTATGGTTAGCCTGCCGATTCAGTGATCCCCGTCACTTCTGCTCTTCGGGCGGTTTCATGCCGGCGACGATGAAGAAGGTCTTGCGCTGGGCCGCGTCCTTGATCAGTTCGCCCAGCAGGTCCGGCAACATCATGCGGCCGCGCCGCACGAGTTCCTCGATAGCATAAGGCACGATCGAGTGCGGCTCGGTCCGGCGGAAGAACTCGCCTACCTGCAGGAGCGCGCCGAAGGCGTCCTCGCGATTGCGGATCGGCCCGAGCATCAGGCCGGGCGCCGAACCCTGCGCCTTGCCGGGCGCCGCCGCGCCATTGCCGTCGGCCGCGGCACCGTCGGCGGCCGCCGCTCCTTCGGCGGCGGCCTTGGCCGCAGCCAGCGCATCCTGGCCGAGCGTCGATGCGATCGTCATGACGGTCTCGAGTGTGTTGCGGATGGTCGACGTCGGCGGCGAGTCCGAGCCGCACGCCTTGTCGAGTGCCGCCGTCAAGCCGGCGAACTCCTCCTGGCAGAGCCTCAGATCGTCGACCAGCTCGACGAAGAACTTCGGCTTCGTGGCGCGGCGACTGGCCTCGATCTGGTCCATGGTCGCCGTACCGGCCTTGCCGTGCCACGCCTTCGCCTTCTCGTCGGTGATCGTTGCCAGTTTCTGCGCCTGCTCATAGTGCCAGGCGGCGAACGGACCGGGCTCCTTGCCGTCGGTCAGCGGGATCTTGCGGATCGGCTGAATCAACGTGCCGTCGGCGCCCTCGCCGTTCAGCGCCGTCAGCGGCGCGACCTTGGCCGCCACGCCGTCCTCGTCAGGCAGCGGATAGAGCCCGTCCCAGTATTTCTCCACGAGGCCGCGCAACAATTTGAACCCATCGCGCAGCCCCGGGAAGCCGTGGCGCCGCAGCAGCGCCTCGACGTACCACGCCGCAATCTCCAGGTCCTTGCTTTGCGTCCCCAGCAGTTTGGGAGCCAACTCAAGGATCATGCGCCACTCCGGCAGCTCCGGGCCTGCGAGGCTGGGGTCAGCATCGATCTCGCGCTCCTTCGCCCGCGCCGCGAAGCGCGAGTCCTTGAGCTTGAAATAATCCGATGCCGGATTGGCGTCGGCGCGGAGATCGGGGCCGGTCGGCTTGTCGCCGGCGATCGGCGCGAGCAGGGCTTCCAATTGAATCACGTCAGGAGTTGCCATTCGATCCCCGCGACTGGCCAAGTCCGTTCGGACGGGAGAGATTCGTCATATACTACATGCATTTACCGATAACACAATTGCGTTACGGAAACTTGGCAGCCACGCGGGGCCGAGTCCTGCTTCGCGCCGAGCGGAGGCCGCGGTCTGTGACGCCCGACACTTGCAACGCCGCAGGATGGCCGCCAAGTTGACGCGACGGCCGGGAACAGCGCGACAGGAGCACTGGATGCGGGTTGCTTTCTACGAACCGTCCGAAGCGGCGGTGGCGCCGTCTCCCTTCGGCGGCCGCGATCCCGCCGACCTCGTTGTGTCCGCCCTTACGGCTTGCGGCCACGATCTTGCGCGCGTCGCCGTTCCATCACTGGACGAGCGGGCGCCGCCACCCGGGCCTGCCGACGTAGCCGCGCTGATCGACCGCCTGCGATCGCCCCAGAACCCGCCGCCAGAGCTCTGGATTACCTCGCTCCGGGCGCACGACGCCGTCGACCCGGTCGGAGCGGCAGCAAGCGCCGCGCTGGGAATCCCCTATGTCTTGATGCCGTCCATTCCCGCAGCCGGCCGCGAGCTTGGCCAGGACAGCGCCGGCCATCTCCGCCGGACGCTGGCGGCGGCGGATGCGACGATCTTGTTCGCCAGCGCGCAGGCGGAGCTGTTCAGCCAACTGCTCCCGGACCATGGTGACCGACTGGTTTTGTTGCCGCCGTTCATCGACTTCGGCCGGGTCGCCGGGGTGGTGAGCCGGCGCGCGACACTGCGCACGGCGCTGTCGCTGCAGCATCGCCTCAGCCCCGATGTGCCCTGGCTGATCGCTGCCGGGCCGACATCGACGGACACTCATCTCGAGGTGTGGCAGCTTGTCGCGCGCGCGGCGGTGCAGGCCTCGACCCTCGACTGGCAGCTGATCGTCGCCGGCAACGGACCGCGCCGGGCCCACGCAGAAGACCTGTTCCGCGGATCGCCGCGGCGCCTGGATCGTCACGTCGCGCTCGCCGGACCGGAGGACCTGACCGCCCTGCTCGCCACCGGCGATATCTTCCTGTGGCCGTTCGACGATTCCGAGGGGTCGTCGACGGTGCTGGAGGCCCAGGCTGCGGGCCTGCCCGTCATCGGCCCGCGCAATTCGTCCATGCTCGACGTCGTCGCCAACGGCCAAACGGGCATGCTCGCCAAGCCGGACAACATTGCCTCCTTCGCCAACGCCATCACCTTCATGCTGCGCCATCCGGACTTCCGCCGGGGCTTCGCCCAGAAGGCCCCGCAATGGGTGGGCGCCAACTTCGACATCAATGTCGTGGCGCAGCGCCTGAGCGACGCCCTCCGCCGCGTCAGCGACGCCTTTCGTCCCGGTGGCCAGCAGACGCTCGCCTGACGGCGCCCCTCGAATTTCGACGGATTTGTGACCGCGGGCACAGATTCCCCACGCTCGTTAACTTGCTATCCAACGGGGACGGGATGTAGATTCCGCGCCATCGTCGCGGAGGGAATCCGCCCTATTCGAAGGGGTGATCGGTCATGACACGCAAGGGGCTGTTGATTGCGGGGGTGGCGCTGCTGCTGGGCGCGGCCGGAGTTGCGGCGGCGGCGCTGCCGGCCTTTGCCGACGACCTGCAGGGCCAGACGAAGCAGGATTTCATCGACGCCCTGGCGCCCAAGACCCGCGGCCTCAGCCTGTCGAATCAGGGAACCCAGGGGACCCAGGAGACGACGAACGCGGCGCCCCAGAAGGACATGCACATCCAGTTCGAGTTCGGCTCGGCGAAGCTGACGGCGAGCGCGAAAGCCGTCCTCGATGAGCTCGGTGCTGCGCTGCAATCGGACCAGCTGGCGGCCTACCAGTTCAGCCTCGTGGGCCATACCGATGCGGTGGGCTCCGACGCCGCCAACCTCAAGCTGTCCCAGGCACGCGCCGCCTCGGTGAAGGACTATCTCATCGGCCAGTTCCACATTGACCCGGCGCGCCTCGAGTCGAGCGGCGTCGGCGAGTCCGACTTGGCGGATCCCAGCAATCCCAACAGCGGCGTCAACCGCCGGGTCGTCATCACGAACATCGGTTCGTGACCGCCGCGTCGCCGCGGCGGGCATAGGCGCTCAGGGAACGTCGGCGGCGGTCTGCGGCCCGGCGGTTGCCGCCGACGGGGTCTCCGCGGGGGTATCCAGCACTTCCCGCACTTTTTCGGCCAGCTGCTTCTTCTTGTAGGGCTTCTGCAGCAGCGGCCCCGCCGGCCCGTGTTCTGCGACGACCTTGCCGGCCCAGCTCGGATAGCCCGAGGTGAAGAGGACGCGAATGGCCGGCCGCGCACGGGCCACCTCCTCCGCCAGCTGGCGGCCGCTCACGCCGTTCGGCATGACGAGATCGGTGAACAGGAGATCGACGGCAGCGCCTTCGCCCAACAGGCGAAGGGCATGCTGGCCGTCTTCGGCAGCAATCACCCGGTAGCCCAAACTCTCGAGCTGCGTTACGACGACCTCGCGCACCGCCGCGTTGTCCTCGACGGCGAGGATCGTCTCGTGGCCGCGCGGCAGCTGGGAGGGAACGACCGGCACCGCCGCCGCGACCTCCGGGGCATCCGCGCGCGGCAGGCACAGCCACACGCTGGTGCCGTGATCCTTCGCGCTGAAGATCTTCACATGGCCGCCCGACTGGCGGGCGAAGCCGTAGATCATGCTGAGGCCGAGGCCGCTGCCCTCGTCCACTTCCTTGGTCGTGAAGAAAGGCTCAAAGGCGCGGTCGGCCACGTCGGCGTCCATGCCGGTGCCGGTGTCCGTGACCTCCAGCAGCACGTACTGGCCGGGCGTCACCCCGGGGTTGCGGCGCGCGTAATCGCTGTCGAGGTAGACGTTGGCGGTCTCGATGACGAGCCTGCCGCCCTTCGGCATGGCGTCACGCGCGTTGACGGCGAGATTGATGATCGAGTTCTCGAGCTGGCTGCGATCGGCGTTGATCTGCCACAGGTCAGGACAGGCGACGATCTCGATCTCGATGTCGGCGCCGAGCGAGCGCCGCAGCAGGTCGCGCATGTCCTGGACGAGCCTGTTGACGTCGAGGAGCTGCGGCATCAGCGGGCGACGGCGCGCGAAGGCCAGCAGGCGCTGCGTGAGGTCGGCGGCGATCTCGGCCGCGGTCATGGCCCGGTTGACCGCGCGATCGAGCACCGGCACGCCGGCCGCATGCTCGCCCGCGATCTCGAGATTGCCGGTGATGACCGCCAGCAGGTTGTTGAAGTCGTGGGCGACGCCGCCGGTCAGCTGTCCGAGCGCCTCCATCTTCTGCGCCTGGTGCAGCTCCTGCTCCAGCAGCTTGCGCTCGGTCACGTCGCGCAGGACGATCAGGAGTTCGTCGGGCGCGTGGCCGTCGATCGGCGTGATCGAGGCCTCCACGTCCACGGTCGAGCTGTCGAAGCGCAGCAGCCGCGCCTCGACCCGCGGGCACGGCCTGCGCGCGGTGGTGATCTCCGCGAGCTTGTGCTCGATGCGCTGGCGATCGGCCGGATGCAGGCGGTCCAGCATCGGCTTGCCCACGATCTGCTCGTAGCCGCTGGCGCCGAGCATGCGCAGGCAGGCGGCATTGGCGAACAGCACACCGTCGGCCTGGTGGACGAGAATGGCCTCCGGGATGCTCTCGAAGAGGCGAAGCTGCGACACTTCGCCTACCCCCTCGCCGTGGTACGGCACCGGCGCGTCACGTCGTCCTGCCAACATGGCGGTGGCCACCCTCTCGAATCGACTCGCGGCGCCGCCCGGACGCACGCACAGGCGAGTGGAGGCCGGAACCGCTTAACAAACTCTGAAACGAGATGGGGCGCGCGGGCCGGTGGTAACGCCGCTTTCATCTGCGTAGCGCCGGAATGGTCGCCGTCCAGCCTCCGCCGCAGTTCACGCGGGGAGGCAGGAAAAACTGCGTGCGGAGGCCGGACGGTCGTGACGCCGGAAAGCCGTCGGAGTTCGGCGACCGGCACACTCCTGGGCGTCGGCGTCGCGGTGGAAAATCGGGTCCGACGCCGGCAGATATTGCCGCCCATGCGCCGTTCCGTGCTTCCACCTGCGTGCCTCGCGTTCTGCAATCCGTCGATCGCCGGAGCGACGGCGAGGACGGTACTCTCACGACGACAATGCAGCAGAACGCCTTAATAGGAACTCAAACCTACAATACCGCTCGAACAAGCCGCTATGGCGTACTGAAATCCGGACAATATGACGCCACGCTGAATCGGACTCTTGCCGCCGGACACCCCGATCAGGGTGTCAATGCCGCATAGTTGCGGCCGGCAGTCTGATGTTCGATGATCGCGCCTTGCGCCAGTTCGCCGCTGCGAGCGCTCGCCGCCGAAGCGACGACGGCGGCAGGCAGCGCGCCGTCCGCAGCGATCAGGCCCTGCCCGACGGCGTGCACCGCTCCGTCGCCGTCGCGCAGCGGGGCGACGAGCAGCGTACCGCCCGCGATGCTGCGGGCGTCGCCGATCGCGCTGACGCTGACGGCGATCTTCGTGCCGTCGGCGGCGTCCTGCGGCAGCTGGGCGCTCAGCATCACTATGGCGATGCGGCCCGGCTTGATCTGATCGCGCCAGGGCTCGAGGCCGGCCCGCTTCAGGACGCCCACGATCGACGCATCGATGGCGTTGGCGTCGACCTTGCTGTCGCCGGTCCCGGGCAGGCCGATGACGACGCCGACGCCGACCAGCATGTCCTGTTCGTTCGCTGGGGCGCGCGATGCACTCTGCTCGTCCGCGCGCGCCAAGGGCGCGATCGCGAACAGCATCAGGGCCGCGGCCAGGGCGGCGATCGCCGTCCGGGCGCGGCGCGTCTCCGTGCGCGTGCTCAGCATGTGTGCCACTCCGGCTGCGAGATCGCCCGCAGCTCCACGAGGGCGTAGTGATAGTCGCCTTGCGCGACTAGATTGATGATCCGCGCCAGGGCGGGACGCAGCCCCGACCACGTGGAGGCGTCGGCCGCCTCCCGCGCCAGGATGTCGCAGCCTTCGCGATAAATATGCGCGTCGGCGTGGTCGAGCCGCATCAGCTGTATGACCTGCGCCAGCCGCTGCAGGATCAGAGAGGGGCCATTCTGCGCGTGCCGCTCGACCGTCGGGTGGACGGTCCGGCCATGCGTGCCGTTCTCGAGGCCGGGCTTTGCGCCGATGGCGCCGCCCGCCAGCACGCGCTGGACCAGGTTGTCGATTCTTCTGCCATTTTCTGCTTGCTGCATCGGGTTCTCCCGTGGTCTTCAAATCTCGTATGGTCAGCCCAGCCGTCGGATCAGGAACGGCCAGGGGGCGGCGCGCCGGTCTTTTCCGGCGCCGTCACAATTGCTCGGTTCGTGAAATGCCATGTCATCGTAGTATTCGTTGGGCCGCGCCGCGGCAGCCGTTTCTGGTGCCCGGCGGGCAGCGTCTGCCGCTGGGCGGGAACCCGCAGCCAGCGGCTCGCAGTCGCTATGATCGCATCCATCCATGCTCTACCTCTGGATTTTCCGAGGTCTGCTACCGGCCGAGGCTCCGCCTGCGCTTCTTGCAGGCCATGGTCGCGAGATCGGCCAGTAATGAATATGAACGTTATCAGCGAAATCGCTTAAATGCAGGTTAACGCGGCCAGTGTTACTTCGTTTATCGAAGTAATAGATTCGTATAGGCGCTACATAGTTTTATATATAGCGACCACATATGCACAGTCTACTCTGAAAGTTTATTGAGAAGCGCGACCGCCAGTACATGACGAAGTCTGCCCACAGCACTATTGCAAGATCGCGGAATGTCCCTTCAAAATCAGCCACCGCGTTTGGGTGACCGCCAATGCGCATTCTGCTCGCCGACGATCACGACTTGATCCGCGATACCATCGAAGAATTCCTCAAGCGGCTCGACAAGGATCTCCACGTCCTCCACGCCTCCACGCTGCCGCAGGCCCTCGATGTCATCGGCAAGGCCGACGCGCTCGACCTCGTCCTGCTCGACCTGCGCATGCCCGGGATGAACGGGCTCGCCGGCCTGAAGTCGGTCCAGGCGGCACGGGCCGGCGTGCCGATTGTCATCCTGTCCGGCGAGACAAACCCCGACACGATCCGCAATGCGCTGCAGGCCGGCGCCGCCGGCTTCCTGCCGAAGACCATGCGCGGCACCGCCATGCTCACCGCCCTCCGCCTCATCCTCGCGGGCGAGCGCTACGTGCCGGACCTCTTGGTCGCCGAGCAGCCGACGTCTTCGGAGAACGGCGTGGGCGGAGCGGCGCCGGCCGCGCTGACGCCGCGCGAACGCGAGGTTATGGGTCTGCTGGTGCAGGGACTGTCGAACAAGGAGATCGGGCACCGCCTGGGTATCGAGGTCGTGACCGTCGCGCTGCATCTGCGCTCGATCTACCGCAAGCTGAGCGTCACGAGCCGCACGCAAGCTGTGCGCTTGGCCATGGAGCAGGGTTGGACGTTCTGAGCGTCCGGCGAGATCCATGGCAAAGGAAGCCCCGCGGACGGCGCGGGGCTGAGGCTTGTTGGAGGGATGCAATAGCGCGCTTGGTCACATAGGGCCCCTGGTGCGAACCAGAGGACGTGAACGGTCACGGCAGAGGCAGCTGGGCCTACCGGGTGCGGTAGGCCCAGCCCTCGACGACATTCGTCAGGCTACCCCACGATCACTGCGCGGACGCCTGCGGCGGCATTTCGGCGCCGCTCTCTGCTCCTGCGTCGCTGCCGGAACCGGCAGAGACATCCGAACCATTGGTCGTGCCGGCCCCGGAGGCATCGCCACTACCTGAGGTGCCACCGGTTCCGCTCGTATCGCCGGTGTCGCTGCCGGTTGTCGTCAGTGCCGGCGTGGAGACCGATACCGACGGATTCACGGACGAAGCCGCCGACGACGTGTTGTTGTCGATGCTGGCCGTGCCCGTGCCGCTGCCGGTGCCGCTTGCGCTCGCCGACGTGCCGGGGCCGTCGTTGTTGGCGGTCGCGTCACCATCGGCGAACGAGTCGCTCGCCGCGCTTCGGTCGGTCGTGTCCACCGAGCCGTCGGAGCCGGCATCGATATGCGCGGAGCCGGAGGCCGAACCGTCGCCGACGGAGGTGGCCGACACATCGATATGCGCCGATGAGGAGGCCGAGGCCGCGCCGTCGGTTCCGGTGCTGGTGGCGCCGCCCGAGGTGTCGACGGTCACCGCGCCAGTCATCGAGCCGCCACCCGTGGTCGACACCTCGGTGTCGCCGTCGGCCGTCGACTCGGAGGTAGCGGAGGTCGCATCCGAGCTCGCCGTCGTCGCACCCTGGCCGAAGGCATGACCGTCGGCCGTACCGTCGCCGGTCGACGTGCCGCTGACGCTGGCGGAGGCGGTGGTGCTGCCGTCTTCGCTCGCGGTGGCCGCGGACGCGGCGCCCGAAGCCGACGCATCGGTGCCTGTGGTGACGAGATGGGCATTGGCGGTGACGCCGCCGTCGCTGTCGAAATGCGCATCAGTGTTGCTGTCAGCGCTCGAGCTGTCGGTGGCCGTATCATTGCCCGTGGCGCCGGCATGGGTCGAGGCCGAGGAGTCCGCGGTATTGCCGTTGGCATCCTCGGCGTGGCCGCTGGCGCTGCCGTTGGCGGAGGAGGTCGCACCGGCGCCGTCGGCGGTCGCGTCAGAATGCGACGAAGAGCTCGTGGCCCCACCGC
The DNA here is from genome assembly GCA_035518775.1 of Candidatus Acidiferrum sp. Taxonomy (GTDB): domain Bacteria; phylum Pseudomonadota; class Alphaproteobacteria; order Dongiales; family Dongiaceae; genus JBGPEQ01. The sequence continues at coordinate 32,481 of DATIXH010000263.1, forward strand.
CGGCAGTCGAACTGCTTGTGGAATGTCCGCTGGCCGAAGCGGCCCAGCTCGCTATCGGCGCCGCCGACAGCATCAGTGCAAAGGCGCTGGTCGAGATGACCAAACCCCACTTCAATCGAGCATTACTCATGAGTCCTCCAAAGAATCGTTCTAACAGGGTTGTGCTCCGTCACCCTTCTTCCGGGTGCGAGGCAGTCGATAGCGGCCTTCGTATGAAGACGGGGACGAAGCGCGTCCCTCGCAGCGACGTAATCCCGCCGCTGTGTGAGCGGGGTGTCATCGTTCGTCCGTCTTGTGTTATTGCCGTGGCCGTTTTCCGCGCGCGGCGCGCGATTCCAGATTCTTCCCTCTCGGAGCAAAGGTGCGTCATCGGGCCGCAGCCGACCCGGCATGCAGTCGCCGCACCGCGGAGAATCGCATCAGTTCAGAGGACTCGTAGATCCGGATCGGAGTGCACCAGGCCGCAATTCTCAGTTCGGGACAATTTGCCGCTTTTTTGACTCAGCGTGGCGCGAGGTAACGCCAGCGCAATGCGCGGCCCTTAAAAGAGCAGCTGAACCTGGCGCAGTTGCGCCTCGCGGCGACGAAATCGGCCATGGCGGCGGCATCGGAGATACGGCCAGCAGGTCCGGGATTGCGTTGGTTGTCGGACATCGTCCGGCAGCGCGATCTGCTGTTCGCCATCTTCATCATCGTCGTCATCAGCGTGCTCGTGATTCCGATCCCGAGCTTCCTGCTCGACGTCGGCCTCGCCACATCGATCACGCTGTCGACCCTGATCCTGCTGGTCGCGATCATGACGCGGCGGGCGCTCGACTTCAGCTCGTTCCCGACCGTGCTGCTGGTCGCCACGATGATCCGGCTGACGCTGAACATGTCGTCGACCCGCCTCATCCTGACCAACGGCCATGCCGGCACGCACGCCGCCGGCCAGATCATCGAAGCCTTCGGCACGCTCCTGATGGGCGGCAACTTCGTCATCGGCATCGTCGTCTTCGTCATCCTGGCGATCGTCAGCCTGGTGGTGGTCAACAAGGGCTCCGGCCGCATCGCCGAAGTCGCGGCCCGCTTCAGCTTGGACGCCATGCCGGGCAAGCAGATGGCGATCGACGCCGACCTCTCGGCCGGGCTCATCGACGAGTCCGAGGCGCGCCGGCGCCGCAAGGACCTCGAGGACGAAAGCGCCTTCTACGGCGCCATGGACGGTGCCTCCAAGTTCGTGAAGGGCGATGCGATCGCCGGCATGCTGATCATGGTGATCAACATCGTCGGCGGGCTGATCATCGGGGTCGCCCAGCACGGCCTCTCCTTCACCGCCGCTGCGCAGACCTACACGATCCTCACCGTCGGCGACGGCCTCGTGGCCGCCATCCCGTCGATCCTCGTCTCCATCGGCGCCGGTATGCTCGTCTCCAAGGCCGGCGTCGGCGCGCCCGTGGGCGAGGCGCTCGCCGCCCAGCTCAGCGCCTCGCCGAAGGCGCTGGCGACGGTGGCGGCGCTGCTGGTCGGCCTCGGCCTCACGCCGGGCATGCCGCTGCTGCCGTTCCTCGGCCTGGCGGCGATCCTCGGCGGCGCGGCCTGGAAGCTGCCGCAACTGCGCGCAGCCCAGGAGGCGCGGGAGCGCGAGGCGAGCGAGCGCCAGGAGAAGGAGAAGACCGGGACACCGGCCCAGCAGCTGGCGGCGGACCTGCGTTTCGATCCCGTGCGCCTCGAGCTCGGCATCGGCGTGTCCTCGGCGGTGATGGCCGGCGCCGACAGCCTCAGCCAGCGCGTCATGGAGCTGCGCCGCCAGCTCGCCCGCCGCTACGGCTTCGTGCTGCCAACGGTCGAGATCCGCCCGAACCCGCAGCTCTCGCCCAACACCTACGTCCTGTTCCTGCGCAACATCGAGGTGGCGCGTGGCGACCTCATGCCGGGCCGCTTCCTGGTGATGAATCCGAGCGGCGCGCCGCTGGACGTTCCCGGCGAGGATACGCGTGAACCCGCCTTCGGCCTGCCGGCACGCTGGATTGATGCCGGCCTGCGCGAGCAGGCGGAGATCCGCGGCTACGCGGTCGTCGACACTGCCACGGTCGTCACCGTCCATCTCACCGAGGTGGTGAAGGAGAACATGGCGGAGCTGCTGGATTATGCGGCGACGCAGAAGCTGCTCGGCGAGATCGGCCCGGAGCACCAGAGACTCGTCAGCGACCTCGTGCCGAACCTGCTGTCGTTGAGCATCGTGCAGCGCGTGCTGCAGTCCCTGCTGGCCGAGCAGGTATCGATTCGCGACCTGCCTGTCATCCTGGACGCGCTCGCCGAGTCGGCGGCGTTCACGCGCGACCCCCTGGCCTTGGTCGCCCGCGTGCGCATCCGCCTCGCCCGCCAGATCTGTCAGTCGCTCGCCGCCGAGGACGGCTATCTCGACATCGTCACGCTGTCGCCGCAGTGGCAGCGGGTGCTCACGGAATCGATCGTGGTCGAGGGCGACAACCGCCAGCTGGCGATGGCGCCGGGCGAGATCCAACGCTTCATCGGGGCGATCCGCACGGCGTTGCAGACCCAGGCGCAGGCCGGCCGTTCGCCGGCGCTGCTGGTCGGCGCCGAGGTGCGGCCGCTGGTGCGCGCGATCGTCGCACGCTTCAGCGCCAAGACGCCCATCATCAGCCACGACGAGATCCACCCGAAGGCGCGCATCCGCACGCTGGCCGAGGTCGGCTACGACCTGCAGCAGGCCGCCTAGCGCGCCGGCGGGGTGAGGGGATGACACTCGATCTCGCCCCGCTGTTCGACAGCCTGACCTATCAGTTCCTGCTCGTGTTCGCCCGCGTGGGCAGCGCCGTCATGCTGCTGCCGGGCATCGGCGACATGCGCGTACCCATGCGGGTGCGGCTGCTGTTCGGACTGGCCTTGTCCGCCCTCACATTTGGGACCGTGGTCCATGTGCTGCCGGCGACGCCGCCGCAGTTCGGGCAGATGGCGCTGCAAGTGATCAGCGAAGCCGGCATCGGCCTCTTCATCGGCACGACCGCCGCCCTGCTGATGTCCATCCTCCACATGGCCGGTGCCGTGATCGCGGCCCAGATCGGACTCGGCAACGCCCTGACAGGCGAGCTGTTCTCGACCGAGTCCGGCGTCACGATCGGCGCCGGCCTGATGGCCGGAGGCCTCGTGATCATCTTCGCGAGCGGCCTGGATCATCTGATGCTGAGCGCCCTGGCCCACAGCTATGACGGCCTGCCCGCGGCGCAGCTGCCGGTCCTGCAGGACGTGGCCGACACGCTGACGACGACGCTGTCGGCGGCGTTCTCGACTGCCATCCAGCTGTCGACGCCCTTTCTCGTGCTCGGTCTCGCCTTCAACATCGGGCTGGCGCTGGCCAACCGCGCCCTGCCCCAGCTGCCTGTCTTCTTCGTCGGCCTCCCGGCGGCGCTGGCGGGCGGGCTGATCGTGTTGATGATCGCGATCCCTGCCATCCTCATCGGCTTCGCCGACAGCTTCGATTCGCTGTTCACCGCTGCTCTCCCCTGACGGCCCATGGCCGAGCAGCCGGACAGAGATCAACAGACGGAGAAACCGACCCAGCGCCGCCTCGAAGAGGCGCGGCGCAAGGGCAACATACCGATCTCGCGCGACGTCACCGCGACGATGGTGATGGGCCTGCTCACGATCCTGCTCGTCGCCATCGGCGGCACATTGGCGAGCGATTTCGCGAAGTCGCTGCATCCGCTGCTCAGCAATGCCGACGGTGTCAGCTTCGACAATGGTCGCGACCTCGCGCGCCTGCTCGGCGATGTCCTGGCGCGCGTCGGCTGGGTGACGGCGCCGATCCTGGCCGTGCTGGTATTGGCGGCCATAGTCGGTAGCGTCGGTCAGAACGGACTGGTGATTTCCACGGAACGGCTGCAGCCGAAACTCGAGCGGGTGTCGCCGGCGGCCGGGCTGAAGCGCATGTTCTCGATGCAGACGATCGTCGAGCTGGTCAAAGGCACGCTCAAGATCGCGATCATCGTGATCGCCGGCTGGTACGCGGTGCGTCCGAGCCTAAACGGCCTCGACATGATGCCGCTGACCGAGCCGAACGCCGCGGCGAAGGTCATCGGCGGCGTCCTGCTCAACCTCTTGATCTACGTCGTCGGCGCGATGTTCGTCATCGCCGTGCTCGACGCCGGCTGGCAACGCTTCTCCTGGTGGCGCCGCCTTTATATGAGCCGGCAGGAGCTGCGCGACGAGCACAAGCAGCTCGAAGGTAACCCCGAGATCAAGGGTCGCATCAAGATGCTGCGCCGCCAGCGCGCCCGTCGCCGCATGATGGCGGCCGTGCCGGAGGCGACCGTGGTGATCACGAACCCGACCCACTTCGCGGTCGCCCTGCGCTACGACCGCGCCACCATGAAGGCGCCGCAATGCGTCGCCAAGGGCCAGGACAAGGTGGCCCAGCGCATCCGCGAGGTGGCGACCGAGAACGGCGTGCCGGTGGTCGAGAACAAGCCGCTGGCGCGCGCCCTCTTCAAGAGCGTCGAGATCGAGCAGGATGTGCCGTCCGAGCATTACCGCGCGGTGGCCGAGGTCATCAGCTACGTATTCTCCCTGAGGCGGGCGCGGGCCTGATGCCGGCCGGCCGGCCGGTAAGGCCCTCTTTACGTCGCGGCCCTAGGATCGGTGCCGGACGGTTATCCGGGATTTTAGCAATGTTGGTTCTCGTCGGGTTCGGCACGATTCTCGGCTGCGTTGTCGGCGGCTATATCTTGAACGGCGGGGAACTCATCGTCCTGTTCCAGCCGTTCGAGTTCATGATCATCGGCGGCGCCGCGCTCGGCGCCTTCATCGCCTCCAACTCGACCCAGACCCATGTGCTGAAGGAGAGCTTCGGCTGCATCAAGGTCCTGATGGCCGGGAAGAAGTACAAGGAGCAGGACTATCTGGAACTGCTGTCGGCGCTCTATTCGCTGTTCCGCCTGATCAAGACCAAGGGCGAACTGGCGATCGAGGCCCATATCGAGCACCCCGAGGAGAGTGCCCTCTTCATGCACTTTCCGCGCTTCCTCAAGAACCACGAGGCGGTGCACTTCGTCTGCGACTACATGCGGCTGGTGACCCTCGGCTCCAAGAACCCGTTCGAGATCGACGCGCTCATGGACGAGGAGATCGACACGCTGCGCAAGGAGAAGGCGCACGTGCCGCACGCCATCCAGAACGTGGCCGACGCCACGCCGGCGCTCGGAATCGTCGCGGCCGTGCTGGGGGTCATCCACACCATGGGCTCGATCAAGGAGCCGCCGGAAGTGCTGGGCCACCTGATCGGCGGCGCGCTCGTCGGCACCTTCCTCGGCGTGCTCTTGTCCTACGGCTTCATCGCGCCGATCGCTTCGGCCGTGAAGGCCGCGTCCGAGGCCGAGGTCAAGTACTTCGAGTGCATGCGCCAGGGCATCCTCGCCTACCTCAACGGCTGCGCGCCGCAGGTGGCAGTCGAGTTCGCCCGCAAGGTGCTGACGCACGACGTGCGCCCCTCGTTCGAGGAGGTCGAAAAGGCGACGGCCGAGGCGGCGGAGTCCGTACCGGCGCTCGCCAAGGCTGCCTGAGGCGCAGTCCGCCATGGCGCGCAACGTCGTCCAGCCGATCATCCGCAAGAAGAAGAAGCGCGGCGGCGACGATGGCCATCACGGCGGCGCCTGGAAGATCGCCTATGCCGACTTCGTGACGGCGATGATGGCGTTCTTCCTGCTGATGTGGCTGATCAACGTCACCTCGCCCGAGCAGAAGACCGGCATCGCCGAATACTTCAACCCTATCACGGTGTCGCAGCGCACCGCCGGCTCCGGCGGCGTGCTCGACGGCACCTCCGTGAGCGCGCCCGGACCGCTCGTCTCACCCAGCTCCCGGATCACCGCGATCGACCCGCGGCTCACCTTCGCGCCCCCCAACGACAACACCTCGAAGAGCCAGGCGACCGAGACGACGCCCGACGCGAACCAGCCGAACCAGGGCAAGCCGACCGAACAGGACGTCCAGAAGGCCATGAAGGAGCGCGAGCAGAAGCAGTTCGAGGCGGTGGCGGACAAGCTGCGCAAATCGATCGAAAACCTGCCGGAGCTCAAGGGCCTGCTCGACAACCTCATCATTGACGAGACGCCGGAGGGCTTGCGCATCCAGCTGGTCGACCGCGACGAGCGGCCGATGTTCGCGCTCGGCAGCGCCGATCCCTACGACTATACGCGCCAGCTGCTCGGCTTGGTGACGCAGGCGATCGCCGACCTGCCCAACAAGGTCTCGATTCGCGGCCACACCGACTCGCTGGCCTATGCCCCCGGCAAGAACTACGACAACTGGAACCTGTCGTCGGAGCGCGCGCTGGCGTCGCGCCGCGCCATGATGGAGGCCGGCTTGGCCGAGGCCCGCATCGAGGGCGTGGTGGGCCGCGCCGACCGCGACCCCCTGTTCCCCGACCACCCGGAGGATCCCCGCAACCGCCGGATCAGCATCATCCTCCTGCATGAGGACGCGGCGGGCGGGACCGCTGGTCCCGCCGGCGCAACGGCCAGCGCCGTCGAGGACCAGACGACCCCGCCGTCCAGCCCGGATTCCGGCGCTGCGCCGCCGCAGGCTCATTGAACTGGCCGCTTGGTTAAGGGCCGCTAACCATTCGGGAACGCAACCTCGCTGAAACCGGCCTCCCCTAGGCTGAGCGGGCATTTCGGGAGACCTCGTCTTGTCACAGCCCCTGCCGCTCACGCCCCCGATCCCGTTGCTCGACAGCCGCCTGTCCGTGCCGCGCGATCGTCCGGCGGATGTCGCCCAGCGTCATGCCTTCCACCGGCTGCTCGACCGCTTCACGCAGAACGACGGCCAGCAGGACCCGGCCAAGGACACGGCCTCGACAACCCGCGACCAGCGCCCCCGCGAGCGCAGCTGCTCGACGGACGACTCGGCCCACCCTTCCGACGACGCATCGGCGACCGACACGAAGGCCGCCGACCCGACGGACGCCCCGGCCGCTTCGGCACAGGCGGCGGCCTCGCCCACCGATTCGGCTGCGCCCCGCGCGCCCGATGCAGCGCCGGCAGCCAATCCGTCCGCGCCGGCACCGGCGGCCGTTCCCGTTGCAGCCATCGTGCCGGTCGTCACGGCGGCGCCCGTGGCCCTGCCCACGCCCACCGACGCGGTCACAACTGCCGCGCCGACGGCGCCGATCGTCGTTGCCCTGCCCGCCGCCGCCGCCGCGGTCGAGGCGACCACGGCCGGCAACGCCCCGGCGCCGGCCAAGGAACTGGCGACGGCGGCGGATGCCGCGAAGCCGCCGGCAGCGCCCGCCGAGCCGACCGCCGCCGCTGCGGTCCCGATGACGGCGGCCGACATGCTCAATCTCGCCCAGGCGGCCCGTCCGACTCAGCGTGCGAAGCCGACGGCGACCGCGAACGACAACGGCCCACGGTCTCCCCTCAAGGCGGCCAATGCGACAGCGGCCGACAAGACGCAAGCAGAGGGCCCAGCGCCGCAGTCGAACCGTCTGCTGGCCGCCCGTCTCGCCGGCGAGGCGCCGCTTGCGGGCAACGCCAACAGCAACACCGACGGCACGCAGGCCCAGTCCCAGATCCGCATCGTCAAGGCTGAGGCGAGCGCCGCCGCGACGGACGCGACGCTGAGCGGCCTGCGCGACGATCGCACCGCGTCGAATGGTTCCGACCAGGCGATCGCGACTCTGACCTCGATCGATTCCCCGAGCCGCTCGGCCGCGCTCTACCACAAGGTCGCGGACGCCGCGAAGCCGGGCGCCGATGCGCCGACGCCGGCCGACCAGATCTCGATCCGCCTCGTCCATGCCGTGGCCGAAGGCAAGCGCGCCATCCAGATGCATCTCCATCCGGCCGAGCTGGGCTCGATCGACGTGAAGCTGCAGTGGCAGGGCGACAAGCTGACGGCCCAGTTCACGGTCGACCGGCCGGAGACGCTGCAGATCCTGCAGCGCGAGGTGCCGGCGCTCGAGCGCAGCCTCGGCCAGGCCGGCGTGAACGTCGACAGCGGCAGCCTCTCGTTCATGCTGCGCCAGCAGCAGGGCAACGGGCGCGGCAACGGCGAGGGCTTCGATCAGGCCGCAGCCAATGCGGGCCTCGGCGACGGCGGTGAGCTGGCGACCGGCGACGAGCCGCTCGGCCAGGTGATCCGCGACGGCATTCTCAGCATCCGCGTGTAGGACAGGACGGACCCGATGGATATCGCCTCGACCCTCAACACCGTGCTCCCCGGCAGCAGCAGCGGCAGCAGCAGCAATAGCAGCGAGACCAAGGCCATCGCCGACTACAACTCGTTCCTGACGCTGCTGACGGCGCAGCTCAAGTTCCAGGATCCGCTGTCGCCGCTCGACGCCACCCAGTTCGTCAGCCAGCTCAGCCAGTTCTCGCAAGTCGAGCAGGCCATCGTCGGCAACCAGAAACTCGACACGATCATCAAGTCGCTGGGCGCCAGCTCCATGATGGCCGACGTCGGCCTCATCGGCCACAAGGTCGAGCTGCCCGGTGGCGCCGTCGAGCTGAAGGACGGCAACGCCAGCCTCACCTACTCGCTCGCCGACAACGCCGCCCAGGCCGGGGTCGTCATCCGCGACGCCAACGGCACCATCGTCCGCTCCATGGCGGTCGACAACGGCGCCGGCGAGCACGAACTGACCTGGGACGGCACCGACAACAGCGGCAACGATCTGCCGGACGGCACCTATACCTTCACCTTCGGCGCCGCCGACGCCGACGGCAAGCCGGTGACCAGCACCTCCTACGTGACCGCCACGGTCGCCCGGGTCGAGACCACGACCGACGGCACGGAACTGGTGCTCAGCAACGGCATGCACACCCAGTCAAGCGCGGTCCGGGCGATCCTCTCCTGAGTATCTCCCGCCGACGGGCGAGGGATTTCAGGGCGCCTGCGGGCCCTCGCCCCAAGAAGCGAGGATAGACCCCATGCCCAGCGGGGAAACCGCTGCCGCTGGACGATGAGCCGCAGGAGCCGCGCACGGCTGTCCTCGATTTTGAGCGAAGGACCCCATGTCCAGCGGAGATCAGGGAAGAAGATTCACCACAGAGGACACCGAGAAGGGGTGATTGCGCTTCGCGCCCCCTCCGCGACCTCTGTGTTCTCCGTGGTTGGTCCTTTGCGACGGCGCACCCCCGCTGAATTTGAGCGATGGACCCCATGCCCAGCGGAGATCGCGAGAGCAAGGTCACCGCAGAGAGGCAAAGGCGCAGAGAAGTATTCGAGTCCCTCGGCGTCTTTCTGAGCGATCGACCCCATGTCCAGCGGGCCGTCCTTTCGTCCAGCGGGTGCGCAGCGATCCCCAATCGGTTCGACGAAAGTGCCACACGCAGCAAGACAAAGTTACGCATAGGTCAGGAATTCGGACCTGGATTCTTGAATCCGAGGAACAACCCCATGCAAAGGAAGTTAACGGCGGGCCCTTCATGGGGCAGCGAGGGGAACTCAGCCCAAGGGAGGCCGTGGCGATTTCTGATCCACGATGTCAAACAACGAGCCGGTGGAGCGTACTCCATCGACGGAAAGAACATTATAAGAACATAGATGGTTAGAAGTCAACTCCGGCTGCCGGGCTCGGCGACGATCGGGCGATCGAGCACGAAGCGCAGCATGTCCGGCGCCATCTCCATCGCGATCTCGCTGTTGCGCGGGCTCGTGTAGGGCAGCGTCTCGTCCCATTCGGTGCCGAGCGTCATCGACAGG
>DATIXH010000264.1:0-28842 GCA_035518775.1 Candidatus Acidiferrum sp.
GGTTGAATGCTCTTGCCCTTGTAGCTGAAGGCGGCCGTGCGCGAGATCACGAACAGCCCGGGAATCTGCGCCAGATCGGTGGTCATGTCCTCGGTGATGCCGTCGGCGAGATATTCCTGTTCCTTGGCGCCACTCAGGTTCTCGAATGGCAACACGACGATCGACGCCTTTCCTGGCTCTGCCATCTGCGGCTTGAGCGCCGGCTCCCACGGATGCAGCCACGCTACGGCGCCCGCCGCGATAGCGAGAAAGAGCACGCCGGCGGCTACCGCCGGCCATTGCCAAGATCTTGCGACCCGTGCTGCGCCAATCGTCTTGCCGGCGGCGGCGGGATCCGTCAGTAACCGATAGACCCGTATCGGCTCTGCGATGTTCTTGACCCGCTGCTCGCCCAGGAACTCGAAGCCGACACCCACCTTTTTCTTGAGCTGGTCGTATGCAGTACCGGAGAGAATCACCCCGCCTGCCTCGGCCAGACCTTCGAGCCGCGCCGCGATGTTGACTCCATCGCCATGCCTATCCTCACCTTCGACGATGACGTCACCGAGATTGATGCCCATGCGGACGTCGATGCGTTGGCCGTCGGCAAGGCCGTTGTTGCGCTCGGTGATCGCCCGCTGCAAGAGGACGGCACATTCGACCGCATCGACCACGCTGCCGAACTCGGCCAACAGGCCATCACCCATCAGCTTGAAGATGCGGCCGTGATGCTTCTCGATCTCGGGCTCGAACAGTTCCTTGCGGTAAGATCTGAGCCGCTCGAAGGTTGCCGCCTCGTCCTGCTCCATGAGCCGGCTGTAGCCGACCACGTCCGCAGCCAGGATTGCGGCCAATCGCCGTTCCATTGCAGGCTGTCCTAGCAATCAAGACGCAGTTGTTGGCAAATCCTAGAACCCAAGCGAAGCGATTGCGAGTCTGTTCCGGGTCGAGGGCGACCGTCCGGTAGATTCCAGGAGTGTCAGGTCTTCGTTCGTCTGCGGACGCTGGCTCCGTGATGCGACGAATACAGTCCGGGTCTGTGCCTCACGCATTATCCCCCGCAATCGCCGCCACCACCGCGTCCGTCACCTGCCGCGTCGTCGCCTTCCCCCCGAGGTCCGGCGTGTGCAGGCCTTCGTCCACCGTCACCCGCTCGATCGCCCGCATCAGCCGCGCGGCGGCCGTCGGCTCGCCCAGATGCTCCAGCATCAGCACCGCCGACCAGAACGTGCCGATCGGGTTGGCGATGCCCTTGCCCGCGATGTCGAAGGCCGAGCCGTGGATCGGCTCGAACATCGAGGGGAAGCGGCGCTCCGGGTCGAGGTTCGCGGTCGGCGCGATGCCGAGCGAGCCCGCGAGCGCCGCCGCCAGGTCGGAGAGGATGTCGGCATGCAGGTTGCTGGCGACGATGGTGTCGAGCGTCTGCGGCCGCAGCACCATGCGCATGGTCATGGCGTCCACCAGCATCTTGTCCCAGCTCACCTCGGGGAATTCGCCGGCCACCTCGAGGGCGATCTCGTCCCACATCACCATGGCGTGGCGCTGCGCGTTCGACTTGGTGACGACCGTCAGCAGCTTGCGCGGCCGCGCGCGCGCCAGCGCGAAGGCGAAGCGCATGATGCGGGCAACGCCGGCGCGGGTCATGACGGAGACGTCGGTCGCCACCTCCTCCGGCAGCCCCCGGTGCACGCGCCCGCCCACCCCCGCATACTCGCCCTCGGAGTTCTCGCGCACGATCACCCAGTCGAGCTCGCGCGCCGTCACCCCGCGCAGCGGGCTCGCGATCCCCGGCAGGATGCGCGCCGGCCGCACATTGGCGTACTGGTCGAAGCCCTGGCAGATCGCCAGCCGCAGCCCCCAGAGCGAGACGTGATCCGGCACGTGCGGCGCCCCCACCGCCCCGAAATAGATGGCGTCGAACTCCCGCAGGGCCTCGAGGCCGTTCGCCGGCATCATCACGCCGTGCTGCTGGTAGTAGTCCGATCCCCAGTCGAGGCTCTCGAACGCCAGCGCGAAGCCGCCGTCACGCTCCGCCAGCGCCGTCAGCACCTCCACCCCCGCCGCGATCACCTCCTGCCCGATCCCGTCCCCGGGAATGGCCGCGATCCGATAGCTCTTCATGCTCTCTCTGCCCTTTGGGCCTCCTGCCGCCGGCCGACTGTGTCGCGCTCGCCAAACCACGCCAGCGCCGCGGCCTCGGTCCGGCGGATCCACGCGTCCTTCTCGTCCGTGTAGGCGTGCGTATCGTCGGGATGCAGGTCGCGCGCCCGCCGCTTCTCCGCCGCATAGGCGGCCGCCGCCTCCGGATGCGCCCGTAGATAATCCCGGAAGGCGATATGCCGCCGCACCTGCGGCGAGTCGCCGGCAAAGAAATGCAGCTGCACGAGCCGCCGCCCGCTGGCGTCCTCCAGCGTGCAATAGCGCCGCCCAGCGATGCCGAGCTCCCCATGCCACCGGTAGCCGAGCGCCTCGACCGGCCCGCGGTCCCGGTCGAGATCGGCCAGGCTGGTCACCAGCGGCATCAGATCGATGATCGGCTTCGCCTCCAGCCCAGGGACCGAGGTCGACCCGATATGATGCACGGCCACCAGCGTCGCCCCGAGCGCACGCAGCTCCTCGGCCCGGCGCGCCGCCATCCGCGGCCACTCCGGATCATACCCAGCCAAGACAACAGGGATCGGCTTCGGCATGGACCCATCTATGGGTGGGCGGCCCGAGAATCAAATGGAGACACGGTCAGTCTTGACGGCGTCCGCAATGTTCTTATAATGTTCCATACCTTCTCACCGCCGCGAGGCGGGCAAGGAGGCGCGGCAAGGTTCCTGCGCCCCGGCGCGTGCCCCTGTCCGCCGCTCTTTGACATCGTGTATCCGTCCCAAAATAACCGCGGCCCCCAATAGCAGCGCCGCCCCTGCTCGCCGGCATAGCAGAACGACGGCCTTCGCCTTAGGGCTGTTCCTTCCGCTTCGAGAACCAACACCACCCATGAACGATACCTCCCCACCGACCCACCTCCGCTGGATATGGAGTCGATCGCTTGATGGGCATCTCCGCTTGGCATGGGGTCCATCGCTCGATTTCGATGCTGGTGTAGGGGCGACCCCATGTGGTCGCCCCCGGCCAGACCGGTCGCACACCGCCAGGGGGCCCCACGTGGGGGCGCCCACGTGGGAGCGCCCCTAAAGGGCTGCCGTTCCCGCTGGGCATGGGGTCGACCCTGCAGGACCATCGTCCTCCGCTGGGCATGGGGTTCTTCGCCCGGAACTTGCCGGCCGGCTCGGTCTCTTCGCGTCTCTGCGCCTCTGCGGTTCAATCCTTCCCTCCGCCTTCCCCGCTTGGCATGGGGTCCTTCGCTCAAAATGATCACCGGGCTCGCCGCCCGCGCACAGCGGGCCATCATCCTTCTCTGTGTCCCTTTGGCTCGGTGGCGAATCTTCTTCCTTTCCCGCCCACGGCTCTCCGCTTGGCATGGGGTCCATCGTTCAGAACGCGCGGACCGGCTCGACCTCTTCGCGTCTCTCCTTCCGCACTCCTCCGCTGGGCATGGGGTCCTTCGCTCCGTTCTTCCCGTCGCGCCCCACTTCCGCCGGAATGCTCCATGAGTGTAGTTTCCTGTCCGCCGGCCGCGCGCGCGGCCGTTCAGCCATAGAGGGGTTCATCCATGATTGAGCGCACCAGCCGCCGGCGCATGCTGCTGGCTTCCGCCGGGCTCACGGGCGTCGCCCTCGGCCTCGCTCTGCTGCCGCGGCGGGCCCGGGCCGACGAGACCAAGGTCACCCAGGCCGACCAGACCGGCGTCGCCGTCACCATCTACAACGAGAACCTCGCCCTGGTGAGAGACCGCCGCCACGTCACCCTGCCGCCCGGCATCCAGAACCTCGCCTTCATCGACGTCAGTGCCCAGCTCCGCCCGGAGACGGCCCTCCTGCACAGCGATGGCGGCCAGCTCGAGGTGCTCGAGCAGAACTTCGAGTTCGACCTGCTCACCCCCGAGAAGCTGCTGGAGGAATCGGTCGGCGAGACCGTGAAGGTCGTGAAGACCAACCCGCAGACCGGCGCCGAGACCGTGGAGGAGGCCAAGATCCTGAGCGTCGCCAACGGCCTGGTCCTGAAGATCGGCGACCGCATCGAGACCAACTATCCGGGCCGCGTGGTCTTCGACAAGGTGCCGTCCCGCCTGCGCGCCCGCCCCACCCTGGTGCTGGAGCTGCAGAACGCCAACCCCAACGAGCAGCAGGTCGAGCTCAGCTACCTCACCGGCGGCCTGGCCTGGAAGGCCGACTACGTCGCCGAGCTGGCGGCCGACGAGAAGACCATGGATCTCTCCGGCTGGGTCACCCTCACCAACACCAGCGGCTCCACCTACAACGACGCCAAGCTCCAGCTGGTCGCCGGCAACGTGAACCAGGTGCAGCCGATGATGGAGAAGGAGGCCAGGACCATGGCCGTCGGCGCTGCCGCCGCGCCAGCGCCCATGGCCCAGGAGGAACTGTTCGAATACCACCTGTATACGCTGGGGCGTCCCACCACGATCGGCGACAACCAGACCAAGCAGGTGGCGATGCTGTCGGGGTCAGGCATCCCCGTGGTGAAGGAGTACCGGCTGGTCAACATCGGCACTGCCTACAACTACGCGCTCGGCGACATGGCCCGGGTCAACGCCACGGTCCGCATCGCCTTCGACAACAAGGAGGCCGACCATCTGGGCCTGCCGCTGCCCAAGGGCACGGTGCGGGTCTACAAGAACGACAGCAGCGGCCAGGCCCTGTTCGTCGGCGAAGACGCCATCGACCACACGCCCAAGGGCGAGACCGTCCATCTCAACCTCGGCCAGGCCTTCGACGTCACGGCGCAGCCGAAGCAGACCGAGTTCGAGCAGATCTCCGACCGCGTCTTCGAGGCCGCCTTCGAGATCGAGGTCAAGAACGCCAAGAAGGAGCCGGTGACGGTCACCGTCGCCGAGCAGTTCCCGGCCCAGTGGAAGATCATCGACGAGAGCCTGCCCCACGAGAAGGTCCAGGCATTCCAAGCTGAATGGAAGGTGCCGGTGCCCGCCGAAAGCAGCACCAAGCTCAAATACCGCGTCCGCGTGACGTTCTGAGAATTGTGTCGTAGGGGCGGCCCCGTGTGGCCGCCCCGAGGCGACCGCATGGGGCCGCGGCGGGCTCGGCCTAAGCCTTCTCCACCTTCAGCATGGTTCCATCGACGGCCACCACCTTGACGCGCGCGCCGGCCGGGAGGTCCGGCCCCTCGGCGCGCCACCAGCCGTCGCCGACCTTCACCTTGCCGACGCCGTTCACGATCGCCTCGTCCAGGTTGAAGACCCGGCCGATATATTGGGAGCCGCGGCGATTGAGGGTGGCATCGTCGCTCACGATCGGGTTGCGACGGAAGTAGAAGCGGGCCGCCGCCACCGAGCCGATCGCCAGCACGCCGAAGATCAGGAACTGCACCTGCCAGCCGAGGCCGGGCGCGATGGCCAGGATCACGCCGGTGACGCCGGCGGCGAGGCCGATCCACAGCAGAAAGAAGCCGGGCGCGATCATCTCGATCACGACCAGCACCAGCCCCAGCACCCACCAGTGCCAGAACAGCAGGGTGGAGAAGTAGTCGGCCATCGCCCGCTCCCTCGCCTACGCCTTCAGCTGCCCGTTGCCGCCGGAACTGAGCGCCTGCTTGGCCAGCTCGGCGATGCCGCCGATGGCGCCGATCACGCCGCCGGCCTCGAGCGGCATCAGGATCAGCTTCTGGTTGGGCGCCGCCGCCACGTTCTGCAGCGCCTCGATGTATTTCTGCGCCACGAAATAGTTGAGCGCCTGCACGTTGCCCTTGGCGATGGCCTCGGAGACCATGGTGGTCGCCTTGGCCTCGGCCTCGGCGGCGCGCTCGCGGGCCTCGGCGGTGCGGAAGGCCGCTTCGCGCTGGCCCTCGGCCTGCAGGATGGCCGACTGCTTCTCGCCCTCGGCCTTGAGGATGGCGGCCTGGCGGAAGCCCTCGGCGTCCAGGATGTTGGCGCGCTTGTCGCGCTCGGCCTTCATCTGGCGGGCCATGGAGTCGACCAGGTCCTTGGGCGGCGCGATGTCCTTGATCTCGATGCGCGTCACCTTGATGCCCCAGGGCTGCGTCGCGTCGTCGACCACCTTCAGCAGCTGGTGGTTGATCTTGTCGCGCTGGGAAAGGAGCTCGTCGAGGTCCATGGAGCCCATGACCGTGCGGATGTTGGTCATGGTCAGATTGAGGATTGCGAGTTCAAGGTCGTTCACCTCATAGGCGGCCTTGGCCGCGGCCAGCACTTGATAGAAGACCACGCCGTCAACACTTACCATGGCGTTGTCCTTGGTGATGACCTCCTGGGTCGGTACGTCCAGCACCTGCTCCATCATGTTCATCTTGGCGCCGATGCGGTCGAACACCGGCATGATGAAGTGCAGGCCCGGCGGCAAGGTCCGCGTATATTTGCCGAACCGCTCGACCGTCCATTCGCGCCCCTGCGGCACCTGCTTGACGGCGAGAACGACGTAGACCACCGCCAGCACAAAGATCACCACGAATGTCGTCAGAATGACGTCCATCTCCTATCCCCCGCACTGCTCCAATTGACAAAATAACTGATTTATAGTTATGAATGGAGAATTAACCATATTTATGTTACTGCATTACAGGTTGTTGTAGCGGCTCTTCCCCAGCCTCGCCTTCACCGAACCGATACTCGCTGCCAACCTCACCCACCTGAAGCTCCTCGATCCGCTCGGCCCGCTTGCCGACCTTCTCGGTGGAGATGCGGATCTGCCGGACGTCCTCGGTGGCCTGCTCGAAGTGGCGCTGCAGCTTGCCCACGCGCTCGTCGAGGCGCCCGACATCGTCCAATAGTCGCCGCAACTCGCCCTGGATGATGTGCGCCTGCTCACGCAGATGCACGTCCTTGAGCACCGCCCGCACCGTCGTCAGCGTCGCCATCAGTGTGGTCGGCGACACGATCCAGACCCGCGCCCGGAAGGCCTCGTCGACCAGGTTGCCGAAGCTGGCATGCAGCTCGGCGTAGACCGCCTCGCTCGGCAGGAACATCAGGGCCGAATCGGCGGTCTCGCCGGCCACGATGTACTTCTCGGCAATGGCCCGCACATGGGCCCGCAAGGCGGTCGAGAACTGGCGGCGGGCCTGGGTCAGGGCGGCCTCGTCGCGGGCCTCGCGCAGGGCCCGGTAGCTCTCGAGCGGAAACTTGGCATCGAGGGCAATTGCCCCCGGCGGGTTGGGCAGCAGCAGCAGGCAGTCCGCACGCACCCCGCTCGCCAGGGTGGCCTGGAAGCGGTAGGCCGACGGCGGCAGGGCGCTCTGCACCAGATCCTGCATCTGGACCTCGCCAAAGGCGCCGCGGGCCTGCTTGTTCGACAGGATGTCCTGCAGGCCGACCACCTTCGACGACAGCTCGCTGATGTTCTTCTGTGCCGCGTCGATGACCGCCAGCCGCTCGCGCAGGTCGGACAGCGACTTCGTGGCCTGGGTCGTCTGCTCCTGCAACCGGTCGCCCACCCGCCGCCCGAGCTCGCCCAGCCGCTCCTCGAGGCTGCGCGTCAGGATGCGCTCCTGCTCCTGCAGCCGTTCGGTCACGGCGGCCTGCGTGGCGACCTGGCTTTCCGACATCTGCGCCAGTCGCCCCTGCAGTTCGGCCACCATCTGCGCCAGCGGCGCGGTGACGAGTTCCGGCCGCGGCCGCCGGAGAAGCAGGACGGTGGCCAGAACGAGCAGGGTTGCCGCCACCGCCAAACCGCCGAGGAAGGTGGGATCGGAGAGCAGGCGCTGTTCGATCAACCGATCGCTCCGGGATGAGGCCTCATCCCCTAGCTCTTAGCCCGATTCGCCCGTTCGCGGAACAGCGAATGAACTCTCGTGGCTTGACGCCCTTCCGGAGAGACCATACCTAAGCGCCACCTGACCGTACCCATGGCATCATGGCGAAGCTCGACATCATCATCGCTCCCGACCCGCGCCTGAAGCTCAAATGCGCGCCGGTGGCCAAGGTCGATGCGTCCATCCGCAAGCTGATGGACGACATGCTGGAGACCATGTACGCCGCACCAGGCGTGGGGCTGGCGGCGCCGCAGGTGGGCGTAACCAAGCGCATCATCGTCGTCGACGCCGCCGCGAAGGGCCAGCCACCGCGGCCCCATTGCATGGCGAATCCGGAGATCGTCTGGGCATCGGACGACGACAACGTGTACAACGAGGGTTGCCTGTCGCTCCCCGAGCACTACGCCAACGTCGTGCGGCCGAGGGCGGTGCGGGTGCGCTACCTCGATCACGAGAACGAGGTGCGTGAGCTGGAGGCCGACGGCCTGCTCGCCACCTGCATCCAGCATGAGATGGATCACCTCGACGGCATCCTGTTCGTCGATCACATCTCCGCCCTCAAGCGCAACATGATCCTGCGCAAGCTGTTGAAGGCCAAGCGCTCCGGCGTCTTCGAGCGCGATCGCGAGCACGCCCTCTGACGCCCGCTCGCCCCTTGAGATGGGGCGGAGGGTGAGGGCTAATGTGCCGACGCCACTGTCGACGGAACGGCCATGTCCCGCCTGCGCCTCGCCTTCATGGGTACGCCCGACTTTGCCGTCGCGGCGCTCGGCGCGCTGATCGATGCCGGCCATGAGCTGGCGGCCGTCTATACCCAGCCGCCGCGCGCCGCGGGCCGGGGCCAGCAGGAGCGCCCGTCACCGGTCCACGCCGCCGCGCTTGCGCGCGGGATTACCGTGCGGACTCCGTCATCGCTGAAGGATCCTGCCGAACAGGCCGCCTTTGCGGCGCTCGCACTCGATGCGGCGGTGGTCGTGGCCTACGGCTTGTTGTTGCCAGAGGCGATCTTGGCGGCGCCGCGCCTCGGCTGCCTAAACATCCATGCCTCCTTGCTGCCCCGCTGGCGTGGCGCCGCTCCGATCCAGCGCTGCCTAATGGCCGGCGATGTCGAGACCGGCATCACGATCACGCAAATGGACGAGGGGCTCGATACCGGGCCGATCCTGCTGCAGGAGCGGCTGCCGATCGGGCCGGATGACGATGCCGGCCGGCTGCATGACAAGCTAGCATCGCTCGGCGCTCGCCTGATTCTGCGGGCGATCGACGGCCTTGCGGACGGAACGCTGAAGTCGCGGCCGCAGCCGCCGGCCGGCGTCACCTACGCCGCCAAGCTGACGCGCGAGGAGGAGCGGCTCGATTGGCGCCGTCCTGCCGCCGACCTCGCGCGTCAAGTGCGAGCCCTGAGTCCGCGCCCGGCGGCCTGGTTCGCGATCGGCGGCGATCGCTTCAAGGTGCTCGCAGCGGACCCCGCGAGAGACGAGCATGCGGCGGCACCCGGCACGTTCCTCGGTGACGGCTTTGTCGTCACCTGCGGCCAAGGGGCCCTGCGGATTCTCCGCCTCCAGCGCTCGGGAAAGGCCCCGATGGCGGCCGAGGAGTTTCTGCGCGGCTATCGCCTGCCTCATGGCTTGGTCCTGCCTCTGCCGGACGACGCTGCGCCATGACGCGATACAAATTGACGGTGGAGTATGACGGCGGCGGTTTCGTCGGATGGCAGCGCCAGGACAACGGACCTTCGGTGCAACAGGCGCTCGAAGAGGCGATTCACCGGTTCTGCGGCGAGAGCGTCGACTGCTTTGCTGCCGGCCGCACCGACGCCGGCGTGCACGCGCTCGGCCAATCGGTTCATTTCGATCTCGCGCGCGAGGCCTCTGCCGATACCGTCCGTGATGCCCTGAACTTCCACTTGAAGCCGGCGGCTGTTTCCGTGCTGAAGGCAGCGGTTGTCGGGGCCGATTTCCACGCCCGCTTTTCGGCCAAGGCACGGCTCTATCTTTATCGGATCGTCAACCGGCGGGCGCCGCTTGCGATCGAGCGTGGGCGCGCCTGGCTGGTGTGGGCGCCGCTCGATGCCGGCGCCATGCATGAGGCGGCCCAGCTGCTGGTCGGCCATCACGACTTCTCGAGCTTTCGCGCCAGCCTTTGCCAGGCCGACTCGCCGATGAAGACCCTTGATGTGCTGGATGTGACGCGCGTCGATACGGAGGTGCGGGTCGCTGCCCGTGCCCGCTCATTTCTGCATCATCAGGTGCGGAACGTGGTCGGCACGCTGAAGCTGGTCGGCGAAGGCAAATGGACCAAAGAGGACGTCGCCCGCGCCCTCGCTGCCCGCGACCGTTCCGCTGCCGGTCCGACGGCGCCGGCCGAGGGGCTCTATCTGACGGACGTGTGGTATTGATGAGACTCAGCCGACAGCGGGGCTCAGCATCTCGCGGTGAACGAACGCCAGCACCCGCGTCAGCGCGAAGCTCATGAAGGCCATGCCGACTGCGCTGAATGCATCGATCCTCAGGGCAGTGCGCGCGATGAACCAGAGATAGATCAGAAAAAGGAAGAAGACGATCCGATAGAGGCTGGCGCTGGTGTCCGCCGTCGTGATCCCCATCAGGGTCGGGAGCCAGCTGAGCAGCTCGGCCGCCACGATCAGGATCTGCGACCAGTTGTACACGACGATATAGCCGGGATATTCGGCCTCGCGGCCGATCAGCCGGCAGACCTCGTAGGCCGCCAGCGGGTAGAGCAGCCAGCTCACGATGTAAGCCAGGATTTCGACCATCATGATGTGCTGCCAGCCAACGCTCGGCTTGATCGCCGCGAGATCGAGCGGGATGATGATGGCGTAGATGGGCGCGACCAGGAAGGCGACCCGAAACGATCGCCAGAAACCCTCGATCGAACGATCGAAGTAGGTCAGGCCGTCGACGTCGAACTGGATGAGGCGCCGGAGGCCGCGCAGCACGTAGACGAACTCGACGATCGTCGGCATCAGCGTGACCCGTCGGCAAAGTAGCCCGCGAGCACCTCCGCGTAGACGTCGCTCAGGGCCCGAATATCGGCAACGGGCACGCGCTCGTCCACCTTGTGCATGGTGGCGCCGGCCAGCCCGAACTCGACCACCGGGCAGACGTCCTTGATGAACCGGGCGTCGGAGGTGCCGCCCGTGGTGCTCAGCTGCGGCTTCTCCCGCAGGACCCGCTCGACAGCCGTCGCGAGCAGATCGGAGAGCGGTCCCGGCGGGGTCAGGAACGACTCGCCGCTCACCTGGACGTTGAGGTCATAGCTGCCGCCGACGGCGTCGAATTCGTCGCGCAGCCAGCGTTCCAGGCTGCCGCCGCTGTGCCGGTCGTTGAAGCGGATGTTGAAGCAGGCGCGCGCCTCCGCGGGTATCACGTTGCTGGCGGGGTTGCCGACGTCGATCGTGGAGAGCTGGAGCGTCGAGGGCTGGAAGTGCGCCGTACCCTGATCGAGCGGCCGCTCGGTGATGCGTGTCAGCATCCTGAGCAGACGATGGATGGGGTTGTCGGCCAGTTGCGGGTAGGCGGTGTGGCCCTGGATACCGCGCACGGTCAGGCGTCCGGTCAGGCTGCCGCGCCGCCCGATCTTGATCATCTCGCCGAGCCGCGTCGGGTTGGTGGGTTCGCCGACGATGCAGGCGTCGAGTCGCTCGCCGCGGGCCCGCAGCCATTCCAGCACCGGCTTGGTGCCGTTGATGGCCGGCCCTTCCTCGTCGCCGGTGATCAGCAGGCTGATGGCGCCGGGGAGGCTGCCGCGGCAGCGCGCGATGAACCGTGCCGCCGCCGCGACAAAGGCGGCGATGGCCCCTTTCATGTCGGCGGCGCCGCGGCCGATCAGCTGGCCATCCCGCAACTCTGCGCCGAACGGATCGGCCGACCACGCGGCCGTGTCGCCGACGGGAACGACGTCCGTGTGTCCGGCGAAGCAGAAGTTGCGGGCATCGTCGCGGCCGATGCGGGCATAGAGATTGTCGACGTCCGGCGTATCGGGCGCGCTGAACTTCAGGCGATGACAGATGAAGCCGAGCCTTTCAAGCGCGCTTTGGAGCACATCAAGGGCGCCGGCATCCGCCGGCGTCACGCTCGGGCAGCGAATCAGATCGCGAGTCAGTTCGACCGGATCGATATAGGGGATCACGGGCCTGTCCGCGCGGTCAATCCCGCAACAGCTCGTTGATCGAGGTCTTGGCCCGGGTCTTCTCGTCGACCCGCTTGACGATGACGGCGCAATAGAGGCCGGGTCCGGGACTGCCGTCCGGCAGCGGTTTGCCCGGGAGCGTGCCGGAGACGACCACGGAATAGGCCGGCACGCGGCCGTAATGCACCTGCCCGGTCGCCCGGTCGATGATCTTGGTGGAGGCGCCGAGATAGACTCCCATGGAGAGCACCGAGCCCTCTTCGACGAGCACGCCCTCGGCCACCTCGGCGCGCGCGCCGATGAAGCAGTTGTCCTCGATCACCACGGGGCCGGCCTGCAGCGGCTCCAGCACCCCGCCGATACCGGCACCGCCGGAGATGTGGCAGTTCTTGCCGATCTGGGCGCAGGAGCCCACGGTCGCCCAGGTGTCGATCATGGTGCCGCTGTCGACCCGCGCCCCGACATTGACGAAGGAGGGCATGAGCACGACGTTCGGCGCGATAAAGGCGGACCGACGCACGACGCAGTTGGGCACGGCGCGGAAGCCGGCGGCCTTGAATCGATTGGCGCCCCAGCCGGCAAACTTCGACGGCACCTTGTCGTACCAGGCAGCCTCCCCGGCACCCTCGAAGCGCCCGCCGCCGGGAATGGGGGCGGAGTCGCTCAGGCGGAAGGACAGCAAGACCGCCTTCTTCAGCCACTGTTGCGTCTGCCATTGGCCCCCTTCCTTCGCGGCCACGCGCAATTCGCCCTTGTCCAGCCTGTCGAGGGCCGCCTCGACGGCGTCGCGTACCTCGCCCTTGGTAGCGACGCCGACAGTATCGCGCTTCTCCCAGGCGGCATCGATGACCGCCTGCAGCTGCTCCGTGTTCATGGATTTGTTCCGGTGATCGAAGGCCCTATCGCCGGGCCGAACATGCGGCAGGCGGGCCGGAGGTGTCAACGTCGCCGACCGCCGGCCACGAAAGATCCTGGACGTCAGCCCGCCGTTACGTCGGTCAGCCAGGCGACGAGATCGTCGGTCATGTGATGGACATGAGCGGCGTCCGCGCCATCCTGAGCCCATTCCGCGGCGTGACGGACAAGCACCGTGGCCATCCCCATCTCATGGGCCGGCAGCAGGTTCTTGGCGATATCCTCGACCATGACAGCGCTCCTGGGATCGATCCAGTGGCGCCGCACCAGGATGTCGTAGACGAAGGGCTCCGGCTTCGGGAAGTAGTCGGCGGCGACGATATCGAAGACGGCGTCGAAGCGGTGGCTGATGCCGAGACGGGCCATCACGTTCTCGGCGTGCTTCTCCGAGCCGTTCGTGAACACGATCTTGCGCCCCGGCAGGCGGCCGAGCGCCTGCTCCAGCGCCGGGCTCGGCTGCACCGGCGTCACGTCGACCGCATGGACGAACTCGAGGAAGCTGCGCGGATCGACCTCGTGGTGGATCATCAGCCCACGCAGGCTGGTGCCATAGTCGCGAAAGTACTGCTTCTGGATCCGAAAGGCCTCGTCGGGATCGACGTTGAGCAGGCGGGCGATGAACTCTCCGATGTGCTTGTCCACTTGCGCAAACAGGTTGCAGGACGCCGGGTAGAGCGTGTTGTCGAGATCGAAGATCCACGTCTCGGCGTGCCGCAAGGCCATCGGACCTTTTCGCGCCAATCTCTCACCCGCGGCTGACAAACGTACCGACGCCTCGTTCGGTGAAGATCTCGAGCAGGAGAGAGTGGGGCACGCGGCCGTCGAGGATGACCGCGCCCTCGACCCCGGCCTCGACCGCTTCGATGCAGGTTTCGAGCTTTGGAATCATGCCGCCGGAGATCGTGCCGTCGCCCATCAGCGCCTTCACCTGCGAGACCGTCAGGTTCTCCAGCAGCTTGCCTTCCTTGTCGAGTACGCCCGGCACGTCCGTCAGCAGCAGCAGGCGCGCCGCACCCACCGCGGCGGCGATGGCGCCGGCGGCCGTGTCGGCGTTGATGTTGTAGGCCTCGCCGCCCTCGCCGGCGCTCACCGGCGCGATCACGGGGATCATGCCACCTTGGGCCAGCGTCTTCAGGACATGCGGATCGACCGTCTTGGGATCGCCGACGAAGCCGAGGTCGATCTCCTCGCCGTTCTTCTGCATCTTCTGCTTGGTGGCGATGAGCAGGTTGGCGTCGCGCCCGGAGAGCCCGACGGCCTTGCCGCCGGCGGCATTGATGGCGCTGACGATATGCTTATTCGTGCTGCCGGCCAGAACCATCTCCACGACCTCCATTGTGGCCGCGTCGGTGACGCGCAGGCCGTCGATGAAATGGCTCTTGATCTGGAGGCGATCGAGCATCTGATTGATCTGAGGACCGCCGCCATGGACGACGATCGGATTGATGCCGACCTGGCGCAGCAGCACGATATCCTGCGCGAACACGCCGGCCAGTTCCTTGTTCACCATGGCATTGCCGCCATACTTGACCACGAAGGTCTTGCCGGAATAGCGGCGCATGTATGGCAAGGCCTCGGTCAGCGTGCGGGCGGCGCGCAGCCAGTGCTTGGTCTCGGTGTAGTCGATCTGCGTCATGGCTCGGTCGGGAGGTTGCGGCGGGCGCAATCTAGTCGAATTGGCCTGGCGCTGCCAGCGCCGCCAACGCGGCGCGCAGATCCGGAATACCGGTCCCGGCATGGGCGCTGGTGACGATGAGGTCGGGATGGGCGGCGACGTGCTCTGCCAGCTCGGCGGCGAGCGCGGCGATCCGTTCTTCGAGCTGCGTCGGTTTCACCTTGTCGCACTTCGTGAGCACGACCTGATAGGAAACCGCCGCTGCGTCCAGGCGGTCCATGAATCCGCGATCGACGGCCATGGCGCCGTGCCGGGCGTCGATCAGCAGGCAGACACGCCGCAAGCTGGGCCGGCCGCGCAGATAGCGTTCGATCAGACCGCTCCAATCCCTGATCTTGCTCTTGGCCGCGCGGGCGAAGCCGAAGCCCGGCATATCCACCAGCACGAGACGGCCGGCGAGATCGAAGAAGTTCAGCTGCTGTGTCCGCCCGGGTGTATGCGAGACCCGCGCCAGCGTCGTCCGGCCGGTGAGGGCGTTGACCAGGCTCGACTTACCGACATTGGACCGGCCGGCGAAGGCCACCTCCGGCAGGCCGATCGGCGGCAGCGCCTCGATGCGATCGGCGCCGGCGATGAACCGGCACTCCTGCGCGAACAGGCGCCGGCCGGCTTCGGCCGCCATCTCCTCTTCAGGTGCGCTCATGGCTTGAGCTTGTAGCCGATGCGGAACAGGCGCCGGGCACAGACGCCGAGTCCCAGGACGACCAGGGCGACCACGACCATCCCGACGAGCGGAGGGCTCTCGGCATGGCCGGTGCTGGCGGCACGGAAACCGTCGATGACATAGAAGACGGGGTTGACGCGCGCCACGCTCTCGGCCAGCGCCGGCAGCGACGCGACCGAATAGAACGTCCCCGAGAGATACCCGAAGGGGATGACGATGAACGTCAGGGCGGCGGAGTGGTGGTCCCAGCGCTCGGCCCACAGGCCGACGAGAATGCCGAGCAGGCCATGCATGAACGCGCCGCCGGCCGCGAAGAACAGCAGCAGCGGCAATGACGCGATCGGCAGCGGCACGACCAGCAGCATCGGCAGCGCGACTGCCGCTCCCGTGAGCAGGCCCGTTGCGGCCGAGCTACAGGCGTACCCGATCGTCAGCTCCGTCGGGGTCAGCGGCGCCATCAGGGTATCCGCGATCATGCCCTCCATCTTGTCGAACAGGAGAGACTCGGAGGAGGTCGAGTAGGCGGTCTCGCAGACGGCGAAGATGACGAGGCCCGGAACGAGGAACTGCAGGAAGGTGAGATCGCCGACATAGGCGCCGCTGCCGCGGGCGACCGCGAAGATGGCAAGAAACAGCAGGTTGGACACGACCGGCCCGAGAACGCTGTAGCGAAAACTCTTGTAGGCGCGGTGCAGGTCCTTGAGGCACAGCGCCCACAGGCCGCGCCAGTTCACCGCGCCGTAGCGCCGGGGCATCGCGGGCGCTGCCATCGGATCCGGCTCAGGCCTTCAGCCGGTAGCCGCGAGCGAACATGCGATAGACCAACGCCCACAGCAGAAGGTTGACGACCGTCAGAACGATCAACCCAGCGGTCAGCGAGCCGTCGGCATGCCCCGTGAAGCCGTAGCGGAAACCGTCGATCATGTAGAAGAACGGATTCAAATGGGCGACGCCGTACCAGAAGGCCGGCAGGCCGCCGATCGAATAGAACGTGCCGGAGAGAAACGCGAAGGGCGTGATGATGAAGTTCGTCACCGCCGCCAGGTGATCGAACTTCTCCGCCCAGATGCCGCCGACGATGCCCAGGAGCGACAGCATGAGCGAGGCGGCGACGGCGTGGAACAGCACGAACAGGATGTTGTGCACGGCGGCCGGGAGCAGCAGGGTGAGGGCGCCCCACATCACCAACCCGACGGCCAGGCCGCGCGTCACGCCGCCGAGCGCGAACCCGCAGGTCAGCTCGCCCGGCGACAGCGGCGGCATCAGCGTGTCCACGATATTGCCCTGGATCTTCGCGATCATGATCGAGGAGGAGGTGTTCGCGAAGGCATTCTGGACCATGGCCATCATGATCAGGCCCGGCGCCAGGAAGGCGCGGAACGGCACATCTCCGATCTTGTGCGCGGGGTCGCCGATCGCGAGCACGAAGATGGCGAGATAGAGGAGGGTGGTAACCAACGGCGCCAGCAGGGTCTGCGTCGCCACCTTCACGAAGCGGCGGACTTCCTTGTGGTAGAGCGTCCACAGGCCGACCCAATTGATCGCGCCGAAGCGGCGGACTTGCGGCATCGCCGGGACGGCAGTGGGATATCGGGGCATGATCGCTCTCAGGACTGCCGGGCCGGTGCGGAGCCGGAGACGGCCGGTGGCGACGTCGGACGGGCGTCGGACAGATAGATCGTCGGGGCGGCCGCCGGGTTGGCGCGCGCGATGCCATGCTCCTCGAACAGACGCTTCAGCCGGCGATTGAATTCCCGCTCCACGCCCCATTGCCTGCCGGGCGCGGTCTTCAGGCGGACGCGGATGATCACGGCATTGTCGGCAAATCTGTTGATGCCCATCACCTCGATCGGCTCGCGGATGTCGCGGCCGACGGCCTTGTCCTGGCGCAGCTCGTCGCCGAGGGCGCGCAGCAACCCTATGACACGGTCGAGGTCTTCGCTGTAGGCGATGCCGATGTCGAAGACGGCATAGCCGAAATCGCGGGTCATGTTCATGACGGTGCTGACGGCGCTGAAGGGAATGGTGTGGACGGCGCCGGTGTAGTCGCGCAGACGGATGCTGCGCAAAGTCATCGCCTCCACCACGCCGCTGTGCCCGCCGAGGTCGACGACGTCGCCCACGGCAACGGTGTCCTCTGCCAGAATGAAGATGCCGGTGATGACGTCCTTCACCAGCGTCTGCGCGCCGAAGCCGATGGCCAGGCCGACCACGCCGGCGCCGGCCAGCAGCGGCGCGATGTTGATGCCGAGCTCGGACAGCACGATCAGCGCGACCATCACGAACAGCACGATCCGGAAGGCATTGCGCAGGAGCGGCAGCAGCGTGCGCACGCGGGCGCTGCGTGCGGCGTCATGCCACTGGCCTTGTCGGCGTCCGAGATAGCGCTCCACCAGCTCGTTGACGACCTCCGACAGGAACAGGGCGACGAGCAGGATGACGCCGATGGTCACCAGGCTGCCGAACACACGCCGGCCGAAGTCGCTTGTCAGCCAGGCGAAGGCGTGCAGGCCCCAGGTCTCCAGCAGCAGGAGGATCGCGAAGAAGTAGATCACCCCGCTCAGCAGTGTCTGCAGGAACGGCAGGTAGCGGTTGGCGCGCGCCTCGAGACCGGGAAAGCGCGTCTTCAGCTCGGCGCTGAGCGCAAAGCCGCGATTGATCAGGTTGCGCAAGGCGGAGGTGATGAGCCGGACGACAAGGACCACGATCACCGTGAGGATCGTTGCCCGCAGCAGGAACTCGAACCCGCCGACGATGTCGAGCGCCCACACGATGTAGACGCCGAAGACATAGCCGATGGCGAGGAAATGCCAGACATCGGCCAGGCGCTGGCGGAGATTGCTCCACGGCCCTCCTTCCGCCGCGCCCTTGAGCCAGCCGGTCATGGCCGCGCGATTTTGCAGGATGAGGATCACCAGCATGGCGACGACCAGCAGGCCGATGGCCCGGAGGATGAGGCCGTAGAGACCGCGGGGCAGGCCGAGAAGCAGGCCGACCTCGGTAAGGAAATAGCCGTAGACCGACACGGCCGTCAGACGACGCACCCAGATGACAGCGTAGTTGGCCGTTTCATCGCTGACGGGCAGCAGGCGCAGCGCCGCAGAGCGCGGCGCGAACAGGACGCGGGCTACCGCCGTCGTGGCCCGTGCGATGATGTTGGCGTTGATGATGGTGAGCGCGACGAGACGCGTCACTACGTCAGGCTTCAGCGTCGGGAGCACGCCATAGGCGACAGCGATGAAGGCGACGACCGGCAGCAGCTCCAGGCACAGGCGCAGGACCGCGAGCGGCCAGCGCAGCCAATAACGCGCGGGCGCGCGGGCATCGAGCAGGTTGCGCGGGCGCGCCAGCAGCCGCCCCGCCAGCCACTCGACGAGCAACGCCGCGAGCAAGGTGATCCCGATGCTCAGCAGCACTTCGCCCCAATGGCGACGCCGGTCGGGGTCGGCGATTTGGCCGGCGGCCCAGCTGACGAGGTTGGGAAAATCGAGAATGGCCGTCGCCGTCGTCACCAGCGCATCACTGGCCTCGCGCACACGCTCCGAGAGCGAGGAGAGCAGAATGGCGCCGAGTCCCTCGGGCTCCACGGTCTGGGCCTGCTGGACCTGCGCAGCCTTCAGGGCCTTCAGCTGCTGGATCAGCTTGTCGCGCGCCGCCGGATCCTGCAGGGTCGCCAAGAGCGCGTCGATGTCCTGCTGCGACACGGCCGGCAACTCGCCGGATTGCTCCTGGGCCACGCCCCGCGGGGCCGGCAGGAGCAGCAGGACCAGGACCAACCAAAGGATCGACAGGGGCCGGCCCCGTCGATGGTGAGGAGCAGCATCAACTCGGCGGAGCAGCATGGCGGCGGAGACTAGCGACCCGTCTCCGGTCTGTCATATGTTTTTGCGGTGGCGCTTCGCCGTGCCGCGGCCTCCTAGGATTCTTTGTGCGCCTCGGGCATGCCGGGCCGCGTGGATATGTCGCAGCACGCCTGTGCGCGACCGTTCCCGTTCCAGTCTCTCAGGCGGCAACGGCCGTGCCCAAGCAGGGCCCCGCCGCGGGGAATCGAACCTCCGCATTCCCTCGTCACGGCCCGACAGCGGGCGTATGGTTGCCGCAGCGCAGGAGTGAGGAATAATCGTCTCTGGTGCCCTGTTCATTGACCCAGACTGTCCACCCGTGCCCGGTGATTTCCGAAGGAGGAATAGGATGCAAGCTACCAGTCGCGTGCTCGTGACATTTGCGTTGGCGCTCGCGGTCGGCGTAGCGCTGCCCCATGGCGCCGGATTTGCGGCCAACTCCGGCGGCGGCGGATCAAGCAGCTCGAGCGGGAGCTCGTCGTCGAGTGGTTCGTCCAATTCATCGGGCTCATCGACCAGCATCACCGCGATGTACAGCCAGGCCAGCGCCAAGGTGAACGCCACCGACTATCGCGGGGCGATGTCGATCCTCGACAAGATCATCGCGAAGGATCCGCGCAATCCCGACGCGCTCAACCTGATGGGCTTCTGCGAGCGCAAGCTCGGCAATCCCGACGAGGCCCTCGAATATTACGAGAAGGCCCTGGCGATCAGGCCGAACCATGTCGGCGCCAACGAGTATCTCGGCGAGCTCTATCTCGAGATGAAAAACCTGCCGAAGGCCGAGGAGCGCCTCAAGGTCCTGGCCAAGGCGTGCGGCACCTGCGAGGAGCAGCAGGAGCTGCAGGAGAAGATCGCGAAGTACAAGGCGGCCAACAACAGCTAGGCCGCCACCTCTCGTTCAAGATGCGGGGAGCCGGATGGTGAGATAGCCGCGCGGCTCCCCATCGGCGCGGCTGACGGTCGCCATGCCTGCGAACAGCCGTTCCGCCGGCACCCAGTAGGGTTCGAACTCGACCCGATAGACATCCAGGATCAAGACGCGGTCGCGGCCCGCGTCATAGGCGCCGATCGGCGAGAAATGGCCGTAGTCGCCGCGCCCGATCACCGCGGCCATGTAGTAGTTGGCGATGATGAATTGCCCCGGCGCCGTCTCGGCCGCGCGCAGCGCCGCGCGGAAGCGGGCGAGCGCCTCGCCGCTCTGCTGCTCGAGCGGAACGGCCTCGACCTGGGATGCCGCCATCTCATACGTCCGGAGACTGACGGCGAGCAGATCCTGCAGCTGCCGCAGGCCGACGCCGTGGCCCTCGTCGCTGGCGACGCCGGCTCGCCACGGATCGCTCCCGACTGCATCCAGCAGCGCCTGCTGCGTTATCAGCTTGGCGTCGGCGGCCAGCGCCCTGCCGGCGCGGCCAGCATTGACCAGCATCGCGGCTGAGGCGAGCGAGCAGGCGGCGTCCGTGATTTGGCCCACATAGTATGGCGCCAGCGACCAGTAGGCCGGTGCCGGCGCGGCTCGCAGATAGGCGGAGTCCTCGCGCAGCAGCGAGACCCAGGGCGCGTATTTTGCAGCCACAGGATCGGTACTGGGGGCCGGCTTCATCAAGACAGTGTTCTCCTCACGCAGATCCGTTTGCTCGCACAGCAACCTGCAAGGCGAGAGCGGGGTGCAATTCTGGCCGGGCATGGTAATAGACAGCGCCGATGGGATTCGCAGCCTCACCCGGCCCCGCGGACCGCCCGCTTCCTGACTTAGACCGTCGCCATGGACGATGCAACGACCCGACGCCTTCTTGATCGCGAGCGCCGCCGCGCGGAGCGGCAGCGCCGGCTCGCGAGCGGGCCGCCCTCGCCCTGCGTCAGCATCTGTCGCCTCGACGACAAGACCGGCCTGTGCGTGGGTTGCTTCCGCAATATCGATGAGATCCGCGACTGGATGATCATGCTGCCCGCCCAGCGCCAAGAGGTGCTCCGGCAGATCGACGAGCGGCGCAGGTCAGCCGAGCCGCCGGGGACGGCGTCATGACGAGCGCACAGGCGCCAACGAACCATTTGCCCGCCACGGGCAGGCTCAGCATCGGCGCCGGGCTTGCCTTGCTCGCAGTCCTCACGGTGCTGTGGGGCGTGAACTGGCCGATGATGAAGCTCGCCGTCGCCGAGATTCCGGTCTGGACCTTCCGCAGCATCTGCCTGCTGGGCGCCGGCGCCGGGTTCATTCTGATCTGTCGCATTGCGGGCCAGAGGTTTCGCGTCCCGCGCGGCCAGGTGCGCCCACTGCTCGTCGTAAGCCTGTTCAACGTGACGATCTGGCACATCTGCTCTGCCACCGGCCTCGTCCATCTGGCGGCCAGCCGCGCCACGATCATCGCGTTCACGATGCCGCTGTGGGCGGCGGTATTGGCGGTCCCCCTGCTGGGCGAACGGCCGACGCTCTACACGCTCGGCGGGCTCGTTGCCGGGCTGGCGGGCATGGCGATCCTGCTGTTGCCGCAGCTGGACTCGGTCCTGGCCGATCCTGTCGGCCCTGTCGTCATGTTGATTGCGGCAATCTCCTGGGCGACCGGCACCGTCGCCCTGAAATACTATCGGTTCACCATGCCGGTCGCCGTGCTGACCGGCTGGCAGCTTATCCTCGGTGGCATTCCCGTAATGGTGGGCGCGGTTCTCTTCGATCGCGATTTCCACCCCGGCCTGGTCAGTGTGGAGGCCTGGCTGTCGACGGCGTACGCCGTCATCGTCGCCACGCTCTTCTGCCATTGGGCCTGGTTCAAGCTCGTCAGCCGCTTTCCGGCCGTCGCCATCTGCGTGGGGTCGCTGGCGATCCCGGTCGTGGGAGTGCTGTCAAGCGCGCTCGCCCTCGGCGAGCCGGTCGGCTGGGATGTGTTGACGGCGCTGGCGCTGGTCCTGACGGCGCTGTTCCTGGTCCTGATTCTGCCGGCGCTGCAGTCGCGCTAGACCGGCGGTCCGGCGATGAACCGCCTCCTTCATGCCTTGTCGAGTGCTTCGGCAATTCGATAGACTGCGCCCCCTTCCGAGCAGGCGATGGCGGGCGGTCGCTGGGCGGCGGCGGTGATAACACGGCAGGAGAACAGGATGATCTGCAAGCGGATTCTGGTGGGAACGACAGCATTCCTTTTGCTCTGCGTGCTCGCCGCGAATGACGCCGGTTCCGCCGACGCGAAGAAGCGCTTCAGCGTGCGCGGTCTTGGCACCAAGACCTGCAGCGGTTTTCTCGAAGACCGCAACCTCCACCCCAAGGAGTCCGAGGAATACGCCAACTGGTTCACCGGGTTTCTGTCGGCATACAACTGGCTGCAGCCGGACACCTATGACATCTCGCGCAACTACAACGCGCATGGGCTGTTGGTGTATCTTGATCTCTATTGCGGGCGGAATCCGAAGAATCGGATCATCGATGCCGCAACGACGTTCGTCGGCGCCGTCTATGAGAAACGGCAGAAGTCGGGCTCTTAGCTGGTCGGTCTTTGCGCGGGCGTCGTGATCGACCCTTGATGCAAGCCTGCATTTCCGTCGTTGCACTTTCCATCGC
Source organism: Candidatus Acidiferrum sp. (assembly GCA_035518775.1). Classification (GTDB taxonomy): domain Bacteria; phylum Pseudomonadota; class Alphaproteobacteria; order Dongiales; family Dongiaceae; genus JBGPEQ01. Next base: position 22,626 of record DATIXH010000264.1, read on the forward strand.
AGTCGGGCGCTGTCATTGGTAGGCTTTGGCCGGAGGAGATCGCGCTATGGACTTCAGGCAGCTCGGTAGATCGGGATTCAAGGTGCCGGCATTGAGCCTGGGCACCGGCACGTTCGGCGGCGGCAATGACTTCTTCCGCGCCTGGGGCGACACCGACGCCAAGGGCGCCACGCGCCTGATCGATATCTGCCTCGATGCCGGTCTCACCATGTTCGACAGCGCCGACATCTATTCGGACGGCCTCGCCGAGGAGGTCCTGGGCAAGGCGATCGCCGGGCGTCGCGACCGCGTGATCATCTCGACGAAGGCGACCTTCCGCGCCGGTCCGGGGCCGAACGACGTCGGATCCTCGCGCCAGCACCTGCTGCAGGCCGTCGAGGGCAGCCTGCGACGGCTCGGCACGGACTATATCGACCTGTTTCAGCTGCATGGCTTCGATGCGCTGACGCCGATCGAGGAGACGCTGGGCACGCTCGACGATCTCGTGCGCGCCGGCAAGCTGCGTTACATCGGCTGCTCGAATTTCTCGGGCTGGCACCTGATGAAGTCGCTGGCGATCTCCGATAAATACGGCTTGGCGCGCTACGTCGCGCATCAAGCGTACTATTCCCTGGTCGGGCGCGAGTACGAATGGGAGCTCATGCCCCTGGGCCTGGATCAAGGGATCGGCGCCGTCGTCTGGAGTCCGCTCGGCTGGGGGCGGCTCACGGGCAAGATCCGGCGCGGCCAGCCGCTGCCGAAGGTCAGCCGTCTGCACGCCACGGCCGACTATGGCCCGCCGGTGGCCGAGGACTATCTCTACCGCGTCGTCGATGCGCTCGACGGTGTCGCGAAGGAGACCGGCAAGAGCGTGCCGCAGGTCGCCCTCAACTGGCTGCTGCAGCGGCCGACCGTGGCGAACGTCATCATCGGCGCCCGCGACGAGGAGCAGCTGCGCCAAAACCTCGGCGCCGTCGGATGGAGCCTGACGCCGGAACAGGTCAAGAAGCTGGATGCCGCGAGCGCAACCACCCTTACCTATCCCTATTGGCACCAGCGCGGCTTCACGGAGCGGAACCCGCCGCCCGTCTAGGTCTCGCCGACCTGCCTTAGGCTTAGCGCCCACAGCCGCTCTTGCAGCGCTTCGTCATAGCTGGCGGCGGACGAGCGGACGGCCTTGCATCTGGCGAAGTAGCCGCCGGTGACACCTTCGACCTCCGGCGACGACGCCAGATGGATCGACGTGGCCGCTCCCTGCTCGGCGGTAAGCAGGAAGGGCTTGGCCAGGTGCAAGACCATGCTGATCACGCTCGGCCTGCTATGCCCGAACCCCGTGGCTACCCCGCCCGGATGCAGGCAGTTAGCGGTGACCCCCGTGCCCGCGAGGCGTCGGGCAAGCGCATAGGTGAACAGCACATTGGCCAGTTTCGAGCGGCTATAGGCCGCCACGCCGCGATAGCGTCGCTCGCCCTGCAGGTTGTCGAACTCGATGACCCCGCCGGTGTGCATGGTCGACGCGACGTTGACGATGCGCGCGGGCGCGCTCGCCTTGAGGAGGTCGAGCAGTTCATGCGTCAAGAGCACGTAGGCGAGATGATTGACCGCCCAGGTGCGCTCGAAGCCGTCGACGGTCGTTTCCCGGCGCGTGAAGATCGCGCCGGCATTGTTCACGAGCACGTCCAACCGCGCATGCCGGTCCTTGAACTCGCGGGCCAATCTGCGAATTTCGGCCTGCGAGGACAGGTCACCCACAAGAAAAGCAACCTGCTCTGAGCCCGTGGTCTGCTTGATCCAATCGGCCGTTGCCCGGGTGCGCTCCGCATCGCGGCCGACGATTGCCACTTGCGCGCCCAGGCGGGCGAGTCCGACGGCGGTCTCCTTGCCGATGCCGCTGGTGGCGCCGGTGATCAAGCAGGTCTTGTCGTTCATCGGGGCCGGCATCGGACTCTCTATCGCGCGACTGATCTGGCGCGCCGAGCGCGCAGGAGGATAATCGCGCGTAGCGAGTCGATCTGCCAAGTGGTAGGTGGATGGCCGGGAGGAATGCCATGCCGGCACCAGCGGCCAAAGGAGTCGTGGACGTGCCGCCTGTCCTGGCTTCGCGCCGCGGGGTCGTGTTGGGCGGGGCCTGCCTCTGCTGCCTGCCGCTGTTCGGGCGCTCGGCCGGCGCCTTCACGCTGACGGAGGTCGGACCCGGCATCTTCATTCGCCGGGGGCTGCACGAGGAGGCGACGCCGGAGAATAATGACGGCATCGCCAATATCGGCTTCGTGGTCGGCCGCGACGCCGTTCTCGTCACCGAGTCCGGCGGAAGCCTCGCGGATGGACAGTGGCTGCGGGCCGAGATCCGGAAGCGCACGGACAAGCCGATCCGCCATGTGGTGCTGACGCATGTCCATCCGGACCATTGCTTCGGCGCTGCCGCCTTCGTCGAGGATAGAGCGAATTTCATCGGCCACCGCACGCTGCGTGGGGCGCTCGACGCCCGAGGCGACTACTATCGTGAACGGCTCGTCGAGGTTCTCGGCGCCGACAAGGTCGGGAGCACGGTCTACCCGACACAGGACGTGAAGGACGAGGCCGAGATCGATCTTGGCGACAGGATTCTCCGCTTCACGGCACACGGCGCGGCGCACACGCTGTGCGATCTGTCGATGCTGGACACGCGGACGGGGCTACTCTTCCCGGCCGACCTGCTCTTCGTCGGGCGCATTCCTTCCCTCGACGGCAGCCTGCTGGGTTGGCTGCAAGAGGCGGACAAGCTCAAGGCGTTGCGGGCTGCGCGTGCCGTCCCGGGACACGGACCTGCAGTCGTCGATTTCGCGCCTGCCATGGCGGCCCTGACGCGCTATCTTTCGACTCTGCGCGACGAGACCCGCAAGGCGGTGGCGGATGGCGTCCCGATCGAAAAGGCCGCCGCGACGGTAGCCATGTCGGAGCGCGGGCGCTGGGCCTTGTTCGACGACTACAACGGGCGCAACGTCACAGAGGCGTACAAGGAACTGGAATGGGAATGAACGAACGTCGCGCAAGCATGAGGACTAGGTCATGAAGACTCTCTCGCTCGGTCTCGCCCTTGCGATGGTCACGGCTCTCCTCGGCCCTCCGTCGCAGGCCGCGGACGTCGCGGATGCGGGGCGCGAGGCGCGCTGGCAGGAGGTCAGCAAGTACATCTTCGGCGACCGCAAGATCGAACCGACCGATTCGCTCATCAAGATCGAGGCGCCGAGTCGCGCGCTCGATGCCGCGCTCGTGCCGATCACGCTGCGGATGCCCGGGAAAGACAGGATCAAGGGCGTCTACCTCGTGATCGACGAGAACCCGTCGCCCTTTGCGGCGCACTTCTCCTTCGGGCCGGCGGCCGATCCGAGCCAGGTCAAACTGCGCGTGCGCATCAACAGCTACACCAATGTCCATGCCATCGCCGAGACCGGCGACGGCCAGCTGTTCGAGGCGGTCGCGTTCGTCAAGGCCTCCGGCGGCTGTTCCGCTCCCATGGGCGTGAGCGACGAAGAGGCGATGAACGGCATGGGCGAGATGCGCATGAAGTTCGCCGGCGGCGCCGGCGAATCCCTCGCGGCGACGCTGATGATCCGCCATCCGAACTTCAACGGCATGCAGATGAATCAGATCACCCGCACCTATACCCCGGCCCGCTACATCAACCGGATCACGGTCTCCTATGGAGACAACGATGTCGTGTCCATCGATGGCGACATCTCGGTCTCGTCGGACCCGGTCTTCGGGTTTTCGTTCCTCCCGGAAGGTGCTGGTCCGGTCAGGGTGATCGCCTCCGACACCGCAGGTGGACATTGGGAACAGACCTTCAACCTGCCCGCGCTGAGCAATTGACGGCCCGAGGCCTGCCATGGGCATTGCCGCTAGGTCCGTCCTGAAGGACGCAGCGATGCTGCTTGCTGCGGTTCTCCTGACGGCGGCGAGTGCTGTCGACACGCCCGAGCCCGCCGGCATCTGGATGGGGCCGATGCACGGCCACACGCCGAAGACGCTCAGCGGTGCCGTCGTCATCGACGCCGCGGCGCTCGACGCCATGATGCCGGGTCATCCGCTCCTTCTCGACGTCGGACCCGGTGATCGCAAGCCGCCGGACTTCCCCAAGGAGTTGCCCTGGCTGCCTACGCACCTCTCGATCCCAGGAGCCGTCTGGCTGCCGGGCGCCGGCGCGGCCCCGCTCGATGCGGCTCGCGAGGCGCTGTTTTACGAGCGCGTGCGAGAACTCACCAACGGCGACAAATCAAAGATGATCGTGACCTTCTGCCATCCCGAATGCTGGGGCAGCTGGAACGCGGCCAAGCGGCTCGTGCTCGAGGGTTATACGGGCGTCCATTGGTACCCCGACGGTATCGAAGGCTGGCAGGATGATCACGAGACCCTGGCGGTCGCGCCTGATCCCGTCTGGGAGCCCAAGACTGCAAGCGAGGGAGAGCCCTGACGTTCACGCCGCGCGCGGCTGCGGCCAGCCGCGCACAGTTCGGTCGGGACCATCGCCTGGCGGCAACTGCCATGATCACCGCTGAGCCTACCGTCTCTCGCAGTCACGACAGGCTCATCGCCGGCACGACGGTCATCTCGTGAGTACTGATAGAAGAATGCGCGCGGCCCGCATGCGTTCCGATCGCGGAGCCGCCGCGCCTGCCATATCGATGTCATATCGCTAACACAGCGACAGCGCTCCATTGCCTCCACGTGTCCATTGACGCTGCGGTCGATCGCAGCAGCGCAGAAACCGTATTCACAGATCTCTTCGAAGACCTGAGGAGGGTACATGCAGATACCTCGATTGAAATGGAGCCTGATCATCTCGACGAGTGCCTTTGCACTCATGTTGTCGGCGGGACCGATGGCACCGTTGCAGTCGACGGCGGCCTGGGCCGCCTCGGCCAGCGGACATTCCGAAAGCAGTTCGACTGCCGGCGGCGGGGCCACGAGCTCCTCGTCGCATTCCGATGCGACGGCCGACGGCGCCGGAGCGACCGCCTCCGCCGATGGAGGCGCCAGCGGCCACAGCGAGGATGCCAATGGCAACACCGCCGACTCCTCGGCCTCCACTCATGCCGGAGCTACCGGCAACGACACCGCTACCGACAGTTCGACTGCCGACAGCGCCACCGATGCGCATTTCGACAGCGACGGCGGCGTCACCGCCAACGCAGTGCTGACCACCACCGGCACGGCCGCGTCGGCCTCCGGTGCCGCGTCCGCGGCTACCACGAGCGAGGACGGCAGTACGACCGCCTCCGCCAGTGTGAATGGCTCATCGACCGGCAACGGCTCGGCGACGGGCCATGCCTTCGGTGATGGCGCCACCACGACCACGTCGGACGGCACGTCGGCCGCTTCGGAGTCTACTGCCGACGGCGACACCGAGGTCTCGACCACCGGCGGCGGCTCGATGACCGGCGCCGTCACCGTCGACACCTCCGGCAGCAATACCAGCACCGGTAGCGACGGCGCGGCCGCGGCCTCCTCGTCGGCGCACATCGACCTGTCGGCCGGCTCGACCGGCGAGGGCTCGGCCTCTTCCTCGGCTCATATCGATGCCGGCTCCGACGGGTCGGTGGACACCAGCGGCCGGACATCGAGCAGCGATGCGTTTGCCGACGGCGACGCGACGGCCAACAACGCTGGGCCGGGCACGTCTGCCAGCGCCAGCGGTACCGGCAGCGGCACTGGCGCTGCGAGCATCGATAACAACGACTCGGCCGCCTCGGCCGACGTGAACCCGGCGGTCTCGGTCTCCACCCCGACCGCGACGACCGGCACTGATGGTACGGGCGGCAGCGAAACCGGCACCGGCAGTACGAGCGGAACTGGAACGGCTGGCCAAACCGACACGGGAGCAACTGCCGGAACCGGCACGAGCACCAACGCACCCGCTACCTCGAATACGGGCTCGTCGAGCGGCCTCAGCACCTCGGGTACGGGAACCGGCACGAGCCAGACCACCGATGATAACGTCGGCGGTTCCGACAGCGGATCGGGCGCCGTGAGCTTCGACGACAACACGATCGGCGGCAATGGCAGCGCCGGTGCGAGTGTCGGTACGTCCGGCGTGGATGTCGACGTAGACGCCGGCACGATGTAGCCGCGGCGCGTGGGGCCATATCCCGCGCGAGTCCAAGAAGCTGAGGCCCCGCCGAACACCCATCGGCGGGGCCTTGCTTGTTCGTTGCGATTGCACCGCAGAAATCTGGCGCGCCCGAGAGGATTCGAACCC
>DATIXH010000265.1:0-4464 GCA_035518775.1 Candidatus Acidiferrum sp.
GCCGGGATGGCCTGCTCCTCGTGCGCCGGAAGGCAGATGAACCCCGTGTAATCAGCGGTGTTGTTGCCGCCCATGAAGAAGCTGTTGCAGAAGCCGCCCGACTTCAGCTCCTTGGTCTCGACCCAGAGCGGGAAGAACGCCACGTACCGCTCCTCCTCCGCCGGCCGCGCCGCCAGCACGAACCAGGGCCGGTTGAGCCACGCCAGCCATTGCGCCATCCAGATGAAGGACAGGTAGAAGTGCGCCTCCGGGTCGGCCTCGTAGACGGCGTCCCAGTTGGCGGCGAGCGCCCGCAGCGCCTTCTCATTGTCGATGATGTCAACGCGCATGATTCCAGCCTCGTCCCACCGCGGGCGCGATCGAAAAGGTCAAACGAAATGGACTTGCATGAATGCCGCGGGACCGACGTTGCCGATTGCGCTAGCCTCGCGGGCGTCACTGCCGCCGGCTTCGCGAGCTCGGATGTCCAGACCTACGGTTGCACCACGAAACACATAACCCGACACGCCACTCTTCTTCTTTCTTGCGCATCCATTATGCCGCAAAGCACCCGGCGCGGGCCAGATTTTTTTGGCCGCGCCGCGCCCGGCCGCTAACCAATTTACCAAGCGAGCCGCCGCGCCGGCGCTCGCGCCGATTTGGCAAAGCCGCGTCCCTGCCATAGGGTCGGCGCCATGCGCGTCTTCATCGTTCATGCCCACCCCGAGCCGAACAGCTTCAACGGCGCGCTCACGCGCGTGGCGGCCGAGGCGCTCACGACGGCCGGACACGAGCTGGTCGTCTCCGACCTCTACGCCATGGGCTTCAATCCGGTGTCGGATCGCCGCAACTTCACCACCGTCCGCGACCCCGAATACTACCGCCAGCAGGCCGAGGAGGCGCATGCCGCCGCCCATGACGGCTTCGCGCCCGACCTGCAGGCCGAGATGGACAAGCTGTTCTGGTGCGACGTCCTGGTCCTGCAGTTCCCGCTCTGGTGGTTCGGCCTGCCGGCGATCCTCAAGGGCTGGGTCGACCGCGTCTTCGCCTCCGGCGGCCGCATCTACGGCGGCGGCAAGTGGTACGACCGCGGCGTCTTCGCCGGCAAGCGCGCGATGTGCTCCGTCACCATCGGCGGCCCGCCTCCGATCTACGGCGCGCGCGGCCTGAACGGCCCGATCGAGTCGATCCTCTTTCCGATCAACCACGGCATCCTCTATTTCGTCGGCTTCACCGTGATCGAGCCCTTCCTCGTGCACGCGCCCGTGCGGATCAGCGACGCCGAGCGCGCGGCGCACCTGGCGCGCTATCGCGACCGCGTCCTCGGCCTCGCTGCGGCGCCGACCATCGCCTATCCGAAGCTCGCCGACTACGACGAGCACCACGTGCTGAAATCGCGCTAGCGGCGCGCTTGCCTACCCCGGCGGCCGGCTCCAGAGGTCCTCGTAGTGGCTGTAGACCAGGATCTGGCCGACCCGCTCGCCGTCGCGGGTGAACGGCAGGAACAGGCACTCGTCGCTCATGTAGCGGTTGCCGGGCTTGGAGACCCGCTCGCAGTCGTAGAGCACGGCCCGCTCGGTCGCGACATAGGCGTAGTTCTCGAGCGCGTCCTCGACGTGGGCGGCGAAATAGGCGTCGGCGACGCGCTGGCCGGTCGGATCGGCCCCACGCGATTCCACCTCGCGCGTGCCGACCAGGCGGTAGACGAAGTCGAGCGGCGGCCCCCAGTTGACGTCCACCAGCATGATGCCCGGCAGGTAGCGGATGATGCGCGCCGGGTCGAGATCGTCGCGGTGGGGCAGCAGGCGATCGCCGCGCAGGGCCCCCCAATGCTGGTACATCTCCCGCACCTGCCGGCTGCAGATGTTGAGGAACTCGAGGTTCTTGTATCTCAGAGTCATGCGCCCTGCCCGCCGACCGAGTCGGCCGGCCGGGAGGTTCTGAATCCGGCGCCGCCCTGTCAAGTGCCCCGGCGGTACCGCCGCTTCGGGCGTTCAGAGCGGGAGCGGCGCCGACGTGAACGACTCCGCCGCCGGCCCCGCGGGCGCGACCTGCCCGCCGGGCTCCGCCGGTCGCGGCCCACCGGCCGGCCCCTGATCGGCCGCCCCGGGCGCCGTCGCCTCGGTCTCGAGGACCGATTCCCGGCCGCACCGCAGGCACTCGATCCTCACGGTGCTTCCGGCCACGGCGACGATCCGCATGGCTCCGTTTTCGCAGTGCGGGCACAGGAACTTCATCGCCCCGCCTCCTTCGCTCGCAGCCTCGGAGTGTGGGCCGATTTCGTAACGGCCGTGTGTCGTTCGTGCGTACCTGTTGTCGCAGCGAGTTTTCGCCGCACGGCCTTGAATTCGCGCAGCTACCCCAAACGAGGCAGTCCTATGGCCGCTCCGGCTAGAACGGCAGCGCGCGCTGGGCCGGTGCCAGCGGCTCGAGGCGGACCCCCTCCAGTGCCAGCATGCGGAGCTTCGTGGCCGAGCCGCCCGGCGCCGAGAAGCCGCCGACCTTGCCGCCGGCCGCCAGCACGCGGTGGCAGGGAATGAACAGGGCCACCGGATTCGTCGCCATGGCCTGGCCGACGTCGCGCGCGGCCTCCGGCCCGGCGCCGAGCTCCTTCGCCAGGGTGCCGTAGGTGGTCGTGCGGCCCCATCCAACCTGGCGCGCCGCCGCGTAGATCCGCTTGAAGAGCGCGTCCTGCCCGCCGAGGTCCAGGACGAAGCCGGAGAAGTCGGTCTCCTGGCCGCCGAAATAGCGCTTCACGGCGTCGACCGCCTCCGCCACGGCGGGCGTCGGCGCGTCGGCCTCGGCGCCCGGCAGCCGTCGCAGCAGCATCCGCTCGGTCGCCTCGGCGCTCCGCGTCGGCAGCTGGAAGCGCGTGATGCCCACCTCGTTCCAGGCGATGCCGCAGAATCCCCCGGCGGTCTCGAAGACGAAGTAGCGGTGCATAGTCTGGCCCATGAGTCGGCTCTCGCATCCCGATCGCTCACGAAGGATCGTCGCGCGGGGCCGATCATTCAATCCGATTCTTGCGTCACCAGACGCTGCGTCGCGAGACGGCGGCCAGCAGAGCGCCGTCACCTGGCGCGGTAGTCTCGGCTGTATCCAGCGAATCCAGACGCAGGGGCCGGCGCAGGGGAGAGGGGTCCATTGAGAGAGGCATCGGGAGCAGCATCTGCATCCGCGCCATAGGCAGCCCGGATGGAGAAGTGCGCGACCGTGCAGCACCTGAGGCATTCGACTTCCATCGGGCAGGCCCGCAGCACCATGAACGAGCGCGCCTCGCATTTCGGGCAGCAGAAGTCCGTGGCGGATCGCGCCACACCAAGGCTCTGCATCAGGTCCCGGTAGTCGTGCGTCGCGAGCACTTGCCGCGCGTTCATCGGATTCTCCGCCTTGTTGAAGCTCCGGCCGTCGCCGCCCGCCTTTGGCGAGGCTTTGATTGTCGCGGGCGATTGTGAACGGCGTGTGCACCCGGCGTAGCGTCTTGTAACGTTTTGCAAATGGACGGGGCCTGCCGCCCGCCCTCACCCCGGCGGGCTCTTGGTCAATCTCTCCTTAACCTTGTCGCAACCCTTCGTTAGCCCCGCACATGGATGATGCGTTCGTTAGCCATCTTGTTCCTCCTTGACCCCGCGCCCGCACCGCGGGGCCATTTTTGGCGGCTGCTCCGGTCCCCTTCGATGACTGCCATCCGCAAGACCCCGGGCGTGTGCGCGGGCGCTGCCTGTATCGGCGATACCCGCATTCCCGTCTGGACGATCGTCCTGATGAGCGAAGCCGGCGCCGGTCTGGCCGAGATCTTGGCGATCTATCCGCAGATGACGGCGGCAGACTGCGCCGCGGCCCTCAACTACGCCCTCAAGCACCGGGGCGAGATCGACACCTACATCGCCTGGGACCGCGCCTGACGGCTTGGCGCCGCGCGCCTTGCGTGGGGCCTCAGGTCGCGACCACGCGCTCGGCGGCGACGGCGCGGCAGTCCATCTCGTAGTCGATGTCGACGACCGGCGGCCGGTCGAAATGCCAGGTCAGGCCGTGGCGCGCGGCGCCGCGCCGGACCAGCTCGTCGCGCAGGAAGGGATGGATGTCGTGCACGGTGTAGAGCTGCACGCCGGTGGTCTGCGGCCAGCCCATCCCGAAGGCCGCCATGCGCCGCTCCATCTCGCCCAGCACCCAGCGCGCCTTGGCGCGCAGCCCGTCCGGGCTGAGGTCGCCGCGGCGGACGATGTGGTCGCGGTAGTTCGCCTTGCCTTCGGGCGCCTCGCCGCTGCCGGCGATCACGAACGAGGGCGGCGCCGACGGCGCGACGACGGTGAAGGCGAAGGCGTGGAAGCTCGGCTCCGCCGGCGGATCGACCTCGGGGCAGACATTGCTGCGCGCTACAGGATTGGCGCCGTCCGTCACCACGCCCCACGCGGCCAGCGTTTGCACATAGCCTTCGTTGAACGCCCGGAAGCCCGCTTCCGTGAACGGCGCCGGCGACCGCAG
>DATIXH010000266.1:0-21131 GCA_035518775.1 Candidatus Acidiferrum sp.
GCGGCCGAGGAGGCGGGTGCGCGGCTCGGCATCCATCCCGACGACCCGCCGCGCGCGCTGCTCGGGCTGCCGCGTATCGTCAGCACGGCGGAGGATGCACGCTGGATTCTCGGGCGCGCCGAGAGCCCGGCCAACGGCCTCACCTTCTGCACCGGCTGCTACGGCGCGCGGCCCGACAACAACCTGGTGGCGATGGCGAAGGAGTTCGCGGCCCGCATCCATTTCCTGCATCTGCGCAGCACGCGGCGCGAGGCCGATCCCGAGACCTTCTACGAGGCGGCGCACCTCGAGGGCGACGTCGACATGGTCGGCGTGATCAAGCAGGTCGTGCTGGAGGAGCGCCGGCGGACGAACGACGGACGCACCGATGCGGCGATTCCCATGCGTCCCGATCACGGGCACCAGATGCTTGATGACATCGGCAAGACGGTGAACCCGGGCTATTCGGCCATCGGGCGGTTGAAGGGCCTGGCCGAGCTGCGCGGCGTGGCGCGGGCGGTGGAGACGCTGTTGTAGCCTCAGGTGCGCTGCAAGGCCACCGTGCGTCCTTCGACAAGCTCCGGATGAGGGGCAATCTTAGTGGCACCAAGAAAGAACCTCATCCTGAGCTTGTCGAAGGACGCACACTGCTGATCCAACGCCCTACCCTTACGACGCCCAGTTCTGCTTGAAGTCGGCGTAGAGGGTGATGCCGCCGCAGGCGTAGATCGTCTGCCCCGTCACATAAGAGGCGTCGTCGGAGGCGAGGAAGGCGAAGACGCTCGCGATCTCTTCGGGGGTCGCGGCGCGCTTCATGGGGATGTGGGCTTCCACGTTGCGGCGGGCTTGGGGGTCGTTGGCCCAGGCGTCGTTCATGTCGGTCAGCGTGGCGCCGGGGCCGACGCCGTTCACGCGGATACCGCGGTCGGCATATTCGAGCGCGAGGGTGCGCGTGAGGTTGCCGAGGCCGCCCTTGCTGACGGAATAGGCGACGTAGGTCGGCTTGGGAATGATTTCATGCACGCTCGAGCAATTGAGGATCACGCCGCCGCCGGGGCGCGAGAGGAAGTGCCGGATGGCGGCCTGGGCGCAGAGCAGCGCGCCCGTGAGGTTCACGTCGAGGATGTGGCGGTATTCCGGGAGCGGCGTCTGATCGCTGGGAGAGGCGGCCTGGATGCCGGCGTTGTTGACGAGGATGTCCAGGCGCTCCCAGTCGCGCAGCACCTGCTCGAACATGGCCGTGATAGCGGCGGGGTCGCTGACGTCGGCCTTGACGATGCAGTGGCGGTCGGCGGGGTGGCCGGAGGCGCGGGAGACGGCCTGGACCTGGCCGAGGGCTTCCTTTGCTGCCGCCTCCGAGCCGACATAGTCGATGGCGACGGCTGCGCCCTCCTCCGCGAAGCGCACCGCGACGGCGCGGCCAATTCCCCGCGAAGCCCCTGTTATCAGGGCGAATTTTCCCTCGAGCCGACGGCATTGCGGAGCCATGACCTTCTCCTCCTGGGGTTCAGGGCGGCAAGCAATAGCGCTGCAACGCCGTCACTGCCATTCCCGCGAAAGCTGGAATCCAGGGCAACTGTTCCGTCATTCGCCCCTGGATGCCCGCTTTCGCGAGCGTGACAAATGAACTCAGATCTATCGTGTTAACATATATCAGCTTGATATATACTACTCTAGGCTATATCGTCCCGATACACATCAGCCAATTCGGGATGGATCATGGACGCCAGGGTGCTTTGCCTGGGCGCGCTGCATTTCGGCGATGCCAGCGGTTACGAGATCAAGAAGCTGTTCGAGGAGGGCGACTTCCGTTTCTTCTACGAGACCAGCTTCGGGTCGATCTATCCGGCCCTGAGCCGGCTGGTGGAGGACGGGCTGGCGCTGGTCAGCGAGCAGGCCCAGGACAAGCGGCCGGACAAGAAGGTCTACAGCATCACCGAGAAGGGACGCGACCTGTTCGCGGAGTCGCTGCGCGAGCCGCCGGCGCCGGACAAGATCCGCTCGGATTTCTGCTTCCTCATGCTGTTCGCGCATCTATTGCCGCCGGCCACAGTCGAGCGGCTGATCCGCGACCGCATCGCCTGGTATCACGAGCAGATCGCGCAGATGGAAAGCTGCGATTGCCAGGGCGAGCCGCCCGGCGGCCGCTTCATCAACGGGTTCGGGCTCGCGATCTACAGCAGCGCGGCGGCCTATCTGGAGCAGCACCGCGCGGGCTTCATCGCGGGCCTGCAGCGCGAGGCCGCGGGACAGGCGGAGCGGGCGGCCGCAGACCGCACCCCGGCGGTGGCGCCATGATGAAGACCTCCTACCTCGTCGCCTCCGGCATCGCCATTGCGGTGACGGCGTGGCTGCTCTCGGGCCAGATCACCAACGACGAGCCGGTGACGTCGGCCGGCGCAGTCTCGGAGACGGCGCAGCCGGCGCCGCAGCCGCTGGCGCGCGTGCGCGTGCGCCAGCAGACGGCGGAGCCGCGCATCGTCGAGATCGTCCTGCGCGGGCAGACCGTGGCCAACCGCGAGGTCGAGCTGCGCGCGGAGACGCGCGGCAAGGTCATCGAGGTGCCGGCCGAGAAGGGCGCGCTGGTGCACACCGGCGACGTGATCGCGCGACTCAGCGACGACGACCGCCAGGCGCGGCTCGCCATGGCGCGGGCGCTGCTGGCCCAGCGCGAGCTCGAATACGACAACGCGCAGAAGCTCGCCAAGAAGGGCTATCGCGCCGAGACCGACGTGGCGGAGACGCGCGCCAAGCTGGAGGAGGCCAAGGCCAACGTCACCAGCATGGAGATCGACATCGAGCACACCACCATCAACGCGCCCTTCACCGGCGTGGTGGAGGAGCGGCCGGTCGAGATCGGCGACTTCGCGACCATGGGCGACACGGTGGCGCGCATCGTCGACCTCGATCCCGTGCTGGTGGTGGGGCAGGTGTCGGAGCGCGACGTCGACAAGATCAGGGTCGGCATGCCCGGCTCGGCGCGGCTGGTCTCGGGCGAGACGGTGAGCGGCAAGGTGCGCTTCGTCGGCAGCGCGGCCGACGCCAAGACCCGCACCTTCCGCGTCGAGCTCGAGGCGCCCAATCCCGCGCGCGCGATCGTGCAGGGCGTATCGGCCGAGCTGCATCTGCCGGTGGCGGACCTGCCCGCGCACCGGGTGTCGCCGGCGATCCTGACCCTGGCCGAGAACGGCGACGTCGGCGTGAAGACGGTGGGGCCGGGGAACGTGGTCGAGTTCCACGCCGTGACCATCGTGGCGACCGGCGCCGACGGCGTGTGGCTGGCGGGGCTGCCGCCGACCGTCACCTTCATCACGGTCGGGCAGGACTTCGTGACGGCCGGGCAGAAGGTGGAGCCCGTGCCGGAGAGCGCGTCGCCGCAGTCATGAACGCGATCATCGATTTCGCGCTCGGGCACTCGCGCACGGTGCTGAGCGCGCTGGTGCTGCTGATCGTGGCGGGCGTGGCCGCCTACATCGACCTGCCCAAGGAGTCCGACCCCAATATCAACATCCCCGTGATCTACGTCCTCAATTCGCTCGAGGGCATCTCGCCGGAGGATTCCGAGCGGCTGCTGCTGCGGCCGATGGAGCAGCAGCTGCGCACCATCGAGGGCGTGAAGGAGATGAAGTCGATCGGCTACCAGGGCGGCGGCTCGATCGTCTTGACCTTCGACGCCGGCTTCGACGCCAAGAAGGCGCTCGACGACGTGCGCAACAAGGTCGACATCGCCAAGGCCAAGATTCCGACCGACGCCGAGGAGCCGACGGTGCACGAGGTGAACACCAGCCTGTTCCCGGTGCTGGTGGTGAGCCTCTCCGGCGACATGCCGCAGCGCACGCTGCAGCGGCTGGCGACCGATCTGCGCGACAAGATCGAGGGCATCGACAGCGTGCTCGAAGCGAAGATCTCCGGTCAGCGCGAGGAGCTGGTGGAGCTGGTCATCGACCCCCTGCGCATGGAGAGCTACGGGCTCAATGCCGACGACGTCGGCCTGCTGGTCGGGCGCAGCAACCGGCTGGTGGCGGCGGGCACGCTCGACACCGGGCAGGGCCGCTTCGCCATCAGCGTGCCCGGGCTGTTCGAGAATGCCGACGATATCCTGAACATGCCGCTGAAGGTGAACGGCGACGCGGTCGTGCGCATCCAGGACATCGCGACCCTGCGGCAGACCTACAAGGACGCCGACAGCTACGCCCGCATCAACGGCCAGCCGGCGGTGGCGATCGAGGTCTCCAAGCGCAGCGGCGAGAACATCATCGACACCGTGCAGAAGGTGCGCGCGGTGGTGGACGCCGAGCGCGTCGCCCAGCACTGGCCCGAGCAGCTGCAGGTGACCTATTCGCAGGACCGCTCCAGCGACATCAAGGACATGCTGACGGACCTGCAGAACAGCCTGATCTTCGCGATCCTGCTCGTGATGATCGTGATCATCGGCGCGCTCGGGGTGCGCGGCGGCACCATGGTGGGGATCGCGATCCCGGCGTCGTTCCTGATCGGCATCCTCGCGCTGTCGCTGGCCGGCCTCACCATCAACGTGGTGGTGCTGTTCAGCCTGATCCTGGCGGCGGGCATGCTGGTCGACGGCGCCATCGTGCTGGTCGAGTATGCCGACCGCAAGATGATCGAGGGGCTGCCGAAGCGCGACGCCTTCCGCGCCGCCGCCAAGGCGATGGCCTGGCCGATCACCAGCTCGCTGTCGGTCACCATCGTGGTGTTCCTGCCGCTGATCTTCTGGCCGGACGTGGTGGGCGAGTACATGAAGTTCCTGCCGATCACGCTGACGGCGACCTTGATCGCCTCGCTGGTGGTGGCGATGGTGTTCACGCCGGTGATCGGCGCCACCTTCGGCAGGCCGCGGCGCGACGGCGACCACGACAAGATGGTGGCGCTCGAGCAGGGCCATGTCGACGACCTCAAGCGCATGGGCGGCATGACCGGCGCCTATGTGCGGATCGTCGACTGGGCGCTCGACCGTCCCCTCAGCATCCTCGGCACCGGTGCGCTCGTGCTGGTGGTGGTCTATATCGCCTACGGCCGGTACGGCAACGGCGTGGAGTTCTTCCCCGAGGTCGAGCCGCAGAACGTGCTGCTGCAGATCCACGGCCGCGGCAACATGTCGATCGACGAGCGCGACGCGCTGGTGCGCGAGGTCGAGGCGCCGATCCTGGCGCTGCAGGCGGAGACGCACGAATTCAAGACCATCTATGGCCGCACCCTCGCCGGCACCGGCAACCTCTCGGGCCAGGACCTGGCCGAGGACGTGATCGGCACGATCAACCTGGAGTTCGCGCGCTGGAATCAGCGCCGCAAGGCCGTCGACATCCTGGCCGAGATCGACCGGCGCACGGCCGGCATCGCCGGCATCAGCATCGAGTCGCGCAAGGACCAGGCGGGACCGCCGCGCGGCAAGCCGATCGACGTGCAGCTCTCCTCGCGCTACCCGGAGCTGCTGGAGCCGGCGGTCGTGCAGCTGCGCGCGACCATGGACCACATGCAGGGCCTGGCCGGCATCGAGGACTCGCGGCCGATCCCCGGCATCGAGTGGCAGATCGACGTCGACCGCGCCAAGGCCGCGCGCTACGGCGTCGACGTCACCGGCGTCGGCAACGTCATCCAGCTGATCACCCTCGGCCTCAAGTTCGCGGACTACCGGCCGGACTACAGCGACGACGAGATCGACATCGTCGCCCGCTTCCCCGATGCCTACCGCAACATCGACGAGCTCGACCGGCTGCGCGTTTCCACCAGCGACGGACTCGTGCCGATCAGCAACTTCGTGACGCGCGCCGCCAAGCCGAAGGTGAACACCATCAACCGCATCGACGGCATGCGCGTGCTGAGCGTGCGGGCGGACGTGGCGCCGGGCGTGCTGGCCGACGACAAGATCCGGGAGATCAAGGCCTGGGTGGCCGCGGCCAACCTCGACCCGCGCATCAACGTCGCCTTCAAGGGCCAGGACGAGGACCAGCAGAAGGCCGGCGTGTTCCTGATGAAGGCGTTCGCCGTCGCGCTCTTCCTGATGGCGATCATCCTGATCACCCAGTTCAACAGCTTCTATTCGAGCGCGGTGATCCTGTTCGCCGTGGTCATGTCGACCATCGGGGTGATGATCGGCCTGCTGATCATCGACCAGCCCTTCGGCATCGTCATGAGCGGCATCGGCGTGATCGCGCTCGCGGGCATCGTGGTCAACCACAACATCATCCTCGTGGGCACCTCGGACAAGCTGCGGCACGCCGCCGATTCGCAGCGGGAGGCCATCCTGCGCACCTGCGCGCAGCGGCTGCGGCCGGTGATGCTCACGACCATCACGGCCATCCTCGGCCTGCTGCCGATGGTGTTCCGCGTCAACATCGACTTCGTCACGCGCGAGATCACGTATGGCGCGCCCTCGACCCAGTGGTGGACGCAGCTCTCGGCCGGCATCGTCTTCGGCCTCGCCTTCGCCACCGTGCTCACGCTCATCGTGACGCCCTGTGCCCTGATGGCGCGGCAGACCGTGCCCGAGCGAGTCCGTGCCTCGATCGCTTCGGCGAAGCGTTGGATGGGGCGGGACAGCGGGCGGCGCCCATCTTCGAAACACACAGCCAGTGAGACCCCGAAGCGGGCGGAGGCGGCGCAGTAGCGCCGGTCAGCCGAACGCGCGGCGTGCGGTTGCGATGCGGACTGCTGTCGTCAGCCAACACAGGCCGCCGAAGATGCAGGCGAGCACGGGGAACGCGCCCGGAAAGAAGCAGAAGGCGGCGAAGAACGCGATCGTCTCGGTGCCCTCGGTGAGGCCGCCCAGATAGTAGAGCGATTTGCGGCCGCGCGCCTCGCTCGACAGGCCCCGCTTCGCCGCCAGGATCGCGTAGGCTAGGAACGAGCTGCCGGTGCCGACGAAGGACAGGATGAGGAACGCCGCCGGCAGGGCGTTCACGGGCCGCGCCAGGGCGAAGCCGAAGGCGACAGCGGCATAGACGATGAAATCGCAGACGATATCGAGATAGCCGCCGAAATCGGTGAGCGCGGTATGGCGCGCCACGGCACCGTCGAGGCCGTCGGCCAGCCGGTTGAGGAGAATGGCTATGAGGGCCAGGCCGTACCATTCCGCGGCCAGACAGGGGATCGCGAGCAGGCCGGCCGCGAAGCCAGCCACGGTCACTCCGTTGGCGGGAACGCCGGCGGCAGCGAGGCGGCGCCCGGCACGGTCGAGCGGCGGATCAATCATGCGCCGCATGTAGGAGTCGAGCACCTTCCCTCCCGCGGGCTGCTCCCCACGGGACGGTCCCTCAGGGTTTTCCGGGTGCCGTGGAGATCTTGGCGTCCATAAGAATGTCGAGATCGACGCCGGCGCGCCAGAGCAACGGATAGCCGTTGGCGCCCAGCACGACGGCCGTGTAGCGCATCTGCCGCCCGCCTGGGATGTGGCGCTCGATCACCGCGCCCTCGCTGTAGGTTCCGGCGACGCCGATCTTGCCCATCGTGCTCGAGGGCGGGCGCTTTCGGTCTTTCAACCCTTCGCCCAACCAGGATACGGCCAGCCGCAGATGCCCCTCCATGTCGACGCTCGCCTGCTCGCTGACGAGCCGGTGCATCCACAGGGCGGTCATGAAGGTTGCAACGACCTCGGCCGTGGCTCCCTGAGCGACGGCCGCGCCGTCGCCGGCGCCCCAGGAGACGCCGCCATAGTTCAGGCTGAGAGACAGGCCCTTGAAGCCTTTCTCGCCGATGCGGCCGGATTGCAGGCCTTCGTTCTGCAGCACGCCGTTGATGTAGGCGAAGCCGAGGCGGTCCGCGCAATAGGCGGCGGCCGAGTTCTTGCCGACCCGCTCCACCATCAGCGCGATGTGGTCGTAGAAATCGTCGCTGAATCGGATCTCCTGCGCATCGTCGAAGCCGTCGATGCGAAAGATCTGCTCCAGCTTCGGAAACTGGGAGGGGCGCCCCTGCGCCGCCTTATCGATCACCGGCTTCCAGGCCTTCACCAGCCGGGGGAACAGTGCGCCGGGCTCGTGCAGTCCGAGCTGGATCGCGGCGGCGCGGACCTGCTCGCGCAGGCGATAGGCGGCGAGCATGACCGCGATCTTGGGCAGGCTGCCGACGAAGATCTGCTGGTCGTCCCGAAATCCCGCGTAGGGCAAGTTGACGGGCGCGCTAGGCGAGACGGTGCCTTGCGTCAGATCGACGAGCGCGACACCCAGATGCTGAAAGGCCGACTCATCCAGCATCGTCTCCAGACTCGACTGGAGGCGAGGATCTTCGATCAATTTGGCTCTGGGCATAGGGTCGCCGAAGGGCGACGGGACGGCGACGGCGTCGTTGGGCATGATGCTCGCGTACTCCTTTGCGCTCGCTTCCGCGGATGGACGCCGTACCACCCGCATCAGGCGCTCTCATGATCTAGCGGCCGTTCTTCGATAGAGGGAGGACCTCCGATGGCCTGCGGCCTATTGCCGCGTCGGAAGCGGTGTCGCTCCCTGACCATTACTGCCTAGCTGCAAATCTTCCACGGCGTCAGTGATGGAGCGCACACAGGCGTTTGGGCAGGCGGCGACGGGCGTCTAAAGTCACGCGATGATCGTTCGGATCCTGTCATTCCTTGCGGTGCTTCTGCTTGCCTGGCCGGCGCCGCGCGCGCAGGCGCAACAGCCGTCGACCGTGTTCCTGGAAGAACTGACCTGGACCGAGTCAGAAGGACGACAAGCTCGTCGCCGATCGATTGAACAAGGAGTGGGCGGCGACGCCCGTCCGCGTGCACGCCGTGGCCGAGTACTATCGGGTCACGCAGACCGCGTACGTCCAGGCCCTCAAGAGCCGGGGCTATAGCCAGGAGGAGATCGGGACGCACGCCGGAGTCGCCGACACGTCACTCATGCTCGCGGTCGACCCGAGCATGGTCAGGGCGGACCGGCTGGCGTCCGCCCCCAAGCCGGAGGTGGCCGACGGCCTCTACGGGGACCCCCGCCGGTCCAGCGCGGAACTGGGCCGGCTCGGCGTCGATGTCATAGTGACGCAGGCGGTCGCAGCCATCCGAAAAGACATTGCCGAGCGCTAGCCGCCGCGCTACATGCCCGCCGCGGAGGCGGCTGGTCGGTCGGCGTATCCGCGCCAAATCACGGGGCGTTAACATCTTCCTTAATCCCTTTCGCATAGCCGGGTGGCGCGCTCGCTCCCTCGGCCTGTGGCTCTGGGCATCGGTCGCGGCGGCGGCCCCCGGCGTGACGTTCGCCGGCCCGGTCGAAACGGTGCCGGGCATGCCGCCGGTCGTCGACCCGACGAACCTCTACAGCGAGACCGCAGTCGGCAAGTTCAGCCCGGCCGTGACGGGCGCGCTGCCGCGCATCTATGTGCCGAACCGGGTGTCGAGCGACGTCTATGTGATCGATCCCGCCACGCACAAGGTCGTCGACAAGTTCAAGGTCGGCATTCACCCGCAGCACATCGTGCCGTCATGGGACTTGAAGACCCTGTGGGTCACCGACAACGCCGACGACCGGAAGGGAAACGTCGGCGGCAGCCTCACGCCGATCGATCCGCTGACCGGCAAGCCCGGCGACCCCATTCCGGTCGACGATCCCTACAACATGTACTTCACGCCTGACGGCCAGTCGGCCATCGTCGTCGCCGAGGTGCTGCGGCGCCTCGATTTCCGTGATCCCCACAGCATGAAGCTGCAGGCGTCGCTGCCGACGCCCGGCTGCCATGGCATCAACCACGCCGAGTTCGCGATCGACGGCCGCTACGCGATCTTCACCTGCGAGTTCCACGGCGGCGGCCTCGTCAAGATCGACATGGTGAGCCGCAGCGTCGTCGGTTATCTCAAGTTGTCTCGCGGCGGGATGCCCCAGGACATCTGCATCTCCCCCGACGGCAAGGTCTTCTACGTCGCTGACATGCATGCGGACGGCGTCTTCACGATCGACGGCGACGCCTTCAAGGAGACCGGCTTCATCCGCACGGGGATGGGGACGCACGGCCTCTATCCCAGCCGCGATGCCAAGTTCCTCTATGTCGCCAATCGCGGCAGCCACCGG
This sequence comes from Candidatus Acidiferrum sp., assembly GCA_035518775.1. Classification (GTDB taxonomy): domain Bacteria; phylum Pseudomonadota; class Alphaproteobacteria; order Dongiales; family Dongiaceae; genus JBGPEQ01. The sequence goes on from DATIXH010000266.1 coordinate 9,996, forward strand.
GCGCGCGGCCACCCGCGCGGCAAGGGCAGCGTCACCGTCATCGACTTCGCGACGCAGAAGATCGTGGCCACCTGGCCCATCCCCGGCGGCGGCAGCCCCGACATGGGCAACGTCAGCGCCGACGGGAAGGACCTCTGGCTCTCCGGGCGCTTCGACAACGTGGTCTACGACATCGATACGACCACCGGCGCGGTGAAGAAGATCAAGGTCGGGCTGGAGCCTCACGGCCTCGCGGTCTGGCCCCTGCCCGGCCGCTATTCGCTCGGCCACACCGGCAATCTGCGGTAGGACCAGAGCAGGTTTTCTGCTGGCCGAAGTCGCTGGATCGCGATCATGCGTTCTTCGAGACGGCCGCTGCGCGGCCTCCTCAGGATGAGAATCGTTCTTGGTGCCATCAGCAATCTACCTCATCCTGAGGAGCGCCCGCAGGGCGCGTCTCGAAGGACGCATGATGTCCGTGCAGGTAGGGACACGCCCTTTGCCACTAACCTACAGCGCCGGCGTATTGCGGGAGCTGTCGACGTCGTCGGGAGCGACGGTCGGACGCTGGCGGCTCAGCTTCCCATAGGCGCTGATGCTCCAGGGGATCGAGGCGAGATAGGCGGCGCCGACCAGCAGCAGCGTGACCCAGGGTATGCTGACGAGACCGGCGGCGAGCAGGCCGACCACGAGCAGCGCCGGGACGACGTTGTGGTGCGGCACCCGGATGCGCTTGAACGAGTAGGTCGGCACCTGGCTCACCATCAGCAGCGAGACCGCCAAGATGACCGCGCCGACGACCGCCGGCCGGTCGACATAGCCGGGGCCGAACTGGAAGGTCGCGATCATCGGCGAGATGGCGAGGCCGGCGCCGGCTGGGGCCGGCACGCCCGTGAAGAACTTGCCGGTCCAGGCCGGCAGGTCGGCGTTGTCGATGCGGGTATTGAAGCGCGCCAGCCGCAGCGCGCAGCAGACCGCGAACACCAGCGACAGGACCCAGCCGAGGCCGCCCAGGTCCTTCAGCGTCCATTGAAAGAGCAGCAGGGCCGGCGCCGCCCCGAAGCTGACGAAGTCGGAGAGCGAATCGAGCTCGGCGCCGAACTTGCTGGAGCCGTTCAGCAGGCGGGCGATGCGGCCGTCGAGGCCGTCGAGGATGCCGGCGACGACGATGGCGACGATCGCCTTCTCCCAATGCCCCTCCATGCCGAAATGCACGGCGGTCAGGCCGGCGCACAGCGCGCCGATGGTGAGCATGTTCGGGATCAGCCGGTTGAGCGACTGATCGCGCAGGCGGTGCGGGCGGTCTCGATCGAATCTCATCGTTCCTCTCCGTGGCGCGCCGGCTCGGCGGCGGCCAGATCGGCGATCACGGTTTCGCCGGCAATGGTGGTCTGCCCGAGCGCCACCAGCGGCGCCACGCCGTCAGGCAGGTAGACATCGACCCGGCTGCCGAACCGGATCAGGCCGAAGCGCTCGCCGGCCCGCACCGCCTGGCTCGGCTTAAGGTCGCAGCGGATGCGGCGCGCGACCAAGCCGGCGATCTGCACGACCGCGAGTGCGCGGCCATCGGCGAGGCGCAGGGCGATCGCCTGACGCTCGTTGAACTCGCTGGCCTTGTCGAGCGAGGCATTAAAGAACTTGCCCGCACGGTAGGCAAGATTGGCGACCGTGCCCTCAACCGGAATCCGATTCACATGCACGTTGAACACATTCATGAAGACGCTGACGCGGGTGAGCGGTTGCGGCCCCAACCCCAGCTCCGCGGGCGGCACGGCCGGCTGGATCATCTGCACGATGCCATCGGCCGGGCTGATCACGAGGCCGGCGCGGGTCGGCGTGATCCGTGGCGGGTCGCGGAAGAAATAGGCGCACCAACCCGTTAAGATTGCACCAATCCAGCCGAGCGGCGCCCACAGCAGCGCCAGGACGATCATCACGACAGCGAAGCCCGCGACGAACGGCCAGCCGTCGCGATGGATCGGGACCAGGATCGGCTTCAGCAGCTCGAACATCCTGGGCCCGTCCTTGTTCGCTGCACATCGATGGCGCGTCCTTCGACAGGCTCAGGATGAGGGAAAATCTTGGTGGCGCAAAGAAAAGCCCTCATCCTGAGCCTGTCGAAGGACGCAGGTTGGCGATCCGAGTCTCCCACCGATTCCGGCAAGATAGAGAAGCTCACTAGTTCGTCTGGGTCGGCGGGAGGGCGAAGACCTGGCCGGGATAGATCAGGTCGGGGTTGCGGATCTGGTCGCGGTTGGCCTCGTAGATGACGGTGTAGCGCAGGCCGGCGCCGTAGCTCCGGCGGGCGATGCGCCACAGGCTGTTGCCGGGCTGCACGATGAAGGCCTGATCGGCCGGCAGCTGCACCAGCTCGGCGCGCAGGAACGGCGATTCGACGCGCGCCATGACCTTGCCGTCGGCGCCGACCTGATCGACGCGCAGCGTGTGCAGCCGCGGCGCCACCGCCGACTGCGGCGTCACCTGCCACCGGCCGGCGGCATCGACCGTCGCCGCCCCGATCAGATCGTTGTCGAGATAGACCTGGATCGTGGATCCCACCGTGCCGCGGCCGCCGATCACGACCTGCCCCTTGTCGTCATAATCGACCGTCCCGAGCACGAGCGCGCCGCTGGCGATGCCTTCGCCTTCCGTGGCGGCGGAGGACGTGGCCGTCGGCGACGCGGGTGCAGCCGCCGGCGGCTGCTGCAACACGACGGAGCCGCCGCTGTTGTCCTTGGGCACGAGCACGGCGAGCGAGCCGCTGGTCGCCGGCGCGGCCTCGCCGGCCAGGGTCTTACCGGTCTCCGGCACCGCCAGCATGACGTCTCTGTCGGCCTCGACCGAGCGCCCGTCGGGCAGCGTGGACGACAGCGAGAGCTCGTGATTGCCGGAGGAGATCGGCGCACTCGGCAGGATGACCCACTCGCCGTTCTCGTCGGCCTTGCCGGTGCCGATGACCTCGCCGTTGCTGGTGACGGTAACCTCGCTGCCGGAGGGCGCCCGCCCGGCGATCACCAGGGAACCCTGGGGATCGACCCGCACCACGTCGAACGACGGAGCCTCGGGTTGCGACTCCGGCGTTGCGGCCGGCGGCGTCGCGGTCGAGGGCGGAAGCGCGGCCTGTTGGGTCGCTGCCGGTGCGGCTGGAGCGGCGGCATTGCTCGAGACGGACGCGGCCGGGGCCGTTGGAGCGGCGCTGGTTGCCGCGGTGCTCGATGTCGTCGCAGTGCTTGCCGGAGCCGCCGTGGAGGCTGTGCCCGACGTCGTTGCGCTGGTTCCCGGCGCGGCTGGGGATGCCGTGCCGGATGTCGCTGCGCTGGTGGCCGGGGCAGTCGTGGACGCCGTACCCGTCTGGGCGCTCGCGCTCGCGGTGGTTTCCGTGGTCTGGCCGGTCGTGCCGGCGACGGTCGGCGGCGCGTTAGCGGACTGATCGGCCGTCGCAGGAGCCCCTTCCTGCGCAGGAGCGCTCGGTGCCGCCGGCGCCGCGCTGGCGGATTGCTCGGTCGTCGCGGGCGCGGTGGTCGCGGACGACGCACTGGTCGTCGCGCCCCCGGAGGAGACAGAGGCCGCCGGCGCGTCGCTGCTCGCGCTCGATCCGTTGGCAGCATCCGCGGTAGCCGGCGCCGGCGCTGCGGCGGTGGGTTGATTGGTCGAGGTGTCGGCGGATTTCTGCCTCTTGAGGCCGAAGCCGAGGATCACCGCCGCGATGATGACCGCGACGACCGCCAATCCGAGCCAGAGGGAACGCTTCACCGAGCCTCGCAACAGACCTGTAATCCGCCGCCAAAGGTACTATGCAGGCCCTTGAAATGCAACGATTCTACCCGGTGCAGCCGGCAAGGACCGGCGCCCCCTATTCGGCCTTCACGGCCTTGGCCTCCGGGTTCGCGATGGGCGGCAGGGACTGCAGATAGACGGCGATCGCCGCGCGGTCGGCGTCCGTCAGCTTGCTGGTGCCGTTGACCACCTCGCCCATGCCCGAGCCGACGAAGTCGCCATCGGGCAGCTGGCCGCTCTTGAGCACGCGGACGATGTCCTTGGCCGACCAGCCGCCGATGCCCGTGTCCTTGTCCGGGGTGATGTTCGGCACCTTCTGGCCATCCGGACCATCCTTGGTGCCGCTCATGGCAAGCGCGGTCTCGAGGCCGCCGAACCAGCCGCGCGGCGTGTGGCATTCGCCGCAGTGGGCGAGCGCCTCCACCAGGTAGGCGCCGCGGTTCCATGTGCCGTCATGCGCGGGATCCGGGGCGAACGGGCCCTCGCTGAAGTTCAGCTGCTTCCAGAACCAGACGGAGAAGCGCCAGCCGAAGGGGAAATCGATGTCGTGCTCGCGGTTGGCCTGCGACACCGGCGGCAGCGAAAAAATGTAGGCCTTGAGGTCGAGGATGTCCTGGTCGGTCATCTTCGTGAAGGAACCGTAGGGAAAGACCGGGAAGTAGTGATCGTTGCCGGGCGAGACGCCGCAGCGCAGCGCCAGCTTGAAATCGTCATCGCTCCAGCGGCCGATGCCGGTTTCGGGATCGGGCGTGATGTTGGGGGTGTAGAACGTGCCGAAGGGAGTCTTGAGCGGACGGCCGCCCGCGAGCAGCCGTCCCTTCTCCTTCACGTTCGTGTGACAGGCGCCGCAATCGGCAGCGTTGAAGATGTAGGCCCCGCGATCGAGCTGCGCCTGGTCGGCGCGGCCCGTCGCGGAGAGGAGCAATGTCAGCGCCAGTGCCGGGGCGGCCGCGCCGTACCGTCTGATCGTCACGTCACGCCGCTGCCAACGCGCTTACCCGCGCTCCGGCGTCGTCAATTGGTCTTTTGCTTGTAGAGGGTGTGGCAGCCGCCGCAGCCGTTCTTGCCCATGTCGCCGAAGGCATCGGCGATCTTCTGCTTGTCGCCGGTGCCCGCCGCCACCTCGAGGGCCGCCGCGAGGGTGCCGAGGTTCTGCGCCTTCGCCTTGAAGTCGTCGAAGTTGGCCCAGATCTCCTTCTTGGCCGCGGTCTTGGCGATGTTGTCATCCATGCTGGTGCCGGGCGGGAAGAGGTCCGGGATCTTGGCGGCGGCGTCCTTGATGGAGGCCGCGCTCTTGGCGACGTCATCGGCCGTGCCCGTGCCGGACTCGAGGAAATCGTTGATCGCCTTCGCCGCGGCGCCATTGCCCTTCATCAGCTTCTGGCGCTCGGCAATGGCGTCGGCGGGGCTCAGAGCGGCGACCTGAACGGCCGTCTCAGTGCTTGCCGCACGAACGCCGTACGCGTTCACGCCGATGCCGACGGATGCCGCCGCAACTGCGAGGCCGGCGACGATCATCATCCTGGACCTGGAATTCATTCGTTCCCTCTCCCGTATCTTGTCTCACCAAACGCGCGCACGCCGAACACGCCAAGGCGGCGTCACCATAGCCGGATGTTGCATCCCCCTGCCCTGCGGACTCCACGGTCGGAGTCGAGCTTCGAGCATTGACATAGCATGCCCGGCCGTTAAGAACACGGCACGGACGGTGTTTATTTCATGACAGCGATCGCCTCGGTTTGCGTCTACTGCGGTTCATCGCGCGGCGCGAATCCGCGCCATGCGGAGGCTGCGCGCGAGCTCGGCGCGCAACTCGCTGGCCATGGCATGCGACTGGTCTATGGCGGCGGGCGAATCGGGCTGATGGGCGTGGTCGCCGACGCCGTGCTGGCCGTCGGCGGCCAGGTGATCGGCGTGATCCCGGAGCATCTGCAGGTGCAGGAGCGGGGACATCGCGGCGTCACGGAGCTGCGCGTGGTAGCCAGCATGCACGAGCGCAAGAACCTGATGTTCGAACTGTCCGACGCCTTCGTCATCCTGCCCGGCGGGTTCGGCACGCTCGACGAGGCGTTCGAGATGCTGACCTGGCGGCAGCTGCGGCTGCATGACAAGCCGATCCTGTTTCTCAACACCGACGGCTATTGGACGCCGTTCGACAAGCTGGTCGAGCATTTCATCGCCGAGGGCTTCGTGCGCAAGAACAACCGCCGGCTCTTCGCCATGGTCGATGCGGTCGAGGATGTCGTGCCGACCCTGCTCCGGCAGCCGGCACCGGCGGTCGCCGACTCGGTCGAGCGGCTCTGAGACGCCTGCTCCCGCAGCGCGTACCGGGACTGGCAGGTCAGGAGGCGGAGAGGCCGGCTTCTCAAGCAGCAGCGCCGGACCCGAAGGTCCGGCGCCGTCTCTGGCCGCTAATCCACGACCACGATCACGCCGGACATGTCGTCGTGACCGTCGCCGCAGAAATGGTCGCAGGCGAAGATGAAGCGGCCGACTTTGTCCGGGGTGAAGCTGATGGTCGTGCTGACCCACGGCTCGATCGTCGTCCGGATATGGAAGTCCGGAAGGTTGAAGCCGTGTATCCGGTCGATCGACATCAGCTCGAGCGTGACCGGCACGCCCTTCTTCACCACGATCTCGTCGGGCGCGAACGTGAACATGTGGGCCTTGAGGCGGATGAATTGCGTCTGCTCGGCCGCGGCCGGCTGCGCCAGCGCAAAGCCCAGCACGACGAGAGCGGCGAGGACGAGCTGCGGCGAGATCTTCCGCGCCATGTCAGGCCTTCACGACCGGCAGTTCCTCGAGCTTGTAGGCCGGCTTGCCGACATCGGCGTCGACGTCGCGGAAGCCGAGGCCCTTGTAGGGCGCCGCCGGATCCCAGGCGATCGGCGCCTTCTTCGGCACCGAGCCGGGCGCCGGCAGCGGGAACATCAGCCCCTTCGCCGCGTGATGGGCGATGTCGCCGGTCATCTGGTGATGCTCCTGGTGGATGTGGCCGTAGAACACGGTGACGTGCGGAAACGGCTGCAGCGCTTCGATCACGGCGGCGCCGTCGCGCGTTGCCCAGTCCCATTGCGGATAGAGGTCGAAAAGCGGCCGGTGCGTGAGCACAACGATCGGCGTCTCCGGCTTCAGTTGCTTGAGATCGGCCTTGAGCCAGGCCAGTTGCGCCTCGCCGACCATGGCCTGCGGATCAGAGACGTTGTCGAGCGCGATGAAATGCACGCCCTTGTGGTCGAAGGTGTAGTGGGTCTGACCGAAGAACTGCTGATAGGCCTCGCCTTGGTCGAGCGCCGCATCGTGCTCGCCGGGCAGGAAGCGCACGGTTTTCGCCTTCAGCCCGGCGACGATGTCGCGGAACTCGTCGAGCCGTCGGCGGCGCTCCTTGGCATCGTCGGTCGTGTGCGTGAGATCGCCGGTGAACACGACGAAGTCCGGCTGCTGGTCGAGGGCATTGACGGCCGCGACCGCCTTCTTGAGGGTGCCGGTGGAATCCGGGTTGATCTTGGCGTCGCCGAACCCCCAGTGTGTGTCCGACAGCTGCACGAAATGGAACTCGCCGGCGGCGGCGCCCGCCGATGCCGGCCAGCCCGCGAGCGCGGACGCGTACACGACGCCGCCGAGTCCGGCCAGCTTGAGGAAGTCTCTCCGGTCGATGCCGTTATCCATGATTCGATTCCTTCTCCATGGTTGCAGTGCCTGCGTCGGCGGCGGGCGCCGGTCCGCACTGCCATGATCGGTCGGCGACGGGGAAATTCCCGGCGGCGAGCGAAACTTTCCGGGAATAGGACGGCTGGGTCGCGAGTCGCCTCGGGAAGGCACGGGATGGTGCGGTAATGGATGCGTCGATCCGGCGAGCGCGCTTCGAGCGCGAGGTGCTGCCGCACCTGGATGCCGCCTACAATCTGGCGCGCTGGCTGCTGCGCAACGACCAGGACGCCGAGGACGTGACGCAGGACAGCATGCTGCGCGCCTATCGCTTCTTCGACGGCTTCCGCGGGGCCAATGCCAAGGCCTGGCTGCTGGCGATCGTGCGCAACGCCAGCTACAGCTGGCTGGCGCGCAAGCGGCTGAACACCTCCGTCGTCGGCGCCGCCGTCCCCCACCGTCTCGACGACGCCGATCCGGCCGAGGCCGCCGCCACCGACGAAACGCCCGAGAGCCTCTTGTCGGTCAAGCTCGAGCTCGCCGTGCTGCAGGGCAGCCTCGACGAGCTGCCGGTCGAATATCGCGAAGTTCTGGTCCTGCGCGAGCTGGAAGAGCTCTCCTACAAAGAGATCAGCGCCGCGATCGACGTGCCGCTGGGCACGGTCATGTCGCGCCTGTCGCGGGCGCGCGCCCTGCTGCAGCGCAAGCTGGCGCTGCGGCTCAGAAAGGAGGACGGCCGTGGAGTGTGAGCGCGCGCGCCAGCTGATCGACGCCTATGTCGACGGCGAGCTGGCCCTCGAAACGAGCACGGAGATCGAGCAGCATATCGACTCCTGCGCCGCCTGCCGCCGGCTCTACGAGAGCCGCCGCTCCCTGAGCGCGCAGCTGCGCGACCCCGCGCTCGCTGTCGCCGCGCCGGATGGGCTGCGGCAGCGCGTCGCAGCGGCCCTGGACGCGGAGTCGCCGCGGCCTGCCGCGCGCCGCCCGGTGCGCCGGCCATGGATGCAACTGGCGGCCGCTTGCCTCGCCGCCGCCGTGCTCGGGTCGGGCACGACGTACTTGACCCTGACGAACGGCAGCCAGCCATCGCTGGTGGACGAGGTCGTCGCCGATCATGTGCGCTCGCTGCTGGTCGAGAACCGCGTCGTCGACGTGCCGTCGTCGGACGAGCACACGGTGAAGCCGTGGTTCAACGGCAAGCTGGATTTTGCGCCGCCCGTCGTCGACCTGACGACCGACGGCTTCCCGCTCGTCGGCGGGCGGCTCGACTATGCGGACGGGCGCACGGTCGCGGCCCTCGTCTATCGGCACCGCCAGCACATCATCAATCTCTTCGTCTGGCCGGCGGTCGGCGGGGCGACGGGCGGCGGAATCCCATCGGCCGAATCGCTCCAGGGCTATCACGTCGTCCACTGGACGAGCGGCGGCATGGCCTACTGGGCCGTCTCCGATCTCAACCCCGCCGACCTCAAGAGCTTCGGCGACCTGATTCAGCGCGGGGCGGCAGCCGGCGGCACGCCCGAATAGCAGCGTTGCGCGGCCGGGCCGCGATGCTATGTTCCCCCGCGATTTCGGGGGCGCGGCGGTCTGCCCGCCCCTTCCTCCCTGCCCTCTTGAGCGAGAAGGCCGATGCCAAAGATCAAGGTCGTGAACCCGATCGTCGAACTCGACGGCGACGAGATGACGCGCATCATCTGGAGCTTCATCAAGGAGAAGCTGATCCTGCCCTATCTCGACGTTGACCTGAAATACTACGACCTGGGCATCGAGAGCCGCGACGCCACCGAGGACAAGATCACCGTCGACGCCGCCAACGCCATCAAGAAGCACGGCGTCGGCGTGAAGTGTGCCACCATCACGCCCGACGAGGCGCGGGTCAAGGAATTCAACCTCAAGAAGATGTGGAAGTCGCCGAACGGCACGATCCGCAACATCCTGGGAGGCACGGTGTTCCGTCAGCCCATCCTCTGCCGCAACGTTCCCCGCCTGGTTCCGGGCTGGACGAAGCCGATCGTCATCGGCCGTCACGCCCACGGCGACCAGTACCGCGCTTCCGACTTCCGCGTTCCCGGCCCCGGCACGGTCACCCTCAGCTGGGTGCCGGACGACGGCGGCGAGCCGATCGAGATGGAGGTCGCCCGGTTCACGGGCGGCGGCATCACGATGGGCATGTACAACTACGACGACTCGATCCGCGACTTCGCCCGCGCCTCGCTGAACTACGGCCTTACCCGCGGCTATCCGGTCTACCTCTCCACCAAGAACACGATCCTGAAGCAATACGATGGCCGCTTCATGGAGCTGTTCCAGGAGGTGTTCGACCAGGAGTTCAAGGAGAAATTCGCCGCCAAGAAGATCACCTACGAACACCGCCTGATCGACGACATGGTCGCGGCGTCGCTGAAGTGGTCGGGCGGCTATGTCTGGGCCTGCAAGAACTACGACGGCGACGTGCAGTCCGACATCGTGGCACAGGGGTTCGGTTCGCTCGGACTGATGACCTCGGTGCTGATGACCCCGGACGGCAAGGTGGTCGAATCGGAAGCCGCGCACGGCACCGTCACGCGTCACTACCGCCAGCATCAGAGGGGCGAGCAAACCTCGACCAACTCGATCGCGTCGATCTTCGCCTGGACGCGCGGGCTTGCGCACCGCGCCAAGCTCGACGACAACCCGGCGCTCGCCAAGTTCGCGACCACGCTGGAGAAGGTCTGCGTCGACACGGTTGAAGCCGGCTCTATGACCAAGGACCTCGCCCTCCTCGTCGGCCCCGATCAGAAGTGGCTATCGACGACGGGTTTCCTCGACAAGGTCGACGGCAACCTGAAAAAAGCGATGGCCTAGTCGGCGCCCTCGCCGCGCCTGCGGGGAGAGACCTCCTCCGAAACGATATCGCCCTTCGGGCTGACGATCTCACTGCCGACACGCGTTCGCACCACGTCCTTCACACGCGTGGCGATACGCGGGTCGCGGCTCATCAGCGCGTGCAGGTCCTGCGCATCGAGCACCAGCAGGTTGGTGCGTGTGGTGGCGGTGGCGGTGGCCGAGCGGCGGGCACGGCGCAGCACCGCCACCTCGCCGAAGAATTGCCCGACGCCGAGACGCAGCCGCTTCTTCTTCAAGGCCACCTCGACCTCGCCGGCCGCGATGAAATACATCGAATGCGCCGGATCGCCCTCGCGCACGATCACTTGACCCGCTTCGGCGACTTGCGCCCGCAGCAACTCCATGACGTCGGAGATCTCACCGGCGTCGAGCTCGGCGAACAGCGGCACGCGCGCGATCATGCCCCAGGTGACGATGAAATCGCGCCGGTGAATCTGCTCGGCGAAGGCGGTGGCGATGATGCCGACCGGCAGCGCCATCAGGACCAGACCCACGAAGATGGTGCCGGTGGCGATGAATTTTCCGATCACCGTGACCGGCACCACGTCGCCGTAGCCGATGGTGCCGACGGTGACGATCGCCCACCACAGCGCGTCGGGAATGGTGCCGAGCTTGTCGGGCTGCACCTTGCCCTCGGCGAGATGCATCATCGCGGCGGCGACCAGCGCGGTACCGAGCGCGATGATGAGGCAGCCGAACAGTGCGCGGCGCTCGCGGTAAAGCACGTCGAGCAGCGAGCGCATCGCCGGCGAATAGCGCGCGATCTTGAAGAAGCGCACAATGCGGAACACCACGAGCAGCCGCAGGTCGTCGGGTAGCACCAGCGCGAACCAGAACGGCAGGACT
>DATIXH010000267.1:0-11890 GCA_035518775.1 Candidatus Acidiferrum sp.
TGGCGAACCGCAACATCAAGCTCGACCTGCTTGGCACCACGGCGGTCGCCTGCTCCGCCAGCCTGATCATGGGCGCCAACCTGGTCGGCTTGACGCTGCTGGGGACCGAGGATCTGTCGGGGACCGGCAACGCTCTCGCGAACGTCATCGCGGGCAACAAGGGCGCCAATCTGCTCGACGGCGGCGCCGGCGCCGACACGCTCACCGGCGGTGCGGGCAATGACACATTCGTCCTCAAGGCCGGCCAGGCCAACGGCGACGTCATCGGCGATTTCACCGGCAACGGCAGCAGCGCCGGCGACAGCATCAAGTTCGACGGCTTCAGCTCCGCCGCCGTGCTGACGAACACGTCGGGCAACACCTGGCAGATCGTCGACGGCGGCAGGACCGAGACCTTCACGATCAACGGCGCGGTCAACGCCGCCGACTACAGCTTCGTCAATGTCGGCGCTCCGCCGCCGCCGCCACCCGATCCGTCCGGCAACGAGACTCTTGCCGGGACTGCCAGCGCCGAAACCCTGGGCGGCGGCGCCGGCAACGACCAGTTGAGCGGCCTCGGCGGCAACGACACGCTCACGGGCGGTGACGGCAACGACACGCTCGACGGCGGCGCCGGCAACGACAGCCTCGTCGGCGGCATCGGCAACGACACCTACGTCATCGACAGCGCCAGCGACAAGATCAGCGAGACCGGTGGCGACAGCGGCGACACCATCCGGGCCACGATCAGCATCGACCTGTCGCTGGCCGCCTATGCCGGTGTCGAGAACGTGACGCTCGCCGGCACCGGCGCCATCAACGCGACCGGCACCGGCGGCGCCAACCACCTCGTCGGCAACGACGGCGCCAACGTGCTGGACGGCAAGGGCGGCGCCGACACCCTCGAGGGCGGCAAGGGCAACGATACCTACCTGGTCGACAACAGCGCCGACAGCGTGATCGAGATCACCGGCGGCGGCACCGATACGGTCAAGAGCACCGTCAGCTACGTCCTGGCCGATCCGTTCGTCGAGAACCTCACCCTGCTGGCCGGGGCCGGCGCCATCGGCGGGACGGGCAACGACCTCGCCAACATGATCACCGGCAACGAGAGCGCGAACCTGCTCGACGGCGGCAACGGCGCCGACACGCTGGTCGGCGGCCTGGGGGACGACACCTATGTCGTCAACCTTGCCGGCGACGTGACGACGGAGGCTTCCAGCGCCGGCACCGATACGGTCCAGAGCACGGCCGCGAGCTACACGCTCGCCAGCAACGTGGAGAACCTGATCCTGCTGAGCGGGGCCGTGAACGGCACCGGCAACTCGTCGGCGAATCTCATCACCGGCAACGGCGCCGACAACGCCCTGAACGGCGGGAGCGGGGCCGACCGGCTGGAGGGCGGCGCCGGCAGCGACACGCTGATCGGCGGCAACGCCGCCGATACGCTCGTCGGCGGCACGGGCCATGACCACTACGTCGTCAGCAATGTCACCGACGTCGTCGACGAATCGAGCGGTAATGCGGGCGACGTCGACACGGTCGAAAGCTCCATCACCTACAACCTGACCGCCAACGGCACGACCGTGAAGGGCGACATCGAGAGCCTGACGCTGACCGGCACTTCCGCGATCAACGGCACGGGCAACGCGCTTCACAACGTCATCACCGGCAACAGCGCGGCCAACCTGCTCGATGGCGGCGCCGGCAACGACACCCTCATCGGCGGCGCCGGCAACGACACGCTGGTCGGCGGCAGCGGCAACGACCAGATCGACGTCTCCTCCGGCAACGACACGGTGCGCTACACCTCCGCACTCGACGGCACCGACGTCGTCAACGGGTTCGACGGCAACGCCTCCAGCGGCCAGGACGTGCTCAACCTCGACGCACTCTTCGATTCGCTCGGCATCGCCGCGGCCAACCGGGCGGCGCACCTCTCGATCGATACGCACGCGACCAGCGTCGACGTGCGCTTCGATGCCGACGGCAACGGCAGCTTCGAGAGCGTCATCGCCACGCTCAACACCACCGACGCCATTACCGTCGGCGCCGATATCGTCGTCGGCAGCTAGCGCGCGACACAAGGCGCCTCCCGGGGCCCTTGGTGAACGCCAAGGCCCTGGGTTATGTCTGGCGGCGGAGAGCGCCGCCATGCCCGAGCAGAACTTCATCGTCGACGCCGCCATCGTGCTGGCCGCCGCCATCGGCGGCGTGCTGCTGACCGAGCGGCTGAAGCTCGGCCCGGTCCTCGGCTACCTCGTCGCCGGTCTCGTCATCGGTCCGGCCGGCTTCGCGCTCGTCAGCAACGTCGCCGCGACGCAGACGCTGGCCGAGCTGGGCGTCGTCTTCCTGCTCTTCACCGTGGGCCTCGAGCTGCCGCTCGAGCGCATCCGCGTGATGCCGCCCGCCATCCTGCTGCTCGGCGGCGGCCAGATCCTGCTCACGGGCGCAGCGGTTGCAGTGGTCATCATCGGCTTCGGCGGCAGCGTCGGCGCCGCCATTCTCGTCGGCGGCGCGCTCTCCCTGTCGTCGACCGCGATCGTGCTGCGCCTGCTGTCCGACCGGCGCGAGCTCAACAGCCGGTTCGGGCGCGCGGCCTTCGGCATCCTGATCCTGCAGGACCTCGTCGTCGGTCCCCTGATCGTCGGCGTCCTGGCGCTCGAGAAGGGCCCGGACTCGGTCGCCGCCGCCCTCGGCTTCGCGCTCCTCAAGGCGGTCTTGGCGATGGCGCTCATCCTGGGGGTCGGGCGGCTGGCGCTGCGGCCGGTCTTCGCGCCGGTGGCGGCGGCGAGGCGGCCGGAGATCTTCGCGGCGCTGACGCTGCTGGTCGTGCTCGCGGCGGGCATCGCCACCCAGGCCGCCGGTCTCTCCATGGCGTTCGGCGCGCTGCTGGCGGGCATGCTGGTCGCGGAATCGCCCTACCGGCACCAGGTCGCCGTCGAGATCCAGCCGTTCCGCGGCCTGCTGCTCGGGCTGTTCTTCATGGCCGTGGGCATGTCGCTCGACACGACCGTGCTGCGCGCGCAGATCGCGACGGTCCTGCCGCTCACTCTGGCCCTGATCGTCGGCAAGAGCGCCATCACGGCGGCCCTCGCGTGGCTGATCATGCTGCCGACAGGCCAGGCCTTGCGTCTCGGCCTGCTGCTGTCGCAGGGCGGAGAGTTCGCCTTCGTGCTGCTGGGGGTCGGCTTCGGCGCGCGGATCCTCAGCCTGGACGACCGCCAGCAGCTGGTCGTGGTCGTCATCCTCTCGATGATGCTGACGCCACTTCTGGCCGAGGCCGGCCGCCTCCTGGCGCCGCGCATCGAGCGCCGCACCTACGGCCGCGCCGAGGCGGCGCAACCGGAAACCGCCGGCCTGCAGGACCACGTTATCATCGCCGGCTACGGGCGCGTCGGTCGCGCGGTGGCACAGCGCCTGACGGCCGCCGGCATTGGCTGGGTCGCCCTCGATCTCGATCCGCACCGCGCCGCCCAGGCGCGGCGACAGGGTCTGCCGGTGCATTTCGGCGACGCCGACCGGCCGGAGATCCTGGAGGCGTTCGCGGTCGAGCGGGCGCGCGCGCTCGTCGTCGCGGTCGACAACCCGAAGGTCGCCCTGCAGTTAACCGCCCTCCTCCACTACGTCCTGCCCGGGCTTCCGATCCTCGCCCGCGCCTACGACGAGGCGCACGCTGCCGAGCTGGAGCGGGCCGGGGCCGTGCACGTCATTCCCGAGCCGGCACCGATCGGCGCTACGATCGCGCAGCTGATCCTGAGTCTGCCAGGCGATCGGCCCCCCGGCTAAGGCATCCAGAACGGCTTCGCGCTCTCCAGCTGAGCTTGCGCGCGCGTCACGCCGATGTCGCGCAGTTCGTGGTCGTCGAGCCCGGCAAGGACGCGCCGACCGCGGCCACGCTCCCTCCACAAAACGAGCGCCGCCATCGCAGCGATCAGGTTGGCACGCCAGCGATCGGCTCGCGTCGGCGGCCAGGTCAGGACGCGGTACCTGTTGAAGGAGATCGGGAAGGGTTCACTCGCAAGCATCGAGCATCCTCCGGATGTCAGTGGGTCGGGTTCAGTGGGGCCGCGGGCGGCCAGCCATGCGTCTCGCCCTGCAGCGATCGCGCCCAGCTGTAGAGCGCGTCGTACATGACAAGGCCGTGGCGGAGCATCTCGCGGTCGTCGGGGAAGTTGTGCGAGAGGCCCAGCGAGACGGCGAGGAGCCCCGGAGATTGCGGCGTCAGCTCGGGATGGCCCGTATCCGCGCCCCTGATGATGGTCGCAAGACGATGCAGGGCCGGATCATCCAGCCGGTACTTCTTCAAGAAGGCGTCGAAGCTGCAGAGCGGGCCGTCATGCGACAGCTCGACATCCGGGACGTCATACGGAATGGCACCGGTCCTGGCGGCAACCGGGAGGACCTCGTCCGGCGGGACGAACAAGAACTCCGGCGCTTTGTCGATGAACCGCACGACTAGCCAGGGGCAGGCGATGCGATCGATCTTCGGGCGTTCGCGTGTGACCCATTTCATGACGGCTATCCTCCCGACAATTGACTAGGTGCGCGCCCCGACTGCAGGCTTCGGCGCTCCAGCGCCGCCCATGGCGTGCCAGGCGGCGATGCCGCCGCTGACGACGCGGGCATCGACGCCGCGCGCCCGCAGCGCGGCCACGGCGTCCTGGCTCACCCAGAAACCGTAGACGCAATAGACGGCGACGGGGACGTCGCGCGGCAGGTCGGCCGCGGCCTCGGCGATGCGATCAAGATCAATGTGCCTTGCGGTGGGCAGCGCGTCCTTCCCCGCCTCGAAGTCATCGGCCAGGCGGGCATCGATGACGGCGACCTTGTCGCCGCGTTCGAGCATGTCGCGCAGCTCCTCGACTGAAACGGCGGGAAGCGCCGCTTCGCGTGCCGTCGGAAATGGCGCCTCGCGGGCCAGCCGCAGGCGGCCGGCGACGCAATCCCAGCGCAGGTTACGCATGAAGGCGTCGACATAGCCGCCGGCGTTGGCGCCGAAGTCGAGATGATAGGCGTGCTCGTTACATGTCGAGCGCGAGCAGGATGTCAGCGCCGGCGAGCAGGTGCGCGTGGTCGGCTGCCCATTGGTTGACGAGGCGATCCAGGGCGCGCGACCAGCACAGCAGGACCCAACCCGAGCCGCCGGCCAGCGCCTTGCCCATCGCGACGAACTCCGCCCGCCAGCGGGCGACGCTGCCGAAATCGCGCTCGAGCGCGGCGGCCAGGTCACCGTCGGGCTCGCCGCTGCCGCCGAGGCCATCGAAGTAGATCTCGTGCAGGATGGCCGAGTTGGCGGCGATCAGCTGTTCGCGCTTCAGGCCGTTCAGCAGGAAGTTCGGCGCTGTCGCGGGGTCGAGATCGGCGAGATGGCGGTCGATGGCATTCAGTCGCCTGACAGCACCACCGTAATTATTCTCGTAGTGACTATCGATCAGACGCTGCGACAGGCCATCCAGCCGGTGCGGTTTGAACGAGAGGGACCTGATTCGGTGGGGCATGGGAGAACTCCACAACGAGTTTCATGATACATATGTTGCTATCCTTGTCAATATTTGATATGAGTGTATCATGAAATCGATAGCTCCGATGGCTGACGTCCGCCCCTGGCTGCTGCTGCTGCACCAGTTGCCGCCGAAACCTGCCTATTTCCGCGTGCGGATCTGGCGCCGGCTGCAGGATCTCGGCGCCGTGGCAATCAAGAATTCCGTCTATGCCCTCCCCGCCGGCGACGAGACGCGTGAGGATTTCGAATGGCTGCTGCGCGAGATCACCGACGGCGGCGGCGAAGCCTGCATCTGCGAAGCCCGGATGATCGACGGACTCAGCGATCAGGACATCCGCGCGCTCTTCGACGAGACCCGCGACACCGACTACCGTGAGATCGCCGACGAAGCCCGCGGGCTCGCGGAGGGCACGCGCAATACCGGCGGCCTGTCGGAGGACGCGCGGACCGAGATCGCCGGACGCGTCAAGCGCCTGCGCAAGCGGCTGGCCCAGGTCGCCGAGATCGATTTCTTCGGCGCCAGCGGCCGCCAGACGGCGGAGAGCCTCGTCGCGGATATCGAGGGCCGACTGTTGCCGGCCGCGGAGGGGAAAGCCATGACATCTCGAGCGAGCGCCCCTGCCGATCTGACCGGCAAGACCTGGGTCACCCGCCGCGGCGTGCATGTGGACCGGATGGCCTGCGCCTGGCTCATCCGGCAGTTCATCGATCCCGGGGCGCGCTTCAAGTTCGTGGCGAGCCAATCCTACCGTCCGGAGGCCGGCGAGCTCCGCTTCGACATGGTCGAGGCCGAGTTCACGCACGACGGCGATCGCTGCACGTTCGAAGTGCTGCTGGACCGCGCCGGGCTGGATGAACCAGCGCTTCGCCAGATCGGCGAGATCGTCCACGACATCGACATCAAGGACAGGAAGTTCGACCGGCCGGAGGCGCCCGGCATCGCGCAGGTGATCGCCGGCATCGCCATGGCGAACGACGACGATGACGCACGGCTCGCACGCAGCGCCGGCGTGTTCGACGACCTTCTCACCTATTTCCGACGCAAGCGCCGCTCTTCGGCAAAGACGCCGCGAAAGGAGCAGCCGTCTTGACGCCATCACACGCCGATACGGTCGTGGGCGAACGCCCGGCTGCCGCGCCCGCCGGCGTCGCCTTCCGCGACGCACTGAAGGTGTGGATGAAGGTCGGCCTCCTCAGCTTCGGTGGTCCGGCGGGGCAGATTGCGACCATGCATCGCATCCTCGTCGACGAGAAGCGCTGGATCGGCGAGCAGCGTTTCCTCCACGCGCTCAACTACTGCATGCTGCTGCCGGGGCCGGAGGCGCAGCAGCTGGCGACCTACATCGGCTGGCTGCTGCATCGGACCTGGGGCGGCATCGTCGCGGGCACGCTCTTCGTTCTGCCCGGCGCCGTCGTCATGCTGGGCCTCAGCCTGCTCTATGCGGGATATCAGGAGGTGCCGCTCGTCGCCGGCATCTTCTTCGGCATCAAGCCGGCCGTGCTGGCGATCGTGCTGCATGCGCTCGAGCGGATTGGCAAGCGCGCCCTCACCAGCCGCTTTGCCCTCGTCCTGGCGGCGGCGGCGTTCGTCGCGATCTTCTTCCTTGACCTGCCCTTCCCGCTGATCGTGTTGGGTGCCGGAGTCATCGGCTACCTGGCCGACCGCTTCACCGGTCTGTCACTGACGGCAAAGAAAGCGAGCGCGGACGGCGAAGCCGGGCCGGCGGATACCGCGATCGACGCGATGTTTTCCGCCGGTCGTGCCGATCACACCCAGCCGTCTGTCCGGCGCGCGATCCGCGTGCTCGCGGTCTGGCTGCCACTCTGGCTGGGGCCGGTGGCCGCGCTCCTGCTCTGGCGCGGCGGCGGCGACGTGTTCAGCCAGATCGCCGTGTTCTTCAGCAAGATGGCCGTCGTCACCTTCGGCGGCGCCTATGCCGTCCTCGCCTATGTCGCCCAGGCGGCGGTGACCGGCCTCGGCTGGCTGCGGCCGGGCGAGATGCTGGACGGGCTGGGCATGGCCGAAACGACGCCGGGGCCGCTGATCCTCGTGCTGCAATATGTCGGCTTTCTGGCCGGCTATCGCGATCCGGGCCTGCTCCCGCCCTGGCTGGCAGGCACCCTGGCGGCCGCGCTCACGCTGTGGGTAACGTTCACGCCCTGCTTTCTCTGGATCTTCCTGGGCGCGCCCTATGTCGAGCGCTTGCGCGCCGACCGGCGACTCAACGCCGCCCTGTCCGCGATCACCGCGGCCGTCGTCGGAGTCATTCTCAACCTCGCCGTCTGGTTCGCGCTGCACACGATCTTCGCCGAGGTGCGGGAGACGGCGGCGGCCGGGCTGCGACTCTGGCTGCCGATCCTGCACACGATCCAGTGGCCATCGCTGGCGCTCGCGGCCGGAGCCGCGATCGCGATGTTCCGCTTCAAGGTGGGAATGCTGCCGACGCTGGCGGCCTCGGCGCTGCTGGGCTGCGGCTATTACCTGCTGACCGCCTGACGGCGCTCAGTTGCTGGGCTGCGGCGGCTCGAAGACCAGCGTGTCGCCGCCGCTGTAGTTCTTGTCGGGCAGCGCCTGCTGCGGCGTGGCGTAGAATTTCGGCTCGCGATCGTCGAGCCCGGCTTCGAACGGCTTGGACATGTTGACGTCGGTGCCGTTGGCCTGACCTTCCTGCATGGCGTTCTGCAGCTGCTGCGCCATTTTCATGTCCCAGGGCAGCACGTAGGCGCGCGGCTCGTCGGCGCCCGGGAACTGCAGCCAGACGTAGATGGCCTCGCCTTCGCGCATGGTGGCGGCGAGGACCTTCGCCTTGTCGGCCTGCTGCCACAATTCCAGCCGCAGCGGCTTCGGGCGGCTCAGCAGCTCGATGGAGCTGCCATAGACGACGGCGATCAACACCAGGAACAAGGTGGCGGAGGTGGCCCGCTGCCACAGGCGAGCCCGCGGCAGCACCAGGAAGATGAAGGCACCCAGGAGAAGCGCGAACCCGACGGCGGCGGCCGAGATGATCATTGGGCGGCGACCCGCAGCTCCTTGTACAGGTTGTTCACGCTACCCTGAACCAGGTGGCCGTGACTATCCAGGGAAAACCGGAAGGCCGTCACCTGCTCGTTCTCGTGATGGAGCTGAACGGTGGTGGTGACGATCTGCTGCGCGGTGTCCTGCGGATCGTCCTTCACGCTCGCCACCAGCTTCACACTGATGGGATAGGTGACGCCGATGCCGCGATACATATGCACGTTGACGATGTATTCGCCGGCCGGCATGCCGCGGCTGTAGGCGACCTCGTAGTTGTAGTCGGTGACGTCCTGCGCCTTGCCGAGATCGTCGCGCAGGAGATTGAAGACCCGGCCGCTCTTGTTGGAGTAGCCGACCGGCTTGTCGTTGGGGGCCTCGACCCAGAGATCCACGTCGGCGTCGACGCCATCGGCCCACTGCGCTTCGACGATCACGTTGCCGGGCGACTGCTCGCCCACCGTCTCCGCCGACTTCGCCGGCGGATTGATCACCGACAGCATCAACACCGTCATCAGGATGAACCCGCCGAGCATCAAGAGGGCGGTGTCCAGCCAGACGGTGAGGGTTTCTTCATCCATGGAAGTTGCCCAGCAGGCGCAGGTTGATCTTGAGCCACAGGTTGGTACCGATGCCCAGCAGCGTGGCATAGAGCGACACGTACATGCCGTTCACGACCGCGCCGATCATCGGCTTGATCTCGTCGGGGTTGTTCGACCCGCCCTGAGCGGCCGCCGAGAAGGCGATGATCAGGCCGACGACGGTGCCGAGCAGGCCGATGCGCACGACATGGGTGGCCAGCCACTGCACGTCGTTCCAGCGTTGCGTGAAGACGCAGCCGATGCCCAGCAGGCCCATGCCGATGATGATCCAGCAGAGCGGGCCGTTGTTGCCCTCGAACGGCTTGCCGGCGAGGCCGGCGATCCACAGGCCCGCCACCATGGCGGCGCCGATGGCCTGCAGCACGACCGCGCGAGACAGGAAAGCGATCTGCGGGCCTTGAGCAACCGCTGCGCTTGCGGCGGGAGCGGCAAATTCCTGCTGCAGGCGCGACATCAAAGTGGCGACGGCGGGCGGCTGAGCCGCCTCGGGCGCTCTGTCCGTGGCAGCGCGATCCTGGGGAAATAAACGAACTGTCGGACTAACCATGGGATACCATCCTCTAAATGCAAGCCACGCGATCATGGTCACCCCCGGAGTGTTAAGAACCTATGAGTTGTTGGTTAATGGAAACATAAGACGCCGCGCCGGGGGGCGTTGTGCGCAGCGTCACATTGCGGGGGAATACAGCCAAGAAACCGTCGAGTTTGACGGCCATTGCCAGCACCGCGTCGCCATAGGAGGAGCCGGCGAGGCGGCGGCGGTGGCGGGAACGGTAACGGCGGCTTAACCCGCCGATTTCGAAGGGGGAATGGGTCGCCGCTTCCAACCTACCCGAGGATACCTGGCGGACCGGATACATCGACGACACAACCCCTCACACCAGGTGGGGCGGCCCGACTTCGGGCTGTTCGCCCCTTGATCTGAACCGGCCGGAACCGTGCGACCCGCACTCTTTTCGACGGCTTCGGCCGGTCCACTGCCGAAGACCAGAACTCGGTCTCCGGTACTCGTATGCCGGGTGTGATACGCCCTTGCTTTTCCGGGGCTATGTCGCGCCTGAAAAATGTTGCATCAATTTGTAACAGGGCGGAACTCCGCCCCTACCAATCCTCTCCCGCGCCGGCGGCGCGCAGCGACAGGATGTAGGCGACGATGGCGTCCAGCTCTTCCGGTATGAATTGCTGCTCCCGCATCGGGTAGTGCGGGTTCATGATGCGCTCGCGCAGCTGTGCTGCCGTACGGTCCGGCTTGGCGGCGATGCGCGCGAAGCTGGGCGCCTGGACCGTCTCGGCACCCGGGCTGCTGTCGACGGCGACAGCCGGCGGCTGGTCCTGCTCCCGGGAGACACGGTGGCAGGCAGAGCAATATTGCTCAGCCAGCGACTTGCCATCGGCCGCTGTCAGCGTGGCGGCCTGGGCCGACAGGGGGCAGGCGGCCAGCGCCGCGAGCGCAAGGATCGTCCGCATCAGGTTTTCCATGCGGCCTCGAATAGGCGATAGCGCGGCGGCGCGCCTTGACCTCGATCAAAGGCGCGGGGGTGCTCGCTACTCCGCGGGTGCAGCCAGCGGCCGGCGGGCGCCGGCCAGCGGGATGCCGGTGGCTTCCGCCGTCGCGAGGGTGATCGAGCGCAGGTCCTCCGGCTCGAGATTGTGGACGTCGGTCTTGCCGGTGCAGCGGGCCATGATGGAGGCCTCGGCCGACAGCGCCTGCAGCAGGCAGGCGGCGGCGTCGATCCGGTCGGCCTCGCTGCGGTCGCCGTAGAAGCGGATGTCCCGACCGATGATCTCGCCGCCGAGGGCCAGCGCCATGGCGACCCCAATCACCGCCGCGTTGGCCCCGAGGCAGACGAGCTTGGCGCCGTCCGTGCCGGAGCGCGCGCCGCCAAAGTACAGCAGCTGCAGGTCCTCCTCGCGGTTGAGGCGGCGGAGGATGCGGATGGCGTCGCGCATGACCGTGAAGTCGGGCGATGCGGCCAGTTCCGACCACGGACGGCTCATGCCCGGCGTGGCATCGAGCAGCAGCAGGTCGAAGCCCCTGTCGAGGGCGAACGGAATCGCCGCCTCCAGCTCGCTCGAGCGCGCGACGAGTCCCATGAGCTTGCCGTCGACGCGCTTTACCTCGAACGGCTTGAAGCCGTCCGGGCGCAGATGGATGTGGCCGGCCGCTGCCGGATCGGGCGCGCTCTGCCCGTCGACGACGAGCTGGAGCCAGGGTGCGCCCCCCGGCAGCGCCGCCCGTCCGACATAGCCGGAGCCGACCTTCGCGAGCGCCTGACCAAGGGCGCTTCTCAGCTCAGACGAGACCTCGTCGAAGCCCGTCACCAGGAAGGGCAGCTCGAGCGTGAGGGAGTCGCCGATCTCCGAGCGCATGTTGCAGGCGTCGCGATAGGGATCGATCACCAGGCGCGAGAGGTTGGCGGCCAGGAACACGAGATCGTCGAGCGAGGGCTTGTGCCCCTCGGGATAGGGGTTCGGCCGCTGCTGCAGGCGCTTCGCGAAGATCGCCTTCTGCGTCGCCGCATCGTCCGGCCGCGTGCGGGCCATGACGAAGATGTCTTCGCGCGTGCGCACGCTGTAATCGTGGGATCCGGTCTCGGCGTCGCAGCGATAGCAGCGGGCGGCCTCGTCCTTCGCCGTCTTCTCGTCGTAAGTCGATTCGATCTCCGGAAACGCGACGGGATTGTCGCCCAGGCCGTGGAAGGCCTGCTCCTGGCGCGGGAAGACTTCCCAGTTGATATCCTGCGCAACCGGCACGCGGCGGGTACGATAGGGCGTGCGATAGGGCAGCGG
>DATIXH010000268.1:0-7372 GCA_035518775.1 Candidatus Acidiferrum sp.
TTCGACTACCTGCAGCGCGACGGCAGTGCGCCGGTCGACGACAGCCAGTGGTTCCACGACGTGAAGGGCGGCTCGGTCTATCTGCGCCTCTCCACCCGCACGCTCGCGCAGCCCGAGCGCAGCGTCGACGACGCAGCCCGCGACGCCATCATCGCCGGCGGCTATTGGCTCCGCCCGCCTGCGCCCGGCGCGCGTCTCGCCATCATCTACACCGGCGCCATCGCCCCCGAGGCCGTTGAGGCACATAGCCAGATCGTCGAAGAGATCCCCGGCGCCGGCCTGCTCGCCGTGACCTCGGCCGACCGACTGAACGCCGGCTGGCACGCCTCAGAGCGCGCTCGCCAGGCCGGCCATCGCGACTCGGTCGCCCACGTGGAAGAACTGCTGGCGCCGCTGGCACCCGACGCCGGCCTGGTCACGCTCATCGACGGCCACCCGGCCACGCTGTCCTGGCTTGGCGGCGTGCGCGGCCACCGCGTCCGCCCGCTCGGTGTCGAGCATTTCGGCCAGTCCGGCGATCTCCCCGACCTCTACCGCCACTACCGCCTCGACATCGACGCGATCCTCGACGCCTGCGCGGCGGCGTGCCTCGGCTGATCGTGGAGTGCGGCTAGAGCAGCTTTTCCGTTGATGAAGGCATCAAACCTCGGTTGTCACCCCGGCGAAAGCCGGGGACCATATTCCAGAGGCCTGTGTCTATGGAGTCCGGCTTTCGCCGGCATGACAATCAAGGAAGGTCTGTCACTCCGAGTTCAGGAAAACTGTCGCCTCCTCACCTCAGGCCGCGCTGCTGGCGTGGAGCGTGCGGGCACCGGGCAGCTCGATGTTGATCTCGAGCGTGGAGATCTCGTTGCCGCGCTCGAGCTTGATGTCGACCCGGTCGCCGTCGACCCGCACATAGCGCTTGATGACGTCGAGGATGTCGCGCTGCAGGAGCGGCAGATAGTCGGGGCTCGAGCGGTCGATGCGCTCATGGGCGAGCAGGATCTGCAGCCGCTCCTTGGCGGTCTGCGCGGAGGTGGCCCGACGCGGCCGGCGGAGGAAGCCGAACATCGCTACGCCGTCCTGCGGAGCAGGCGCTGGAAGAGGCCCGGCCGCTCCATCGGCCGGACGCGCGTCTCCAGCTGCTCGCCGATGAGGCGCGAGACGGCGTCCTCATAGGCCTTGCCGGCGATCGACTTCGGGTCGAGCACGACCGGCGTGCCGACATTGGAGGCGCGCAGCACCGTCGGGCTCTCCGGAATGATGCCGAGGAGCGGAATCGCGAGGATCTCCAGGATGTCCTCCACCTTCATCATCTCGCCCCTGCTGACGCGCTGCGGGTCGTACCGCGTCAGCAGCAGATGCGGCTTCACCGCCGCCTCGCCCTTCTCGGCGCGGTACGTCTTGCTGCTCAGCAGCCCGAGCACGCGGTCGCTGTCGCGCACCGACGACACCTCGGGATTGGTGACGACGACCGCCTCGTCGGCGAAGTACATGGCGAGATGCGCGCCGCGCTCGATGCCGGCTGGGCTGTCGCAGATGACATAGTCGAACTCCTCGCGCAGTTCGGTCAGCACCTGCTCCACGCCGTCGCGGGTCAACGCATCCTTGTCGCGGGTCTGCGAGGTCGGCAGGATCGACAGGTTGTCGAGGCGCCGGTCTTTGATCAGCGCCTGCTTCAGCTTGGCGTCGCCTTGGATGACATTGATGAAGTCGAAGACGACGCGCCGCTCGCACCCCATGATCATGTCGAGGTTGCGCAGACCCACGTCGAAGTCGATGACGACGGTCTTGTGCCCGCGCAGCGCCAGGCCTGCGCCGATGGCGGCGGTCGACGTCGTCTTGCCGACGCCGCCCTTGCCGGAAGTCACAACGATGATCTTGGCCAAGAGATGCTCCTCTCGATGCTGAGGTTATTTGAGGGGTTCGAGGCACAGCCTCTCGTCCCGGAGGAAGGCCTGCACGCGCTGCTGCCGGACGGCGGGGCCGAGATCGTCGCTCGTCCGATAGAGGCCGGCGATGGCGACGAGCTCCGCCTCCAGGCTCTGACAGAAGATGCGCGCCGTCTTGTCCCCATTGACCCCGGCCAGCGCCCGGCCACGCAGGCGGCCATAGACATGGATGCTGCCCTGGGCGATGAGCTCGGCGCCTGAGGAGACTGAGTTCACCACGACGAGATCGCCGCGATCCGCGAAGATCCGCTGGCCCGAGCGCACGGGCTCGGTGATGAGCAGGGTCGCGGGCGCCGGCTCGGGCGTGCTTGCGGCGGCGGAGCCGCGGCCGCCGTCGCGCTCCGCCGGCACGTCGCGGCCGCCCTGCAGCGCGATGAGGCCGGCGCCGAGCGCCGCCGCGTTCTGACCCATGCTGCCGTTCTGGACGCCGATGACCGACAGCTTGCGGCCGCGCAGCTCGCGCACCAGTCGGGTGAAATCGCCGTTCAGCTGCAGGCTGGCGGCCTTGTCGAGATCGATGACGAACGGGGCGTTGGTGAAGAAATGCGGCGCCTGCTGCAACAGCGCGTCGAGTGCCGCATAGAAGGCCTGATCGGCCGCGCCGGCCAGCTCCAGCACGACGGCGGTGAAGGACCGGCCGCGGATCTGAAAGGGCATGACGGTGGTGGACGCTGCCGCCCGCTCGCCCTTCGCACTCAATGACTGCACGCGCGAACCAATCCGCTGCCCCGACATCCCACGTATCTGTCCAGGCGCGCGATAATATGATTCGCGCGCTGGCGGCTGTGGCTTTTCCGTGGCCGGACGATGTCGCGCGTGCATTCGGCACGCCACCGAGTCATAGCGCGACCTGTTCACACGTCCGGTCGGCGGCCGTTGGTCACTGCGCCGCGGCGACCGGCGGAACGGCGGTCTGGAGGAGGTGGCTGCCGCCCGCGTCGCGCGCCGTGACCGTCACGCCCGCAAAGGCCGATGCGTATTCCGGAAAGGCGCTCCCGAGATCGGCGATCAGCCGCCGGTTGCGGCGGTCCGCGTCCTGATCCGTCGGCCACGGTTCCATCATCTGCACGATCGAGAGGTATATCTTGTCGTCGAACGCCGTCGCGCCGATCCACGCGATCTTGTAGTGGTCAGGCCCTGCGAAATGCCAAGTAAGCGGCATGCTGCCCTGCAGTTCGCGGGGAGCCGCCAGCTTCGCCAGCTCGTCTCGGATACGCTGCTGCAGAGTGAGGTGGAAGTTCGGTCCGCGGTCGGCCAGCTGAATGGCCACGTTATAGAGTATGGTCGCGTTGAAGGCGTGATTGCGATTGCGCTCGCCGCGGGCCTGCTGCCACGTATCCTCGGCCGATCGTCCGCCCAGTTTCGTGGGGCCGACGTTTATGGCCTGGACGCGCCACTCTTGCTCATGGACGAACCACAGGATGAACGTCCAATCCATGGTCTTCGCATGGGCCTCGACGACGACATAGGCCTGCTTGGCGGCCGAAGTGACGGTGACGGCGATCCGGTCCTCCGGTAGCATCGAGTTGGCGCACATCACCTGGTTCCGTTGCGGCCCGAACGCAACGTTGATCCGGTACATCTCGGTCAGGTGAACATCGGAGAGCGGTCCCGCCGGCGCGACGATGTCATGCATGCTCCGCCGCAGCTTCGCCGGCCGCGTGGCCGTCCGTGAATCGGCGGTCAGCTCCGCGTAGGCGGCGTCTGCGTCGCCGGCGACGATCTCCTTGACGAAACGCAGCGCCGCCTGGGCCAGCTCGGTATCCGGCCAATAGGACGGCACCGCGGTGTCGCAGGTCGTCCTCGCGAAAGGGAGGTTGAGGCGCGGGTGAAACCAGGCAATCGCCGCGCCGGCCGCCGCAATCACGATGGCTGCTGCCCCACCGAAGACGTAGCCGCGCTTTCGCATCGCCGCCCCGCGTTCGCACCATGCGCGCCGGGCTTCATTCTATCATCGGCGGCCCCATGGTGTCGCATCGGCCGCGCTGCGGCGCCTTGCCGGGCCATACCTCCAGCCCGGCGCAGCGCGCATCGCTGGACCGACCGCTGCGATGTCATTGGCACTGCCCCACCGGCTGTGTTGGTTTGCGCGCGATCAAGCTGGCGAAGCCGATGAAGCCGAAGAATTCGCCGGTGTCGACGCGGCGCCGGGCTTCCCGCTTCAGGCTGTCGGCCAGCGTCGGATCGATTCGCTCCGAGTTGACCAGCGCATCGGCGCCGCGGTCCACCAGGGTCAGCATGTAGTCGGGCTCGGTCGTCTGCGCGTAGCCGTGGCTGTCGAAGCGTTCGATCTCGAAGCCGGCAGCGCGCGCCAGCGACGGGAGCCGGCGGACGAGCCAGCGGTCGTGCACGAGCGCCGCTACGGCGGCGTCGGCGCAACCCTGCAGGGGGTCATGCGCCGACGGCGAAGGTCGTGGTCGCATAGTCGCCGTCGAAGACGGCCAGCTGGCCGCCGGGGCCCAGGACGCGAAAGGCTTGCCGCAGTGCCTTCGCCGCATCCGGGATATGGCAGAGGCAGGTATGGAAGACGACGGCGTCGAAGCTGCCGGTATCGTAGGGAAGATCGCGCGCGTCGCCCTGGTCGAAGCGAAGATTGGAGACTGCCGCAGCCAGCTCTCTGGCTTTGGCAAGGAACACCGGCGATGGATCCAAGCCGATCACGTCGCACGGCATGAAGCGCCCTGCCAGGTCGCGCGCAACGGCGCCGGTGCCGCAACCTGCCTCCAGAATGCGGGCGCCCTTGGACAGCGCGAGCCGCGAGAGATAGGCGTCGCGCATTTCCCTTTGGCGCGGATCGGCAGCGCGCAGCTCGAGGACATTCATCAACAGGTTGAGGATTGCGGGCTGTGCCGTCGTGATCTCCGCATAGGCATCGGGCATGGTCATCTCCGGTTGAAGCTGTCAGGGGGTGGCACTGCGACAGGTTTCAGACGCCTCGCGCAGCTCGCGCATCAGCGCGATCGAATCCCGGTCGGCCTGGAGCAGGGCCCGGTCGGCGTCGTCCAGCTCTTGGCCCCATCGGCGCTCGCTCGCCAGGATAGGTATGGGCGCGGCGTCAGCCGGTCGTTAAGGCAGCGCCGGAATGCGTGGCTGCAGCTTCCGGTCGGCATCAAAAAAGACGTCAAAACCGGACTACGCCGTCATCGGCCCGCCGACGCTCGGCCGGAGGAATAGAGCTTGTCGGCGAGCCCTGCGATCTCCTCCCGCATCGTAAGCCGTCCGAGCCAGTGCGCGGGGATCCCGGACTCGCCGTAGTAGGCGCCGGCGATCTGGCCGCAGACCGCGGCGGTGGTGTCGGCGTCCTGGCCGAGGTTGGCCGCCTGCAGGATCGCCGCGGCGAAGGAGTCCGTGGTCAGGAAGCACCAGAGCGCCGCCTCCAGGCAGTGCACGACATAGCCGCTGCCGGAAATATCGTCCGCCGTCTTGTCGCGATAGGCGCCCTGCGCGATGGCCCGGATCGCGGCGGACGGAAGCTCTGTCGCCTCGTGCGAGAACAGGATCTCCGCCTTCGCGGCGCCGTCGAGCGCGCGCGCCAGCATGTCCCCGAACAGCCGGCAAGCATCGATGCACTCCTGCGCGCCATGCGTCGTGCGCGAGCTCTCGCCGCAGTAGTGCCAGATGCGCGCGCGGTCGGGGTGAAAAAACATCGGCACCGGCGCCAGCCGCATGAGCGACCCGTTGCCGGCCGAGTGCGGATCGGCCGAGCCGCTGAAAGGCTCGCCGGTCGTCTGGTAGCGGCGCAGGGCCGCCCCCACGGTGCTTCCGATATCGAAGCAGGTGCCGTTGCTGCTGAGATAGCCGAGCTGCGACCAGCGGCAATAACGGTTCATCTGATCGGCGGGATCAAAGCCTCGCCGTACGATCAGGCTGGTTGCCAGACAGAGCGCCATGGACGTGTCGTCGGTCCACTGGCCCGGCTCCAGTTGGAACGGCCCGCCGCCGGTCATGTCCGTGAGCGGCAGGAAGCTGCCGCGCGGCTCGAACTCGACGGTCGTGCCCACGGCGTCCCCGGCGGCGAGCCCGAGCAGGCAGCCGCGGAAGCGGTCCCGGTGATCCTTCGCAGGCGATCCGGCCATGGCGCAACATCGCTGGCAACGGTCGGGAATCTGTCGGATGATCGCTGCGTTCGAGAGGGCAGACAAGGGCCGGGCAGACCATGGTTCGTCGCGCAACTCCCAAAGCGAAGGCCGTGCCATCGTCGCCCGATGCGGCCGAGATCGCGCGGCTCCTGCTGCAGCGCTACCCCGACCCGAAGATCGCGCTGCGCTTCAACAATCCCCTGGAGCTGCTGATCGCCGTCATCCTGTCGGCGCAATGCACGGATGCGCGCGTCAACGAGGTGACGAAGACCCTCTTCAAGAAGTACCGGCGGGCCGCCGACTATGCCGACGCCGACCTCGCCACCTTCGAGCAGGAGATCCGCTCGACCGGCTTCTACCGCAACAAGGCGAAGACGGTCATCGCCTGCGGCCGCAAGTTGGTCGAAGATTTCGGCGGCGAGGTGCCGCGCACGGTCGAAGAACTCGTCACCCTGCCGGGCGTCGGGCGCAAGACCGCCAACATGGTGCGCGGCAATGCCTTCGGCCAGCAGGCCATCGCCGTCGACACCCACGTGCTGCGCGTCTCCAACCGGCTGGGCCTGGTGGCGTCGGACGACCCCGACGAGGTCGAGGCCGCTCTCGCCGCCAAGGTGCCGGCTAACCGACATACCGCCTTCGGCAATGCCCTGATCCTGCACGGCCGCGAGATCTGCAGCGCTCGCGCGCCGCGCTGTCCTGAGTGCGTGCTGTGGGACCTCTGTCTCTGGCCCGAGAAGACGCCGCGCTGACGGCCGGAGCGCGCCATGGACACGCCCTCGCTGCAACAGTTGTTGGACGACATCAAGGCCGCGATCGCCGCCGGCAACAAGATCGGGGCGATCAAGCTCTACCGCGACGCCACCGGCGCCGGCCTCGCCGAGGCGAAGGAGGCGATTGAGCTGATCGCGGCCGGCAAGCCGCCGCCGTCAGGCGCCGCGGCAACGCCGCCGGCCGACGCGATGCAGGGGGTGTCAGCGCTGCTCGCGGCCGGCAGGAAGATCGAGGCGATCAGGGTCTATCGCACGGCAACCGGCGTCGGCCTCAAGGAGGCCAAGGACGCCGTCGATGCGCTCGAGGTCGAGATCAATCCGGGCGCCGTCGTGGCGCGCGACGCGGCCATGCAGCGCTTCCGCCGCCTCGTCGTTGCCGCGTTCGTGGTCGTGGCGATCCTGGTGGCGCTCGCGTTCCTGCTGACCCGCGCCTAACGCGCGGGTCCGGCTAGCTCTCCGAGTCCTGCCCGATCTTGATGAAGAAATCGGGGAAGAACGGCATCAGGCCCTTGGAGCCGATGCTGTCGGTGGCGATCAGGTCGGTCTCCTGTCCGGCGATATAGGCCCGCGCCTCGAGCACGCGCAGCTG